>NZ_JBIWLW010000053.1:0-36129 GCF_044766385.1 Streptomyces sp. NPDC102274 | reverse complement strand
AGCTCGCCACCCGCTACCGAGCCGGACTCCAACTCGCCTCACTCATCCTCTGGCTCCGCCAACCAGCGACATGATCATTGTCAGACACACCCTAGGGCGTGTTCGCGGAGTTCGGCGCGGTGTCGCTCACGACGGCGTACAGGCCGCGCGTCGTGGCGCCGTCCGGCAGAAGCCAGTCGGCGGTGATGTGCCCCAGGGCCTGTGCGGCACGGGTGGCCGACTCGGCCCGCTCGGGCCGCTCGGGCCGCTCGGGCCGCAGCACGCGATTCACGCGGATGGTCAGCTCCCTGGCCGGTCCGCTCGGCGCCCCGGGTGCGGAGGCGGTCAGTACGCGGAGATCCGTACCGTCCGGCCCGTTGGTCACGTCCACGGAGCTGATCGATGCCGTATGGCCGGCCTCGGCGAAGTGGGCGGTGACGGACGGGGCCGGGGCGTTGCTCACGCCTTGGGCCTGCGGCTCGGCCTCGCCGAGGATGAGGGCGAACAACTGACCGACGAGGACCGGGTCGTGGGTTCCGTCGTAGATCCACCGCCGTCCCAGCACCCCGTGCTCCGAGGTGCCGATGAGCGCGTGGTCGGCGCCGGGGAGCGGTGCTCCCCGGTAGCTGAGGGGCACCTGGTACGTGATCGGCCGGTCCCCGGACTCGTCGGTGACCGCCATGAACTCGATCCCCACCTCGCCTTGCGGGTCGTCCAGCCGGAAGCCGCCGGCCTTGGTCAGCCGCGGCTCGTGCCCCCCGCCGGGGTTCCAGGGCTGAGCGGGAAGCCACGAGGCCAGAAGCTCAAGCTTGCCGGGTGTCATGGTGGTGCGGTGGATGACAGCCATGTCTGGCCCCTTTCCCGATGGTTGCGCTCATCCCGCATCCTGCCACTCGGAGCATCGACTGATCCCACCCCGGGGTGCCCGCTCGCCATGGATGCCCCCGCCCGGCCGCGTCCGCTCCGGCCGTCGCGTCGGATCGCGCGTACGCCCGCCGTGACGATCACCCAACCGCCGCACGCTCCAACGCTCGGTGCCCTTCGCGATCAGCCTGGAGTGGGACAAGCTCGCTCCGCCCCGCCCTACTCGCACGTCCCGCGCGGCTCGTACGCCTCGGACCGCTCGTACCCATTTGCCGGGCGGTAGGCATATCCCCGAAATGGACGAGGTACGTATCCCTCGCCCGCAACGTCCCCGCTCGTCCTGGAGTACGCGATGACCGAAATCGGGGAAACGACCACCTGCCCGTTCGACTTCAGCAAGGGCCTGGACTTCGATCCCTCGCTCGGGGACCTCATGTCCCAGGGGCCTGTCACCCGGATCCGGCTGCCCTACGGCGAGGCGGATGCCTGGCTGGTCACGAACTTCGACGGGGTACGACAGGTGACGACCGATCCCCGGTTCAGCCGCGCGGGAATCATGAGCCACAACTACCCCAGGATGACCCCGGAGCCGATCGTCTCCCCCGAGTCGATCAATGTGATGGACCCGCCCATCAGCAGTCGGCTGCGACGGCTGGCCTCGCAGGCGTTCACGCCGCGGCATGTGGACCGGATGCGGCCCGCCGTCGAGGGCATCGTCGACCAGCTCCTCGACGAGATGGCCGAGGACGGCCCGCCGGCCGACCTGGCCGCCCATCTGTCGAACAAGCTCCCCCAGCACACCGTCTGCGAGCTGCTGGGTATCGCGCCGCCGGACAGGCCGCGCATGCAGGAGTACGCCCATCAGCTGCTGTCCACGGCCCCGGACTCGCGTCAGGCCGCCGCGGACGCCAAGGCGCAGCTGCGTGAGTACTTCGGCGGGCTGGTGGCGGAGCGGCGGCGCACCCCCGGGGACGATCTGATCAGCGCGCTGGCCGCCGCCAAGGACGGCGACGACGCCCTGGACGACAAGGACCTGGCGGTCATGTCGCTGACGCTCATGCTCAGCGGCCATGACACGGCGACCTGCCAGATCAGCAATATCGCGTACCTCCTGCTGACCCGCCCGGAGCTGATGGACCTGGTGCGGAGCCGGCCCGAGTCGCTCACGCCGGTGCTGGACGAGCTCCTGCGGTACATCCCCTTCCGCAAGGGGGTGGGCATTCCGCGCGTCGCCACCGAGGACGTGGAGATGGGCGGGGTGCGGATCCGGGCCGGTGACTTCGTCCATGTGTCGTACCTGACGGCGAACCGCGATCCGGAGCGGTTCTCCGACCCCGATGTCATCGACCCGCACCGTCCGCCCACTCCGCACATGACGTTCGGCTGGGGCGGGCACCGCTGTATCGCCGCTCCCCTGGCCATGGCCGAGCTGGAGGCCGCCATCGGCCGTCTGGTGGAGCGTTTCCCCGGGCTGCGGCTCGCGGTGCCGGCCGAGGAACTGCGCTGGGACACGGAGACGATCCGGCGCTTCCCGCACGAGCTGCCGGTGGCCTGGTAGGCGGCGCGCCCACCCCCCGCACAGCCCCCGGACCTCCCGTCCGTGTCGCTGCCGTCCGTACCGGTGCCCGATCACATCGGTACGGACGGCAGCGATACGGAAGGCAGCGGTACGGGAGGCGATGGCGAGGACGTCCTGACCCCAGACGGACCGGCCGCATGACAGACCGGCCGCACGGAAGCGTCTCCGTACGGCCGGTCTTCGGAGGGCCGGAGTGAGGGGGGTGACCCCGGCCGGGTCATGGTGCGGGAAGGGGGATCAGACCCCCGCCTTGTCCGCCTCGGTGGCGGCGCGCGGCTTGGGCACGTCCTTCGAGACGTCTCCCGGCGCGTCCGCCGGACCGTGGTCGTCCACCAAGGTCCTCTCGTCGAACGGGATGTTTCCGGCCAGCACTTCGTCCACGCGGCCCTTGTCGATCTCCTTGGTCCAGGTACCGATCAGGACCGTGGCGACCGCGTTGCCCGCGAAGTTCGTCATGGCCCGCGCCTCGCTCATGAAGCGGTCGATACCGACGATCAGACCGACACCGTCGACCAGTTCGGGCCGGTGCGACTGGAGGCCGCCGGCCAGTGTCGCCAGACCCGCGCCGGTGACACCCGCCGCGCCCTTGGACGCGATGATCATGAAGAGGAGCAGCGAGACCTGCTCACCGATCGAGAGCGGGTCACCCATGCCCTCGGCGATGAAGAGCGAGGCCATCGTCAGATAGATGGCCGTGCCGTCCAGGTTGAAGGAGTAGCCGGTCGGGACGGTGATGCCGACGACGGGCTTGCTGACACCCAGGTGCTCCATCTTCGCGATGAGCCGCGGCAGCGCCGACTCGGACGAGGAGGTCGAGAGGATCAGCAGGAACTCACGGCCCAGGTACTTCAGCAGCGTGAAGATGTTCACGCCCGCGATCACCCGGAGCAGCGCGCCGAGGACGAGGAAGACGAAGAGCGCGCAGGTGATGTAGAAGCCGATCATGATGATCGCGAGCGACTTCAGGGCGTCGAGGCCGGTCTCACCGACCACCGCCGCGATGGCGCCGAAGGCACCCACGGGCGCGGCCCACATGATCATCGCGAGCATCCGGAAGACCAGGCGCTGGATGTGTCCGATACCCCGCAGCACCGGTTCGCCCGCGGAGCCCATGGCCTGGAGCGCGAAGCCCGCCAGCAGCGCGACCATCAGCGTCTGGAGGACCGAGCCCTCGGTGAAGGCGGAGACGATCGTCGTCGGGATGATGCCGAGCAGGAAGTCCGCGGTGGACTCGCTCGCACCGCTGGCCTGGGCCGCGCCCGCTTCCCGGGTGGCCTCGGTGAGGTGGAGACCCGAACCGGGCTCCAGGATGTTTCCGACGACCAGGCCGATGGCCAGGGCGACGGTCGACATCACCATGAAGTAGCCGAGGGCCAGCCCGCCGACCGCGCCGACCTTGGCGGCCTTCCTGACCGACCCGACCCCCAGCACGATCGTGCAGAAGATCACCGGCGAGATCATCATCTTGATGAGGTTCACGAAGCCGGTACCGATCGGCTTCAGTTCGACGGCCACACCAGGAGCCGTGAAGCCCACCAGAATGCCGAGCGCGACGGCGACGATCACCGCGATGTACAGATAGTGGGTACGGTCCCGCCTTGCGGCCACGGGTCCTCCTCGACTCGTCTCCTGCGAATCCCCCGTCCCTGTCCCGAGGGGTCCCGGTGACTATCCACCACCATGTGACGCCGGTCACCCTTACGTTCATTTCGTTCATATGAATCCGGCCAGGCATTCTTGTTTCATGTATCTGCCGCTCCCCCGCAGTCTCGCCGCCCAGCTCTTCGCGATGCAGGTCGTGCTGGTCGCGGCTGTCGTCGCGGGGTGCGCGGGATTCGCGTTCGTCACCGGTCGCGCCCATACGGACGAGACCGCGCGCAAGCAGGTTCTGGCCACGGCGCACGCGCTCGCCGACTCGCCGTCGGTACGCGAGGCGATCCGTACCCACGATCCGAGCGCCGCACTCCAGCCGTACGCGGAGCGCGTGCGGCGCGACACCGGCTTCGACTTCATCACGATCATGAACCCGAAGGGGATCCGCTGGACGCATCCCGATCCGGCGCAGATCGGGATGCCCTTCCTGGGCCGTACGGCTCCCGCGCTGCTCGGCGAGACCTTCACCGAGACGTACACCGGCACGCTCGGCCCTTCGGTCCGGGCCGTCACTCCGGTATGGGACGGCGACCGGATCACCGGTCTGGTCAGCGTCGGGATCACCGTGGACCGGATCTCCAGCGAGGTCACCCAGCAGGTCAGGGTTCTGGCCATGGCCGCGGGCGCGGCCCTGGCGATCGGCGGCCTGGGTACGTACGTGATCAACGCGCGGCTGCGCCGGCACACCCACGGGATGAACGCGGCGGAGCTGAGCCGGATGCACGACTACCACGAGGCGGCGCTGCACGCCGTGAGCGAGGGGCTGCTGATGCTCGACGGCGCGCGCAGGATCGCGCTGATGAACGACGGCGGGCGCGAGCTGCTCGGTCTGGACGACTCCGCGGTGGGCCGTCCCATCGCCGAGCTGGGGCTGCCCGCACCGCTCACCGGTGCGCTGCTGGCCTCGGAGCCACGGGTGGACGAGGTGCATATGACCGCCGACCGGATCGTGGTCGTGAACACGCGCCCGGTGATCGGCGGGGAGCAGCGCGGTACGGTCGTCACCTTGCGCGATCACACCGAACTCCAGGCCCTGTCGGGCGAGTTGGACTCGGAGCGGGGCTTCACCCAGGCCCTGCGCTCACAGGCGCACGAGGCGGCCAACCGGCTGCACACGGTGGTCTCGCTGATCGAACTGGGACGGGTGGAGCAGGCGGTGGAGTTCGCCACGGCGGAGCTGGAGCTGGCACAGGCGCTCACGGACCGGGTGGTGGGCGCGGTCGGCGAGCCGGTCCTCGCGGCCCTGCTGCTGGGGAAGGCCGCGCAGGCCAATGAACGCGGTGTGGAGCTGGAGCTCGCCGAGGACAGCCGGATCGACGACGGCGTCCTCCCGTCGACGCTCCCGGCACGCGATCTGGTGACCATCCTGGGCAATCTGATCGACAACGCGATGGACGCGGCGCAGGGCGGCGAGGGCGCGCGGATCATCGTGACGGCCCTGGTGGAGGACGGCGAACTGCTGCTGGGCGTACGGGACACCGGAGCCGGGGTCGCCCCCGGCGACATGGACGAGGTGTTCCGGCGCGGCTGGTCGACCCGTGGTCCCGGGCGCGGTCTCGGTCTGGCGCTCGTACGTCAGGCGGTGCACCGTGCGAACGGGACGGTGAAGCTCGCGGAGGGCCCGGAGGGCGGCGCGGAGTTCACCGTACGGCTGCCGCTGGCCGGCCGTCGGCCGGCCGCCGCCAGGACCGCCGACGACGCGATGGAGGCGGCCCGGTGAGCCCCGGCCCCATAGGTATCCCGGGTCCCAGAGGCCCGGTCGGCCCCACAGGGTCCCCGGGTCCCAGAGGCCCGGTCGGCCCCACGGGGCCGGTCGGCCCCACGGGCCCCGGAGATACGGCGATCCGTGTCCTCGTGGTCGAGGACGATCCGGTCGCGGCTGACGCCCATCAGCTGTACGTCGGCCGGGTGCCCGGCTTCACCGTCGCGGGCGTCGCCCACTCCCGGGTGGAGGCCGGCCGGCTGCTGGAGCGCACGGACATCGACCTGATCCTCCTCGACCTGTACCTCCCGGACGGGCACGGCCTCCAGCTCCTGCGCAGCCTGCGGGCGGGCGGGCACCACGCGGATGTCATCGCGGTCACCTCGGCGCGCGACCTCGCGGTGGTACGGGAAGGCGTGTCGCTCGGGGTCGTCCAGTACGTACTGAAGCCCTTCACCTTCGCCACCCTCCGCGACCGGCTCGTACGCTACGCCGAGTTCCGGGCAGCGGCCGGTGAGGCCAGCGGCCAGGAGGAGGTGGACCGCGCGCTCGGCGCACTCCGGGCGCCGCAGCCCTCCTCGCTGCCGAAGGGGCTGAGCGCCCCGACGCTGGAGGCGGTGACGCGTACGCTGCGCGCGTCGGCCGACGGACTCACCGCCACTGAGGCCGGGGCCCGGGTCGGGATCTCCCGCATCACCGCGCGCCGCTATCTGGAACATCTGGTCACCAACGGGCGGGCGCGGCGCAGTCCGCAGTACGGCCAGGTCGGGCGCCCGGAGCTCCAGTACAGCTGGCTCCCCTCGCCCCACTGACCGGCCCACCCGTACCGGAAGCCACCCCCTTCACCGCACGCCGGGGCGCCAACTAATCGACCCTGCACGGGGATTGACCTTGGTAATGGCCCAGTCCTACGGTCGCCGGGCAGCCCACTGTGGCTCAGAGGAGGTCGTGCCCGTGCGCCCCACCGCCCCGCTGATCCTCGTCGCCGTGCTCGCCGCCGGTTCGCTCACGGCGTGCGGCGGCGGTTCAGGAAGCGATCCCGACACCATCAAGGTCGCCTACAACCGCTCCACGGACAACAAGATCCGCTTCAAGGACAACTATCTGGAGTCCATGAAGCAGCAGTTCGAGAAGGAGCATCCGGGCAAGAAGGTCGAGCTCATCCCGATCCAGGCCCCGGACAACGACTACGCCACCAAGGCGCAGCAGATGATGCGCTCCCCGAAGACCGCCCCTGATCTGGTCTACGAGGACACCTTCCGGATCAACTCCGACATCAAGGCCGGCTATCTGCGCCCGCTGGACGACTACTTGGCGAAGTGGGCCGACTGGGACCAGTTCGTCGACACGGCGAAGTCGGCGGCCAAGGCGGAGGACGGCAAGACATACGGGGTCCCCGACGGCACCGACACCCGCGGCCTCTGGTTCAACAAGGAGATCTTCGCCAAGGCGGGCCTGCCCGCCGACTGGCAGCCCAAGAACTGGGCGGAGATCCTGGACGCGGCCCGGACCGTCAAGCAGAAGGTCCCCGGGGTCATCCCGCTCAACGTCTACACCGGCAAGGGCCCCGGCGAGGCGGCGGTGATGCAGGGCTTCGAGATGCTGCTGTACGGCACGGGCGCCGACCCGCTCTACGACGCCTCCGCGAAGAAGTGGGTGGCGGGCGGCCAGGGCTTCCAGGACGCGCTGGGCTTCGTACGGACGGTCTACGGCGAGAAACTCGGCCCGGATGTCTCCGACGCCCTCGACCCCAATGTCGGCACGCGCGTCGCCACGGAGTGGTTTCCGGAAGGGAAGCTGGCGATCTCGCTGGACGGATCCTGGATGGGCCAGAACTGGATCAACAAGGGCCCCAAGGAGTGGCCGGACTGGTCAAAGGATCTCGCGCAGACACCGATGCCGACGCAGCACGGACAGGCGCCGGGCAAGGTGTCGATGTCGGGCGGCTGGGCGTGGGCGATCCCGGCGAAGGCCAAGAACCCCGATCTCGCCTGGGAGTTCGTCAAGACGCAGCAGACCAAGGAGAACGCGGTCGAGTGGGACATCGTCGGCGCGCAGATCGCCGTACGGAAGGACGTGGCGGCCGACCCGCGCTACCTCACGTCCATGCCGGGCATCGAATTCTTCACCGGGCTGGTCGAGTTCACGCACTACCGCCCGGCCCTGCCCGTCTATCCGCAGGTCTCCTCGGCGATCGGCGAGGCGATGGAGACGGTGACGACGGGTGACGGCTCACCGGAACAGGCGGCGAAGGAGTACGACGACCAGCTGAAGACCATCACCGACGGCGCGGTGGTCAGCAGGTGAGCACCGCGCACGCGGGCCGCCGGCAGCGCCGGCTGTGGCGCTGGGTGCCGCTGGCTCCCGCCACGCTCCTGCTGGTGCTCTTCCTGGCCGGCCCCATCGCCTACTGCGTCTGGATCGCCTTCACCAACACCCAGCTGACCGGCTCGTCCTCCTCGGACTTCGTGGGCCTGGCGAACTTCCGCCGGGCCTTCGCCGACGAGAACTTCCGCAACGCCGTCTGGCTGACGCTGGTCTTCACCCTCGTCTCCTCCATCGTCGGCCAGAACACCCTGGGACTCGCCCTCGCCGGCCTGATGCGGGCCGCGTCCCGGCCGGTCCGTACGCTCACCGGCGCTCTCATCATCGCCGCCTGGGTGCTGCCGGAGATCGTCGCCGCGTTCCTGCTCTACGCCTTCTTCCGCGGCGAGGGCACGCTCAACGCGATCCTGGACGGGCTCCGGCTCCCCTCCCAGAACTGGCTGTACACCCTGCCAATCCTGGCGGTGTCCTTCGCCAACGTCTGGCGCGGAACTGCGTTCTCGATGCTGATCTACTCCGCCGCGCTCTCCGAGATCCCCAAGGACGTCACGGAGGCGGCACAGGTCGACGGCGCCGGCGGGGTGCGCAGGCTCTGGCACATCACCCTGCCGATGATCCGCCGCTCCATCGGCACGAACCTGATGCTCAACACGCTCTCGACCCTCTCCGTCTTCGGTCTGATCTGGGGGATGACGCGCGGCGGCCCCGGCAACCGCAGCCAGACCCTCCCGGTCTTCATGTACGACCAGGCGTTCCAGAAAAGCCTGATCGGCTACGGAACAGCGGTCGCGCTGCTCCTCCTGCTGGTCGGCTCGCTCTTCTCCCTCGTCTATCTGCGGCTGATGAGGGTGGAGGTCTGACGTGCTGAGCCGACGCGCCCGCACCCGCCTCTCGGCGGACGCCGCCCTGCTGCTGACCGCCGCCGCGTTCGCACTGCCGCTGCTCTGGCTGGCTCTCGCCTCGGTCGACGCCGACGCGGATCTGCGCGTACGGGCCCCGTCGTCGCTCACCGGCGAGAACTTCACGGCGGTCCTCACCGACGAGATCACCTTCACACCGATGCTGAACAGCCTGCTGCTGTGCGGCAGCGCGACGGTCCTGACCGTGGTCTGCGCGACGCTGGCGGCGTACCCGCTCTCCCGCTACCGCTCGCGTTTCAACCGGCCGTATCTGCTGACGATCCTGTTCACGACCTGCCTCCCGATCACGGCGATCATGGTGCCGGTGTACGGGCTGTTCGTCCAGGTCGACCTCATCGACACCACATACGGCACGTCCCTCTTCCTCGCCACGTCCCAACTGCCCTTCTCCATCTGGCTGATGAAGAACTTCATGGACGGGGTACCGACGGTCCTCGAAGAGGCGGCCTGGACGGACGGGGCGTCGAACTTCCAGACGCTGACGCGGGTGGTGCTGCCGCTGATGGGGCCGGGGGTGACGGTGGTGACGATCTACACCTTCATCCAGCTGTGGGGGAACTTCTTCGTACCGTTCATGCTGCTGCTGACCCCGGACCAACTGCCCGCGTCCGTCTCGATCTTCACGTTCTTCGGCAACTACGGGTCGGTGATCTACGGGCAGCTGGCGGCGTTCTCGATCTTGTACTCGGCGCCGGTGCTGATCCTGTATGTGCTGATCTCGCGACGTTTGGGGGGCGGGTTCGCGTTGGGCGGCGCGGTGAAGGGTTGACGGTGCGGTCTGGGTTGCGGTGGTTGTGGCTGGTGCCGGGGTCCGGGGCCTCCGGAGGTACATGTCCGGGCGGCATGCTGTGTTTTCCCGGGGGACACCCCCGGACCCCCGTACGGCGCGCACCCGGCCCCCTCCCCCTGGCGGTTGCCCAGCGCCAGACGCGGGGTGCCGGCTGGGGTGGGGTGCCGATCCGTTCCGGTTGCGGTCTTTCCGGTGGCGAGTGAGCCGAAGGGGCGCGTCGGTGCCGAAAGGGAGAGCGCGCGGAGGTTCGTGAGGTACGAGCGAATCGAGCACGGTCGACCGTCGGCACCGACATAAGGCGCCTCGGAGGCGAACCGAGCCCCTTGAAAGAACGAGCCCCTTAAAAGACAGACTCCGCCTCGAACATTCTGTTCTCCGGCACCGTCTTGAGCTGCGTCACCGCCTCCGCCAGCGGCACCATCTCCACCGTCGTCCCCCGCAGCGCCGTCATCCGGCCGAACTCCCCCCGGTGCGCCGCCTCCACCGCGTGCCAGCCGAACCGCGTCGCCAGCACCCGGTCGTACGCCGTCGGCGTACCCCCGCGCTGGACATGGCCCAGGATGACCGGCCTGGCCTCCTTGCCGAGGCGGCGCTCCAGCTCCGCCGCCAGTACGTTGCCGATGCCCCGGAAGCGCTCGTGCCCGAACTGGTCGATCTCGCCCTTGCCGTACTCCATGGAGTCCTGCGCCGGATGCGCGCCCTCGGCGACGCAGATGACCGCGAACTTCTTGCCCCGCGAGAACCTCGCCTCGACCATTTTGACCAGGCTGTCGACCTCGAAGGGCCGCTCCGGCAGACAGATCCCGTGCGCGCCGCCCGCCATGCCGGACTCCAGCGCGATCCAGCCCGCGTGCCGGCCCATGACCTCGACGACCATGACCCGCTGGTGGGACTCGGCGGTGGTCTTGAGCCGGTCGATCGCCTCGGTCGCGACCGTCACCGCGGTGTCGAAGCCGAAGGTGCGGTCCGTGGAGTAGATGTCGTTGTCGATGGTCTTGGGGACACCGACGACGGGCATCCCGGCGTCGGAGAGCAGCCGGGCGGCGGTCAGTGTGCCTTCGCCGCCGATCGGGATGAGCGCGTCGATGCCGTACCGGCGGGCCAACTCGGCGCAGTTCTCCGCCGCTTCGCGGAGCCGGCCGCGCTCCAGCCGGGCCGAGCCGAGAATCGTGCCGCCACGGGCCAGGATGCCGCTGACGGCGTTCAGGTCCAGTGGCCGGAAGTGGCCGTCGAGCAGCCCCTTGAAGCCGTCCTCGAAGCCGATGACCTCATCTCCGTGCCCGGTCATGGCCCGGTGCACGACCGAACGGATCACTGCGTTGAGGCCCGGACAGTCGCCGCCTGCGGTGAGAACTCCGATACGCATCGTGCTTGTCTCCTGCTCTCTGGTGCTCGCCAGTACTGTGCTTGTCCGGGAAAGGAGAGCCCCGGGCTTGAGCGGTCCGATCCTCCCACGGGTGATCGGGGCCACGTGCCGACCGCTCGGGCGGCGATCGCGGCTCCGGCGGTTGCGCCGGGCGGTGCCCGGATACCCGGTCAAGGGGGTCCGGCCGGCGGGCGGGGCCGGTCCGACCTGGGGTTTTCCGGCGTCGGGCATCGTCTTGTACTCTCCGGGCGACTTAACCACCCCCGGAGGTATTGTCAAGAGGGCATTGCCACCCTAACGGGAATTGTCGTTCACAGGAGCCGGGACCTCCTACGGGCCGCGGGGCCATCCCGTCGGAGTGGGACGTCCCATGAGCAGGGACGGGAGAGCACGCGTGACGCGCAGCGTGTACGTGACCGGGATCGACCGAGGGGACGGCCGCCAGGTCGTGGAGCTGGGAGTCATGGAGCTGCTGACCCGCCAGGTGGACCGGGTGGGGGTCTTCCGTCCGCTGGTCCATGACGGCCCCGACCGGCTCTTCGATCTGTTGCGGGCCCGCTACCGGCTGTCACAGGATCCGGCGACGGTGTACGGGCTCGACTATCACGAGGCGTCCGCGCTCCAGGCCGAGCGGGGCACCGACGAGTTGGTCTCGCGGCTGGTGGAGGGGTTCCACCGGGTGGCGCGGGAGTACGAGGTCGTGCTCGTGCTCGGGACGGACTTCGCGGCGACGCAGCTGCCCGACGAGCTGTCGCTCAACGCCCGGCTCGCCAACGAGTTCGGGGCGTCCGTGATCCCCGTGGTGGGCGGCAAGGGGCAGACGGCCGAGTCCGTACGGGCCGAGGCGCGCAATGCCCACCGCGCGTACCAGGTGCTGGGCTGCGACGTGCTGACCATGGTCGTCAACCGGGTGGCCGCCGAGGACCGCGAGGCGATCGCCGAGGGGCTGGCGGCCCAGTTCCCGGTTCCCTGTTATGTCCTGCCGGACGAGCCGGCGCTGGCGGCCCCGACGGTCGCGCAGATCACCGCGGCCCTGGGGGGCACGGTGCTGCTCGGGGACGACTCGGGCCTGGCCAGGGACGCGCTGGACTTCGTCTTCGGCGGCGCGATGCTGCCGAACTTCCTGAGCGCGCTGACCCCCGGCTGCATGGTGGTCACCCCGGGGGACCGCGCGGATCTGGTCGTGGGGGCGCTCGCCGCCCACTCCGCGGGCACACCGCCCATAGCGGGGGTACTGCTCACGCTCGACGAGCGTCCCGGGGACTCCATACTGACCCTGGCCGCGCGGCTCGCGCCCGGTACTCCGGTGGTCTCGGTGCCCGGCCGTTCGTTTCCCACCGCAGCCGAACTCTTCGGACTGGAAGGGAAGTTGAACGCCGCGACGCCGCGCAAGGCGGAGACCGCGCTGGGTCTGTTCGAGCGGCACGTGGACACCGCCGCGCTGCTGGCCCGGATGTCGGTGGCCCGCAGCGGCCGGGTGACGCCGATGATGTTCGAGCACGAACTGCTGGAGCAGGCGCGCGCGCACCGCCGTCGCGTCGTACTGCCCGAGGGCGCCGAGGAACGTGTGCTGCGCGCCGCCGACGTGCTGCTGCGCCGCGATGTGTGCGACCTGACGCTCCTCGGCGACCCGGACGTCATCCGGAAGAAGGCGGCCGACCTCGGTATCGATCTCTCGTCGACGCAGCTGATCGATCCGGCCACCTCCGAGCTGCGCCAGTCCTTCGCCGAGCGGTACGCGGAACTGCGCGCCCACAAGGGGGTGTCGGTGGAGCTGGCGTACGACGTGGTGGCGGACGTCAACTACTTCGGGACGCTGATGGTGGGGGAGGGACTGGCCGACGGCATGGTCTCCGGTTCCGTGCACTCCACGGCGGCCACCATCCGGCCGGCCTTCGAGATCATCAAGACCAGGACGGACGCCTCCATCGTCTCGTCGGTCTTCTTCATGTGCCTCGCCGACAAGGTGCTGGTGTACGGCGACTGCGCGGTGAACCCGGATCCGGACGCGGCGCAGCTCTCGGACATCGCCGTCCAGTCCGCCGCCACCGCCGCCCGCTTCGGGGTGGAGCCGCGGATCGCGATGCTCTCGTACTCGACGGGTACGTCGGGCTCGGGCGCGGATGTCGACAAGGTGCGCGAGGCCACCGAACTGGTGCGCGGGGCGCGGCCGGATCTGCGGATCGAGGGGCCGATCCAGTACGACGCAGCGGTCGAGCCGTCCGTCGCGGCGACCAAGCTGCCCGAGTCGGAGGTGGCGGGCCGGGCGACGGTGCTGATCTTCCCTGATCTGAACACCGGCAACAACACCTACAAGGCCGTGCAGCGTTCGGCGGGCGCCGTGGCCGTGGGTCCGGTGCTCCAGGGGCTGCGCAAGCCGGTCAACGACCTTTCGCGCGGGGCGTTCGTGCAGGACATTGTGAATACGGTGGCGATCACGGCGATCCAGGCGCAGGGCGAGAGCGCGTGAGCCCCACCGCCCCCGGCGATGACCACGACTCCGTGACCACGACTCCATGACCACGACTCCATGACCACGACTCCATGGCCACGACCACGACTCCATGACTACGACAGAAGGCCGACAGCCGTGACCGCGCACTCCCCCGCCACCCGTGTCCTCGTCCTCAACTCCGGTTCCTCGTCGGTGAAGTACCAACTGCTGGACATGCGGGACGGCTCCCGGCTCGCGACCGGTCTGGTGGAACGCATCGGCGAGGAGACCTCACGGCTGGTGCACACCCCGTCGGCCGAGGGGCTCGGCGGGAAGCGCGAGCGTACGGGGAGGATCGCCGACCACAAGGCGGCACTGGAGGCGGTCGCGGAGGAGCTGGCGCACGACGGGCTGGGGATCGACTCCCCCGATCTGGCGGCCATCGGCCACCGGGTCGTCCACGGCGGGCTGAAGTTCAGCGAGCCGACGGTCATCGACGACGCCGTGCTGAAGGAGATCGAGCGGCTGGTGCCGGTGGCGCCGTTGCACAATCCGGCGAACCTCACCGGGATCCGTACCGCGCGGAAGCTCCGTCCCGATCTACCGCAGGTCGCGGTCTTCGACACCGCGTTCCACACGACGATGCCGGAGTACGCCGCGCGGTACGCGATCGACACCGCGACGGCCGACGCGCACCGTATCCGCCGCTACGGCTTCCACGGCACGTCGCACGCGTATGTCTCCCGGAAGACCGCCGAGTTGCTCGGCAAGGATCCGTCCGAGGTGAATGTGATCGTCCTGCACCTCGGCAACGGCGCGTCGGCGTCCGCCGTCGAGGGCGGGCGGTGCGTGGACACCTCGATGGGGCTGACTCCGCTGGAGGGGCTGGTGATGGGGACGCGCTCCGGGGACATCGATCCGGCGGTCACGTTCCATCTGAAGCGTGTGGCCGGAATGTCCATTGACGAAATCGATGAACTTCTGAACAAGAAGAGTGGTCTGGTCGGCCTCTGCGGGGACAACGACATGCGGGAGATCCGCCGCAGGGTCGACGAGGGCGACGAGCGGGCGGCGCTCGCATTCGACATCTATATCCACCGGTTGAAGAAGTACATCGGTGCCTATACCGCGGTGCTCGGCCGGGTGGACGCGGTGGCCTTCACGGCGGGTGTGGGCGAGAACGCGGCGCCGGTGCGGGAAGCTGCCGTCGCAGGTCTGGAGAGTCTGGGCCTGGCGGTGGACCCGGAGCGCAATACCGTACGTTCCGACGAGCCGCGGATCATCTCGCCCGAGTCGGCGGGGACCGTGGTGGCCGTGGTCCCGACGGACGAAGAGCTGGAGATCGCGCGGCAGACTTTCGCACTGGTCGGCAAGAACCGAACGGTCGACGCCTGAGCGGCCACCCGCCCATTTGTACTTTCCACCAGACGGAATATTCCGCATCGAAACAAACCGATAGGATCCGCCTTATGCGCCGTTCCAAAATCGTCTGCACACTGGGCCCCGCCGTCGACTCGTACGAGCAGCTGAAGTCGCTCATCGAGGCCGGTATGAATGTGGCCCGACTCAACATGAGCCACGGGAGCCACCCGGAGCACCAGGAGCGGTACAACCGCGTGCGGAAGGCGGCCAAGGACACCGGCCGCGCCGTGGGTGTCATGGTCGACCTCCAGGGCCCCAAGATCCGTCTGGAAACCTTCGCCGAGGGCCCGGTCGAGCTGGTGCGCGGTGACGAGTTCACCATCACCACCGAGGATGTCGCGGGCGACAAGTCCATCTGCGGCACCACCTACAAGGGCCTGCCCGGCGATGTCTCCAAGGGCGACCAGATCCTGATCAACGACGGCAACGTCGAGCTGCGGGTGGTCGAGGTCGAGGGTCCCCGGGTCAAGTCCATCGTCATCGAGGGCGGGGTGATCTCCGACCACAAGGGCATCAACCTGCCCGGCGCGGCGGTCAATGTCGCCGCCCTGTCCGAGAAGGACATCGAGGACCTGCGCTTCGGTCTGCGGATGGGCTGCGACATGATCGCGCTCTCGTTCGTCCGTGACGCGCACGACGTGCTGGACGTCCACAAGATCATGGACGAGGAGGGCCGCCGGGTCCCCATCATCGCCAAGGTCGAGAAGCCGCAGGCGGTCGCCAACATGGAGGCCGTGGTCGCGGCCTTCGACAGCGTCATGGTGGCGCGCGGTGACCTGGCCGTCGAGTACCCGCTCGAAAAGGTCCCGATGGTGCAGAAGCGGCTGATCGAGCTGTGCCGCCGCAACGCCAAGCCGGTGATCGTGGCGACCCAGATGATGGAGTCGATGATCACCAACTCCCGCCCCACCCGCGCCGAGGCGTCCGATGTCGCGAACGCGATCCTGGACGGCGCGGACGCGGTCATGCTCTCCGCCGAGTCCTCGGTGGGCGCGTACCCGGTCGAGACGGTCAAGACGATGTCGAAGATCGTGGTCGCGGCCGAGGAGGAGCTGCTCTCCAAGGGCCTCCAGCCGCTGGTCCCGGGCAAGAAGCCGCGTACCCAGGGCGGTTCGGTGGCCCGCGCCGCCTGCGAGATCGCGGACTTCCTGGGCGGCAAGGCGCTGGTCGCCTTCACCCAGTCCGGCGACACGGCCCGCCGCCTCTCCCGCTACCGCGCGGCCCAGCCGATCCTGGCCTTCACGACGGACGAGTCGACGCGCAACCAGCTCACCCTGAGCTGGGGCGTGGAGTCCTTCATCGTGCGCTGGGTGAGCAGCACGGACGCGATGGTCGATCTGGTGGACGAGGAGCTGCTGAAGCTCCAGCGCTACAACGAGGGCGACGCCATGATCATCACCGCCGGCTCGCCCCCCGGCATCCCCGGCACCACGAACATGGTCCGCGTCCACCACTTGGGCGGCGGCGCCCGCGACTGACGACACCGTCGCTCCGGCCCCTGAACGACCGTGGCCCGCACCAACTGGTGGTGCGGGCCACAGTCTTCCCCGCGGCTCCCGGGGATTCGGGTCAGTGCGTGAGGTAGTTCTGGAGGCCGGGGACCGTGAGCGTGCCGCCGAACTGGCCCGCCTGGGTTACCTCGACGTCGGTGAAGAAGGCGAACGGGATGTTCAGCGGGGGCGGCGTCTCCGGGCTGAAGGTGATCGGGATGAGGCCGAAGAGGTTGCCCTTCAGCCGTTCCGTGTACATCGTCACCTCGCCGTCACGGATCGTCGACGTCGAGCCCTCGCGGGCCTTCACATGGGCCGTCCTGCCCTCGGGGTAGACGAGGGTCTGGTGCAGGTCCTGGATATCCACCGAGGTGGAGGTGAACTTCAGCGCCTTCTTGAGCTTGCCGCTGCCGGTCCTCACCTCGACGATGCCCTTGTAGTCCAGGCCCCGCAGGGTCAGCAGTGAACTGTGCAGCGTCCACGGGTCGTCGGGCAGCAGCGGGATGCCCTGCTCCTCCTTGGCCGCGGCCAGGGCCTCGGGGTCGGCCGTCGGGCAGGGGAAGGGCTCCTTGCCGTCCGCGCCCTCGGGGATGTCGTCGTCCTTACGGGCGTCGAGACCCTTGGCGTCCGCGTCCAGCTCCTCGACCTCGGCGCCGACCTTGTCCGCCGCCTCCTTGATGGCGTCCTTGGTTCCGTCGACCCCGTCCTTGATTCCTTCGACGGCCGTGTCGGCCGGCCCGTCGCCCGTACCCTCGCCGTCCGGGGAACCGTCCGCCGCGCTGTCCGGCTCGGAACTCCCCGGCTCGGACGTCGGCTTCGTGGACGGCTCGGCGTCCGGCTTCCCCGTGGCGGAGGTGCTCGGCTCCGGGCTGCTCGTCGCGCCCTTGTCCGGTACGCCGAGAAGGTCTCCCAGCGCGTCTCCCAGCCCCAGCGGGTCCAGTGGGTTCTTGGACTTCGTGGGGGTCGGGGTCGCCGTCGGTCCGGATGACGTGTCGGCGGGCTCCCTGGAGTCCGAAGCCCCGGGGCCCGAACTCCCCGCGCCCGAAGAACCGGAGCCCGAGGAACCTGAATCCTCTTCCCCCGGCGCCGCACTCCCGCTCGCCGCCGGCTCCGGTGTTGTCGACGGTGACTCACCCGGCTCCGGCGACGCCGACTCCGACGCGGACGGCGTGGACGTGGGCGACTCGGACGCCGACGCGGACGGCTCGTCCGAGCGGGTCACGCACGGGCCCGGGGCGAACGGTATGTCCTTGCTGTCGTCGGCCAGCGCGAGCCGGGGCGTGAGCCCCATGCCCACGAAGACGGCCGTCGGCATCGCCGCCAGCGCCATCGCCTTGCCCGCGGGTATCTGAAGCTTGGTCAGGAGCGACTTTCTGGGGGCCGCGTGACGCGGCCCTCTTCTCACCCGGGAATCATCGCCTCCGGCCGTGACTCGCTGCGTGCTGTCACCCCGCACTGTTCCTCCCGCCGTTGGCATGGGCAGTCGTATCCGTCACGTTCGGGTCCTCCCCGTCGCGCGGACCGGGGAAGAAAGGGTCACCGTCGCCGTCGGGCTCGGGCGCCTCATGGGGGGTGTCGAGTTCGGCGGCGGGCCTGACCCACTTGTCGGGGGCCCAGGAGATCGAGAGCGCGCCGCCGAGCATGGCGAGCAGGAAGCCCAGCAGAAAGCCGCCGATATTGGAGACCGGGATCGATACCAGCGCCAGCAGAATGGCGGCGACGCCGGCGAAGACCCGGACGATGCTCTGGAACCACATCGTCAGGCCCAGGGTCACCAGCAGTACGCCGATGATCAGCGAACCCGCGCCGGCCGTGGTGGACATGGCCAGTGTCAGGTTGCCGAGATGGAGCTGGGCGTAGGGGAAATAGGCGATCGGCAGCCCGCCGAGAAGAGTGAACAGGCCCGCCCAGAACGGCCGGGTGCCTCGCCAGGCGCGGAACCGAAGCCGCCAGTAGGTGAATCCGCGGGAACCTGTGGACTCGGCGCTCATGGAAAAACAGCTCCCTGGAAAGCGGTATGCGGTATTGCGATCAGAGACGGGGGGACGGGTGGGCCGAACAGTCAGGGGACCGCCCGGCCCACCCGCGGGGGGGGTACCTAGGACGTGTCGCGAAAGTAGCGCCGTCCGCCCACGGGCCAGGCGGGACTTTCGCAACACGTCCTAGTAGCACTCGTATTTCTTGGGGTTGCCGACCTTGAGCCTCAGATTGAGGTCAGGAAGCTTGAACGTGCCCGCGGTGGTCGCCCACGCGGTCTGCTTCACGTCCCTCAGAACGGCCTCGTCGGCCTGCTGGGCGAAGCCGTTCGGGTCCGCTCTCGTCCCCGGCTGGATGCCGGGGGGCTTGGTGGAGCCGGCCGCGACACCGATGTCGATGTTCTTGAACTCCGCGTCGGCGTCGAGCGATTCGACATCGAGGTAGAGGTTCTCCGCCTCGATCTGCGTGCCCTTGTCACCGGCCTTGAGCACCAGCGTCACACTGGTGCCGAGCAGCGGCAGCGGGGTGACCACGGACTGGCACATGTTGGTGATCTGGGCGGTCTTGAACCCTGAGACGGCCACCGGGTGCGAGGCCTTGTTGCCCTCGGAGTCAACGCCCTCGGCAACGCCGCCGTACTGTACGAAGTTCTGGCCGACCAGCTTGTCGGCCCTCACCTTGAAACTCTGCCCCGACACGCTGAACGACGCGGCGAGCGCCCCCTGAGCGAGCGCGACACCTATCGCCGCCGTCGCGGCCACGCTCGGCACCATGACGACGGCGAACCGCCTCCATCTGGTCCCGCCACGAATTTGGGACTCCATGAATGTCCTCCTTCTCGGACGTACATCTCCGGATCGGGTGGGAGCCCGTCCTGGGATGGGAGAAGTGCTACGTCCTCGGGAAGGAGAGCGCCCGTGACCGAGGCGCCAACCGCGTCCGGAACCACCGGCGATCACCCCCGAGCGACAACCACTGGCCACGCCTTCGCGCAACCTCTGGACAGGCCCTGCCGGGTAGGCAGGAACCCCCCTGTCCGGGCCGGCGGACGCTGCCGCCGGTCCGCTCGGTGGGGACCCAGGACCGACGGCGCGGCTGGCTGCCGTGCTGGTGCGGAATTGGACCGAGCGTCGCCGATCGTGGTGCATTCGCGCCCGGGACACAAGGGGGTTCGTTACTGGCTAGTAACGGCCCGATAACCAGCGGGCGACCCGCCGGCATCGAGCGGCCACACAGGGTGTGGCCCCACGGTGCGACAGAAGCGGCGATTGTCACTCATAGCGGGACAGAACATGGGGGTCGATTTACTGCGAGTAACAGCAGCCGCTTTTGCCAAGTTTTGGCAAAGCGCGGCCACTGTTGTCGTTTCGTCACCGAATCCGCGAGTACGCCACGGAGTTGGCGACCGAAAAAACGGCGAATACCTCAACTACCTCAACACGTCAGAAAAGAACTCTCGCCAGAGCCGAACGCGCCGCCGTCACCCGGGGGTCGTCCCCGCCGATGACTTCGAACAGCTCCAGCAGCCGCACCCGCGCCGCCTCCCGGTCGTCCCCGGCCGTCCGGCGCACGGCCTCGACCAGCCGTCCGAAGGCGTCCTCCACATGTCCGCCGACCAGATCGAGGTCGGCCGCCGCGATCTGCGCCGCCACATCGCCGGGCTTGTCCGCGGCGTCCTTGCGTACCCGCGCCTGGTCCATGTCCTGTACGCGGGCGAGCAGTTCGGCCTGGGCGAGGCCGAGCCCGGCCTCCGAGTTGCCGGGGTCGTCGGCCAGTACATCGCGGTACGCCTGCGAGGCGGCGTCGAAGTCATTGGCGTCCAGCGCGCGTACGGCCGCTTCCAGCAGGGCGTCGTACGGTCCCACCGGCTCGGCGGCGGCCTGCTCGGCGCCGTCCGCCGCGTCCGTCTCCGCGCCGGGGTCGACCGCGATGCCGGTCAGCCCGAAGCGCTCCTCGCCGACCTGGATCAGCTGGTCCAGGGTCTGCCGGATCTGGGTCTCCGCGGCCGCGCCCTGGAAGAGCGGCAGCGCCTGGCCCGCCACCACCGCGAAGACCGCGGGGATCCCCTGGATCCCGAACTGCTGCATCAGCATCTGATTGGCGTCGACGTCGATCTTGGCGAGGATGAACCGGCCGTTGTACTCGCGCGCCAGCCGTTCGAGCACCGGGCTGAGCTGCTTGCACGGCTCACACCACTCGGCCCAGAAGTCGATGACGACCGGGACCTCGGTGGAACGCTGGAGGACATCGCGCTCGAAGCCCGCCTCATCGACGTCGATCACCAGGCTGGAGGGGGGTACGGCACCGGCACCACCGTGACGGGCCGCCTCGGCGCGGGCCTGCTCCGCCTTCACCTTGGCCTCACCGGCCGCCTTCACCGCGGCGAGGTCGACGACGCCGCTCATGGACATGTTCCTAGGCTGCATGAGTACATCCTCCCCCCTCCGCGCACACTTCTGAAAAGCGGTACACGCACCGCCGCGTGGCGGGCGGGCAGCTCCCCGCTTTCGCTACGTCTCGTAGCGTAACTGCCGGGCGGTGCGACAGGGAAGATCCATCTGGTGAACTGACTCACAGCACATGCCTTACCGGCCGGTATGGTCGCCGTCATGTGCAGTCGAGGGGGGCGCCCCCGCAGCGCCGAGGCCGACTCCGCCATCCTGGAAGCGACCCGGGCCGCGCTGGGTGAGCTGGGCTGGTCCAAGCTGACGATGAGCGATGTGGCGACCCGCGCGGGCGTCGCCAAGACCACGCTCTACCGGCGGTGGACGGCCAAGAGCGAGCTCGTCGTGGACGCGGTCGCCGTCCTCTTCGACGAGCTGGAGTTGCAGGACCGCGGCAGTCTGGCGGCCGATGTCGAGGGCATGGTGCTCCAGTTCGCTGCGCTGCTGGAACGGCCCGAGACCAGGACGGCGTTCATGGCGGTGGTCGCGGAGTCCACCCGGGACGAGGCGCTGCGGACCCGTATCCGCGCCTCGATCGTCGACCGACAGAAGCGACTGGTGCTGCTGGGCCGCGAGCGCGCCCGGATGCGCGGTGAACTCCCCCACGAACCGGACACCGCGAAGGCGGCCCGTACCGCGGACCTGATCTTCGACGTGATCGCCGGCGCGGTGGTCCACCGCACCCTGGTCAGCGCGGAGCCGGTCGACCAGGAGTGGGCGCGTACGTTCACGGCCCTGCTGCTCGGCGGGCTGGCCACCGTACAGAGCTGAGTCCGGTTCACACGTGCCGCGTCACCACGTCACCGCGTCACCGCGTCACCGCGTCACCGCGTCACCGCGCCAGCCGTCCCAGCAGCGACGAGGCCGCCGCGATGCCCAAGGCCGCCGCCAGCAGCAGGACGCCGAAGTCGAGCAGCAGATGGGACGGCGTACCGAGCAACAGCCCGCGCAGCGCGTCGACTTGGTAGCTCAGCGGATTGATCTTGCTGATCACCTGGAGCCAGCCGGGCATGATCGCCACCGGATAGAGGGCGTTCGAGGCGAAGAAGAGCGGCATGGTGATGGCCTGGCCGATACCCATCAACCGGTCGCGGGTCAGCACGATCCCGGCGATCGTCATCGACAGACAGGAGAAGAACGCCGAGCCGAGGACCACCACGACGGCCACCCCGAGCAGCCGCAGCGGGTTCCAGGTCAGCCCGACGCCCAGGGCCGTGGCGATGACGATCACCACCACCGCCTGGATCAGTGCCTTCACCCCGGAGGCGAACGCCTTGCCGCTGATGAGTGCGGCTCTCGGGGTGGGGGTGACCAGTAGCTTGGTCAGAATGCCGGCATCCCGCTCCCAGATGATCTGGATGCCGTAGAAGATCGCGATGAACATCGCGGACTGGGCGATGATGCCGGGCGCGAGAAAGTCGATATACGGAACGCCGCCGGAGGGGATGGCCTTGATCCGGGTGAAGGTCTCGCCGAAGATCAGCAGCCAGAGGGCGGGCTGAACGGCCCGGGTGTACAGCTCGGTCCGGTCGTGGCGCAGCTTCTGCAGCTCGACCATGCACATCGCGACGACCCTGGCGGCCAGCACGCGCCAGCCGGTACGGGCGCGCGGTGGTACGAGCAGCAGGTCCAGCCGGCCGAGGCTCTCCTCAGCCGACGCGGGACGCGGTGCGGCGGGTGCTCCTGACATCGCGGTAGTCGCCTCCCTCCTCGTCGAGACCGCTGCCGGCCACGTCCCGGAAGACGTCTTCCAGCGTCGGCAGTGCGTCCTTCTCGCCCGAGGCGCCGGAAGCGCCCGATGCGCCCGCCGCCGCCCGGCGCTCGCGCAGCTCGGACCTCAGCTCGCCGGGGGTGCCGAGGGCGTGAATCCGCCCGTGGTGCATCAGCGCGACGCGATCGCAGTACTGATCGGCCTCGTCCATGTAGTGCGTGGTCACCAGCACGGTCATGCCCGTGGCGTGCCGTACGGCGTTGATGTGCTCCCAGACGCTGGTACGGGCGATCGGGTCGAGTCCGATCGTCGGCTCGTCGAGCATCAGCAGTCTCGGCGCGCTGACCAGCGCCTGGGCGAGTTCGAGCCGGCGGATCATGCCGCCGGAGTACGTCTTGGTCAGCCGGTCGGCCGCGCCGGTCAGATCGACGGCCGCCAGCGCCTGCGCGACACGTTCGGACCGCTCGCGGCGTGGAACGTCGAAGACGCGGGCGAACAGCGTCACGTTCTCGCGGCCCGTCAGCGCCGCGTCGGCGGACAGCTGCTGGGGTACGTAACCGAGCAGGCGGCGTACCGCCATCTTCTCCTTCGCCGCGTCGTGGCCGAACACCCGCACCATGCCCGCCGGGACCGGCAACAGGGTGGTGATGCAGCGGATCGCGGTGGTCTTGCCCGCGCCGTTCGGACCGAGCAGCCCGAAGACCTCGCCCGCGCCGACCGAGAGGTCGAGGTCCTGGACGGCCTTGGTCTCGCCGAAGGCGTAGTCCAGTCCGCGGCAGCTGACGGCGTCGGGCGCGGCGGGGTCCGCGCGGCCGGCCGCGCGAGGATCGGCGGCCCCGGACTCGGCTCCGTCGGGGCCCACGCCGTCGGGGCCGGCGTCGCCGGTGAACGGTGTGTCGGTCATATTCCCTCCACTCGCTGTTCCCCCGCTCCCTCTCCCACCAGGCCCGCTACCGCCGCGCCCGCTCCCGCCGCGCCTCCCTCGTGCAGGTTCTCGGCGAGCCGGCGCAGCGCCGGAAGGGCCGCCGCCAGCGCCGCGCGGTCCTCGTCCGACAGATGGTCCACCTGCTCGCGCATGAGCGCGCGGCGGCGGACTTCCCACTCGCTCAGCCGCGACACGGCCGCGGGGGTGGGCAGCAGTCGCGCGGAGCGCCGGTCGTCCGGGTCGGTCTCACGGAGGAGATAGCCGGCCCGGCCGAGCTGATTGACCAGGGTGGAGACCGAGTTGCCGGCGAGATACAGCTCCTTGGCCGCGTCCGACACCCGTATCCCCGGACGGGCCGCGACCAGCCCCAGCAGCTCGATCTGCGCGCCGCGCAGCGCCGGTGCGGGAAAGCCCTCACGCAGCTGGCGTCGGATCATGCGCTGGACGCCCGCGAGGACGACGGCGAGCGAGTCGGGGAACTCCTCCGTGGTCATGCCATCATTTTAGCTCTCACTCAGAGGTATTTGCGAGCAGGAAGACGTACGGAGGGGAACAAAGCCGACGGCCGCCCCCTCCACCGGGGACGGCCGTCGGCTCGGCACAGTACGTCTAGAAGCCGGGCGGCTCCGTGTACGTCCCCCACTCGTCGCGCAGTACCCCGCAGATCTCACCGAGCGTCGCCTCGGCCCGTACCGCCTCCAGCATCGGAGCGATCATGTTCGAGCCGTCGCGGGCGGCGCTCAGCATGGCCTCCAGGGCCGTACGGACCCGGGCGTCGTCCCGCGCGTCCTTGCGCTCGGCCAGGACCCGCACCTGGTCGCGCTCGACCTCGTGACTGACCCGCAGGATCTCCAGATCGCCGGTGACGGAGCCGTGGTGGACATTGACGCCGACGACCCGCTTGTCGCCCTTCTCCAGCGCCCGCTGGTACCGGAACGCGGACTCGGCGATCTCGCCGGTGAACCAGCCGTCCTCGATGCCGCGCAGAATGCCGGAGGTGACGGGACCGATCGGGTGCCGCCCGTCCGGGTGGGCCCGCAGACCGCGCTCCTTGATCTGCTCGAAGATCTTCTCGGCGTCGGCCTCGATCCGGTCGGTCAGCTGCTCGATGTACCAGGAGCCACCGAGCGGATCGGCCACATTGGCGACGCCCGTCTCCTCCATCAGCACCTGCTGGGTACGGAGCGCGATCTCGGCGGCCTGCTCGCTCGGCAGGGCGAGGGTCTCGTCCAGCGCGTTCGTGTGCAGGGAGTTCGTGCCCCCGAGGACGGCCGCCAGCGCCTCCACCGCCGTCCGTACGACGTTGTTGTACGGCTGCTGCGCGGTGAGCGAGACACCCGCCGTCTGGGTGTGGAAGCGCAGCCACTGCGCCTTGTCGCTCCGCGCTCCGTAGACCTCCTTCATCCACCGCGCCCAGATCCGTCGGGCCGCGCGGAACTTGGCGATCTCCTCGAAGAAGTCGAGATGGGCGTCGAAGAAGAAGGAGAGACCGGGCGCGAAGGTGTCCACGTCCAGCCCCCGGCTCAGCCCCAGCTCCACATAGCCGAAGCCGTCCGCGAGGGTGTACGCGAGCTCCTGCGCGGCCGTCGCCCCGGCCTCGCGGATGTGGTAGCCGGAGACCGAGAGCGGCTTGTACGCGGGGATGGAGGCGGCGCAGTGCTCCATCAGATCGCCGATCAGACGCAGATGCGGCTCGGGCTGGAAGAGCCACTCCTTCTGCGCGATGTACTCCTTGAAGATGTCGGTCTGGAGCGTGCCGTTGAGGGTGGCGGGATCTACGCCCTGGCGCTCCGCGGCGACCAGATACATGCAGAAGACCGGGACCGCGGGGCCGCTGATGGTCATCGAAGTGGTGACCTCGCCGAGCGGAAGGCCGCCGAAAAGTACTTCCATGTCGGCGGCGGAGTCGATGGCGACCCCGCAGTGGCCGACCTCGCCGAGCGAGCGCGGGTCGTCGGAGTCGCGGCCCATGAGCGTCGGCATGTCGAAGGCGACGGAGAGCCCGCCGCCGCCGTTGGCCAGGATCGTCTTGTAGCGCTCATTGGTCTGCTGGGCGTTGCCGAAACCGGCGAACTGGCGGATGGTCCAGGTCCGGCCTCGGTAGCCGGTGGGATGGAGCCCCCGGGTGAAGGGGTACTCCCCCGGCCAGCCGATCCGCTCGAAGCCCTCGTAGGTGTCCCCGGGCCGGGGCCCGTAGACCGGCTCCACCGGGTCACCGGAGAGCGTGCCGAAGTCCGCGTCGCGCTTGCGGGCCTTGTCGTACCGGGCCTGCCAGCGCAGGCGGCCCTCCTCCATCGCGTCCATGCCTTCAAATTTACTAGGACGTCCAAGTAAATGTCGATGCCAAACCGCCCACACCTCGTGCGGGCGGGGCTCCGGCGGACCGAATCAGGACCTGACGGACCCGATGGACCAGGCGGACCCGGCGGACCTAGGCCGTCGCGGGCTCACGGTCCGTGATCAGCGGCCGGACCTCGCGGGTGATCCTCGGCTCGACGAAGAACGACGCGACCGGGATACAGCCGGCGGCCAGCACCCAGAGGAGCTTGCCGAAGGGCCACTTCGCCTTGGTGCCCAGGTCGAAGGCGAAGACGACGTACACGATGAACAGCACACCGTGGATCTGGGAGATCAGCATCGTGTCGCCGGTGTCGAATCCGTACTTCAGGATGATCGCCACGGTGAAGACCAGCAGCCATACGGCGGTGACGTACGCCATCACCCGGTAGCGGGACAGCACGCTTTGTTTCATGGCCCCGAGCGTATCCCGGGCCCTTCCGGCGCCTGCGGGGAGCCCGTCCCTCGCCCGCGGAAGGGACCACGCACGCACGCCGGCGGCACCCACCACGGGGGTGCGCGCGCCCCGGCTCAGCCCGCGTCGTCGAAGTCCCTGGCCGCCACCCGCAGCGGGCGGAGCATCGCGAAGATCTCCGCGCACTCCTCGGCGTCGTACGCCCCGAGCCCGAAGTCCATCCGCACCAGATCGCGGGTGGCGGCCTCCACCACCTTCCGGCCCTTGTCCGTGATGGACGCGAGCGTGCCGCGGCCGTCGTTCGGATTGGGCCGCTTGGCGACCAGACCGGATCTCACCAGCCGGTCCACGGTGTTGGTGACCGACGTCGGGTGGACCATCAGCCGCTCGCCGATCTTGGACATCGGCAGCTCGCCCGCCTTGGAGAAGGTGAGCAGCACCAATGCCTCGTACCGGGCGAACGTCAGCCCGTACGGCTTGACCACCGCGTCCACGCCGGCCAGCAGGATCTGCTGCGCGCGCATGATCGAGGTGATCGCCGCCATGGACGGCACGGGCCCCCAGCGCTGCTGCCAGAGTTCGTCGGCGCGGGCGATGGGATCGAAGGGGAGGCTGAGCGGTTTCGGCACGGCTCCGACCCTACCCAGAGGTCACCTGGCGGACTGCCCTGTCTCGGATTTCGGTCGCACGGTGCGGAGGCACGGACACCAGGTGCTGTACGAGCGGGCGCCGCCCGGTGTCGCGCTGCCGGTGTCGCAGAGCGCCACCGAATGAACATTATGTAACGATATGACCATCTTGTCATACCCGTCGTTGCCCAGTCGTCTTCCGAGGGGGCTGGATGTCCGGCCGCAGACCACACCGCCCGCGCACCTCGCGCCGCCGCCCGTGCTCGCTCGCCTCCGCCGCCCTCGCGGCGGCGCTCGCGATGACGGCGGCCGGCTGCTCCCCCGACTCCCGCCGGGACTCCGCCGAACGGACCGAGCGGACCGAGCAGATCGAGCGGGGCGATCGCACCGGCCCCTCCGTGCTCCGCGGCGAAGCCGCCCCCACCGCGGCCTCGCCCTTCTGGATCGATCCGGAGAGCGACGCGGCCCGCCAGGTCAGGGAGTGGGAGCAGCAGGGGCGTAAGGACGACGCGAAGGCGCTGCGGCGGATCTCCGAGCGGGCGGTGGCCGACTGGCCGGCCGCCGACAACCCCGAGCCCGGGATCCACCGGATCGTGCGTAGTGCGAAGACCGCCAGGAGCACGGCCGTCTTCGTCGCGTACAACATCCCCCACCGCGACTGCGGGCTCTACTCCGCGGGCGGCGCCCAGGACGCCCAGTCCTACCACGACTGGATCGGCTCCTTCGCCGCCGCCATCGGCGACGCCGAGGCCATGGTGATCCTGGAGCCGGACGCCGTTCCGCATATGACCGACGGCTGCACCCCGGCGGAGTACCACGACGAGCGGTACAAGTTGCTCGCCCACGCCATCGGCAGGCTCAAGCAGCAGCCACGTACCCGGGTCTATCTGGACGCCGGCAATCCCAACTGGATCCCCGACCCCGCCAGACTCATCGAGCCGCTCCGGCGGGCCGGGATCGCCTCGGCCGACGGCTTCTCGCTCAATGTGTCCAACTTCCAGACGAACGACGCGGTCAAGGCGTACGGCACCCGGCTCTCCGGGCTGCTCGGTGATGTCCACTTCACCATCGACACCAGCAGGAACGGCGCGGGCCCGCTGCGCGGTGACAAGGACGAGGCGTGGTGCAACCCGCCGGGCCGGGCGCTCGGCTCGCCGCCCACCACCAACACCGGCAACGAACTGCTGGACGCCTTCCTCTGGATCAAGCGCCCCGGAGACTCGGACGGCCCCTGCCGCGGCGGCCCGTCGGCCGGTACCTGGTGGCCCGACTACGCGCTGGGCCTCGCCCGCAGAAGCAAGGACGCGACCGCCTGAGCCCGCCCTGTCCGGGGCTCAGTCCACCCGGACCCACTTCGCCTCGGACGGGACACCGGCGGAGTTGGTGACGAAGAGCATGTACCAGCCGGGCGGTACCAGCGCCCGGTCCTTCGGCACCTCCACCGTCACCGTGTCCTTCGTCTTCGTCAGTGCCAGCTCGACCGAGCGCTGCTCGACATCCGTCGTGTGCGTCACGGCGCTCGGCCGCATCAGCCTCGCCTTCGCGATCCGGTCGGGACGGGCCGCGCGGAAGGTGGCCCGGCCGTTCAGGTCGACCGCCCGCGGCCCCTCCCCCAGCGCCGGTCTGTTCTCACCGGCTCTGTCCCCCTGAAGATAGGGCGGCGTGTAGATCTCCACACGCTGTTCGAAGGTCCCGAGTTTGGTGTTGTCGGCGTCGCGGAAGAGCGGGTCGGAACCGAAGGTGACCACACGGCCGTCGGGCAGCAGCAGCGCTTCCGAGTGGTAGTTGCGCCCCACGGTCGGGTCGGCGGCCGGCCGGAACGTATTGGTCCTCGGCTCGTAGAACTGCGCCTTGAGGATGTCGCTGGCGCCGCGCCCCCGGTAGTCGGAGGAACCGCCGGTGGTGAACACCGTGTCGTCCGGGAGCAGCACACTGCTCAGATAGCGCGTGCCCTTCGGCAGCCTGGGCCCCTCCTGGAAGGCCGGGCTGTCCCGTGTGAGGTCGACGATCGCGGTGCGCGCGGTGGCCTTGGAGGACTCACCGACGCCCCCGCCGCCGAGCAGCATCACCCGCTGGTCCTGCGCCGGCGCCAGCATCAGAGAGGCCGAGGTCTCCGTCTGGTCGGGATCGGTGAGCCCGCCGACCTCGGTGAAGGTGTTCTTCGTGAGGTCCCAGAGCCCCGGCTGCCGGCCCTTCTCGGCGGGCCCGTACCCCGCGTTGGAGCCCGAGTAGAAGAGCTTGCCGCCCTTGGTGAGGAAGAGCGCGGGATAGGTCGGGAAGTAGCGGGTGGGGCCCTTGGACCACGCCTTGGTCCTCGGGTCGTAGATCTCGTTGTCCCCGGTCAGTACGGCGCCGACGTCGTCGAGGCCGGAGACGGCGAGCACCTTCCCGTCGTCCAGGGTCACCAGCGTGGGGTACCAGCGCGCTTCCTTCATCGGGTTCACGGGGAGGTACTTCTCGGCCCCGGGGTCGAATTCGTACGCGGATCTGATGCCCTGGAAGTCCTGCTTCTCCGTGGTGAGTTTCTGTGCCAGGCCGTAGAGATTCTTGGCGTCCTTGCCCTTGAGCCCGACGATCTCGTACTGCGCCGCCTGGGTGGTCAGCCCGCGCGGGCCCTTCTCGGCCGCCTCCACGAACACCCGCGCCTCGCCGGCCGTCACCTTCGTACGCCAGGGCAGCATCCGGCCGCCCTTCCCGTACCCGACCTTGAGCTCCTTCTTCGCCCTGGGCACCGTGACATCGAACTTGCTGATGAACTCGACGCCCGAGGGGGAGCGGAAGCGGGTGCCCTTCTTGAAGGTGCGGGCCCGGTCGGGGTTCTCGTTCTTGACCCGCATCCGGCCGCCGGCCCGCTTCACCTCGCCGTCGAGGACCTCGTAGCGCGCCGTGCCGCCCGCCACCAGCAGCCGTCCGTCGGGGAGCTGGGAGTGGCCCGCACAGAAGAAGTCCTCCGGGGTGGGGATCTTCTTGAAGGAGTTGTCGGCCGGGTTCCAGAGGATCGTGTCGAACGATCCCTCGTCGAACTTCTTCTGGTTGTTGCCGGAGCCGGCGATGATCAGCACCTTGCCGGTGTGCAGCAGGGCCGCGTGGATCGCGTTCGTACGGTATTCCGCCGGGACGTCGAGGATCTCCCAGGAGCCGTACTGCCGCTTGTAGCCCGGCTGCGCGATCTTGTACGCGTGGTACTTCTGCTCGGCGAACGAGAACGCCGCGGGGGCGTTGAGGGCCGCCAGCACCGCCAGGGCTCCGCCACCGAGCAGTGTCTTCTTGAACTTCTCCGAGGGCCTGTGGCGCGGCCGGTACCGCTTAGGCATGGGTCAGTTCCCTCCTGTCATCGTCACAGGCGTCGTGGCGAAGGCGGACTCGGGCTCCGGCTCGGGGTCCAGGTCCAGGTCCAGGTCCAGGTCCAGCTCCGAATCCAGGTCCGGATCCAGCTCCAGGTCCGGATCCAACTCCAGGTCCAGGTCCAGGTCCGGATCCAACTCCAGGTCCAGGTCCAGGTCCGGATCCAGCTCCAGGTCCGGATCCTCGACGGCTTCGACGGAAGTACGGACGGATGTTTGTACGGTGCCGCTGCCGGCGCGCCCGGCCAGCAGCGTCCAGCCCCAGACACCGACCGGTGCGAGGGCGATCACCAGCGCCAGGCCCGCCCAGGTGCGCATCGCCGCGTGTGTGTGGCCGAGGAGCACCGACGCGACGAGTGAGGCGATCAGCACGGCGGCCCAGAAGAGATGGAGCCGGAAGGTCAGCAGCCGGTCGGGGCTCGCCCGGCCGCCCTTGGGGGTGACCACGAAGCTGCCGCGGGTACGGAGGAGCGCCGAGACCAGCGACCTGAGATAGACCGGCGCGGAGAGCGCGGACATCGCCATTCCGGCGAGACCGCCCGAGCCGCGCGGCTCGTGGGGCGAGACGTTGTGCCGCCGGTTCCAGAGGTAGAGCCCTATCTGCAGAGCGGCGGCATCGCTGTAGAGCATCAGCAGGACCGAGGACGAGACCTGGGTGCCCGAGGCGCCGAACCAGAGGAAGAGAACACAGCTGAGGATGCCGAGGAACCAGTTCACGGCGGTCATCGGGTAGTAGACGAGCATCAGCGTGTAGCTGAGCAGCCGTCCGGGCGGCAGCCGGAACGGTGCCTTCCAGAACTGCTTGAGCAGCGTCTCGTACGTCCCGCGCGACCAGCGCAGCTGCTGGGTGAAGAAGTCGGTCCAGGAAGCGGGGCCCTCGCCCACGGCCAGTACATCGGGGGTGTAGACCGAACGCCAGAACCGGCCGGTGATGGGGTTCCTGACACGGTGCAGCTCGAACCCGGTGGCCATGTCCTCGGTGATCGAGTCGTACAGCCCGCCTATCTGCAGGACCGCCCGCACCCGGACGACGTTGTTCGTACCGACGAACATCGGGGCGTGATAGCGGTTGCCGGCCCGCTGGATCAGCGCGTGGAAGAGGAACTGCTGGGACTCGGCGGCCTTGGTGACCGGTGAGCTGTAGTTGCCGTACACCTGGGGGCCGACGACGAAGGCGGTGTCCGGGTCGCGGAAGTAGCCCATCATCCGCTCCAGGAAGTTCGGAAGCGGAATGTGGTCGGTGTCGACGGAGGCGAAGAAGTCGTAGTCGCCGCCGTGCATGGCGAGCCAGGCGTTGTAGTTGCCGTGCTTGGTGCGTGCCTTGTGCACGCCCCGCCTGCGGTTCCACTCCGGTATGCCGCGCCGGGTGAAGTGGCGGACCCCCAGCTGCTCGCAGAGCGCCCTGGCGTCGCTGTCGTCGCCCTCGTCCAGCAGCCAGATGTCGAGCGGGCCGCTGTGGCGCAGCCGTACGGCTCCTTCGAGCGTGGACCGCACCATGGCGAGCGGTTCCTTGCCCGGGACGTAGGTGGTGAGGAACGCGACGCGGGTGCCGGGCTCGGCCGGGACGGGTATGGGGTCCCTGGCGACCATCGTGGCGTGGGCGACCGATGTGACGTTGACGAGCGTGAAGAGGGCGATGAGCCCGATCGCGCCCAGCATCACCTGGTCGCAGACCACCAGCCATCGGTCGCCGCTCTCGCGCTCGGTGTGGTGGGTGGGCCAGACCAGATAGACCAGCAGGGCGCCGGAGAGCAGCGGCGCCAGGACCATGAGCAGGACGGCTCTTATTCGGTGGGGTTCACGCGCGAGCAGACTCCGGTAGCGCACCCGGTAGGCGACGGCCCGGTCCGGTTCCCTGAGCGGACCGGCCAGACAGCTGTAGACGTCGTAGTCGTACTCGGAACCCTCCGGCCGCACGGATGCCTCCAGCTGTCGCACCAGATTGATATCCCTACAGAAAGGGACATTTACCGGCGTGTCGACTGGAGACGTCCGTGCGAGCGGTGCTCCGTGCGGAGGTTACTGCGTATGGGTTGCCGTACGGCCGCGAGGAAGGCCGCGCGGGGGCGGCCGGCAAGGCGGGGCTCAGCGGGGTGCGGGGCTCGGCGGGAGAGGCGGGGCTCAGCCGGCGAGGTAGCGCTCCACCGTCTCGACCTTCGAGGTGAGACCGTCCGTGACCCCCGGCCGGATGTCGGCCTTGAGGACGAGCGAGACGCGCCCGGCGCGGGCCTCGACCGCGGCGACGGCCCGCTTCACGACGTCCATCACCTCGTCCCACTCCCCCTCGACCGAGGTGAACATGGCGTCCGTACGGTTGGGCAGCCCGGACTCGCGGACGACACGGACGGCGTCGGCGACGTACTCCCCGACGTCCTCCCCCACGCCCAGCGGGCTCACCGAGAAGGCGACGATCATGCGTTCACCGTACCCTCGCGGCGGGCGCGGGAGGCGATGACCGCGTCGTCGGCGGCGCGCTTGAGCTTGCGCTCGGCGAAGAAGCCGCCGGTCGGCAGGACGGAGAGCACGAAGTAGAGGGCCGCGGTGCCGAAGGACCACTTGGTGCGGTTCCAGGCGTCCAGCCAGAAGACCACGTACAGCACGAAGAGCAGACCGTGGACGGCGCCCATGACGGGGACCGCGTTGAAGTCCGTCGTGCGCTTGAGCACCGAGCAGACGAGGAGCAGCAGGAACGACACGGCCTCCGGGGCGGAGACCAGACGGAGGCGATGGAGGGAGGAGGCGGTCTTGATGTCCACAGGGAGGCACCTTCGGCATCGGGGGCGGACGTGATCTTGTGAATGTTTGCACAAGCGCGGTCCCATTGTGGCAGCACAGCTTTGCCCGACCGTTATCAGGGTCCGTGTCGCCGGCGTGACGGGGCGCGTCGGGGTCCGGCCGGGGGCGATCGCGGACCATGGCCCCTGTTCCCTGTCAGTGCCGCCCGTTACCTTCGATCCGTGGCTCAGTTCCGACTGCAAGGCAGCAAGGTGCTCGCCGTCGACATGACCGGCGACGCCGTCAAAGCGAAGAACGGCTCGATGGTCGCGTACGACGGCCGGATGGCGTTCAAGAAGATGTCCGGCGGCGGTGAGGGTCTGCGCGGGATGGTGACCCGCCGGCTCACCGGCGAACAGATGACCGTGATGGAGGTGAAGGGCCAGGGCACCTGCTACTTCGCCGACCGCGCGAGCGAGATCAGCCTCGTCTCGCTGCATGGCGACAAGCTCTTCGTCGAGGCGAGCAATCTGCTCTGCACGGACGCGGGGCTGCGTACCGGCACGTCGTTCACCGGCCTGCGGGGCGGCGCGTCCGGCACCGGCCTGTTCACGACCACCGTCGAGGGCATGGGCCAGGCCGCGATCATGTCGGACGGCGAGGCGGTGATCCTGCGGGTGACTCCGCAGTACCCGCTCTTCGTCGACCCCGGCGCGTACATCGCGCACCAGGGCAACCTCCAGCAGAAGTTCCAGTCCGGCGTCAACTTCCGTACGTTCATGGGCGAGGGTTCGGGCGAGTCCTTCCAGATCCGCTTCGAGGGCGACGGGCTCGTCTACGTACAGCCCAGCGAGCGGAACACGATCGGGGGCGATGTCTGATGCCGTTCCGCGAGATCAACTCGAAGATGGTCGAGGCGACGGTCCTGCCCGGCCAGAAGATGTTCAGCCAGCGCGGCGCGATGCTCGCGTACCGCGGCGACGTCAGCTTCACCCCCAACATCCAGGGCGGCCAGGGCGGTCTGATGTCCATGATCGGACGACGGGTCGCCAATGAGGCGACCCCGCTGATGACGGTCGAGGGGAGCGGCACGGTGATGTTCGGCCATGGCGGCCATCACATCCAGGTCATCAATCTGGCGGGCGACACCCTGTATGTGGAGGCGGACCGGCTGCTCGCGTTCGACGGGACCCTCCAGCAGGGCACGATGTTCATGGGCTCGCAGGGCGGGGTCATGGGCATGGTGCGCGGACAGGTGACCGGCCAGGGCCTGTTCACCACCACACTGAAGGGCCATGGCGCGGTCGCGGTGATGGCGCACGGCGGGGTGATCGAGGTGCCCGTCACCCCGGGCCGGGAGGTCCATGTGGACCCGCAGGCGTATGTCGCGCACCACGGCGACCTACGGAACAAGCTGTCCACGGCGCTCGGCTGGCGCGACATGGTCGGGCGCGGCTCCGGCGAGGCGTTCCAACTGGAATTGAGCGGCAGTGGCGCGGTGTACGTCCAGGCGTCGGAGGAGAAGCTGTGAGCGCGCCCGTGATCCATGACCCGATGACGCTGCCGAGCGACGACAACGTCAACGCGTACACCTTCTGTGTGGAGTTGAAGGGGAGCCAGTGGTTCCTGCAGAAGGGGAAGATGATCGCCTGCTACGGGCAGATCAACTTCGACGGCATCGGCCACGGCCGGTTCGAGCGGCTGGTGCGTACGAGCTTCCACTCGCCGCTGCACGCCAGTGACTGGGTGGTGGCGGAGGGCAGCGGCAAGATGCTGCTCGCCGACCGCGCCTTCGACGTCAACTCGTTCGATCTGGAAGAGGGCAATCTGACGATCCGGTCCGGGAATCTGCTGGCGTACCAGCCGACGCTGGCGCTGAAGCAGTCGATCGTGCCGGGCTTTCTGACGCTGATCGGTACGGGGAAGTTCGTGGCCGCGTCCAACGGGCCCGTGGTCTTCATGGAGCCGCCGCTGCGGGTGGACCCGCAGGCGCTGGTGGGCTGGGCGGACTGCCCGTCCCCCTGCCACCACTACGATCATGGTTATATGTCCGGAGTGCTGGGCGGGCTCAGGTCGTTGACGGGGATCGGCGGTACGTCGGGCGAGGAACATCAATTCGAGTTCGTCGGGGCCGGGACGGTGCTGCTGCAGTCGACGGAGATGCTGATGGCGGAGCAGCCGTTGGGCGCGGTCACGTCGGAGCCCGGGGTGCCGGGCGGCGGCGCTCCCTCGGGGCACTCCGGACATCAGGGGTCACAGGGGTCCACGCCCCGGATGCCGGGGCAGCTCGGCGATCTCCAGCGTCGCTTCGGGCTGTGAGCGGTAGTCTGCGGAGTGTGACGTCGAACGCCTGCGCCCCTGGCTGGTGATCGGGTGCGAGGTGTCACATCCGGAGGCTTCGTACAGATTTCAACTTCTTAGGTAGAATCCATACATGGAGACCGAGACCGCCACCCGCTGGCTGACCGACGCGGAGCAGTGCGCCTGGCGCACCCATCTGGATGTCAACAAACTGCTGACGCACCAGTTGGAGAAAGACCTTCAGCCGTTCGGCCTGACCATGAACGACTACGAGATCCTGGTGAACCTCTCGGAGTCGGCGGAACGTCGTATGCGGATGAGTGACCTCGCGGCCACCACGCTCCAGTCCAAGAGCCGACTCTCCCATCAGATCACCAGGATGGAGGCCGCCGGGCTGGTCCGCCGGGAGAACTGCGAGTCCGACCGGCGCGGGCTCTACGCGGTCCTGACGGACCACGGGATGGAGACCATGCAGAAGGTCGCGCCGCACCATGTCGCGTCCGTACGGAAGCACTTCATCGATCTGCTCACGCCCGAGGCGCTGGCGGAGCTGCGGGCGTCGCTGACGCCGGTGGCCGAGCAGCTGCGCGGACGGCGCGGCAAGGCCTGAGCCGTACGGGGTGGGGGGGGGGGGGGGGGGGGGGGGGGGGGGGGGGGTGGGGTGTGGGGGGGGGGGGGGGGGGGGGGGGGGGGGGGGTTTTGGGGGGGGGGGGGGGGGGGGGGGCGGGGGGGGTTTGGGGGGGTGGGGGGGGGGCTCGCAGGGCGGGGGCGGGGGCGGGGGGGGGGGGGGGGGGGAGTCGCCGGGGG
>NZ_JBIWLW010000052.1:0-38596 GCF_044766385.1 Streptomyces sp. NPDC102274 | reverse complement strand
AGGAAGATCTTGGTCGATCCCCTGGATAGCAGAGGCCCCTTAGCATCGCACCCGCCCTTGACATCGCCAACATGCCCTTAACTTCGTGGCATTGGATGATCGACGCGGTCCGCTATGTGACCGACAACGGAGTCAAGTGGGCCGACCTGCCCGTGGACTTCCCGCCGTATCGGCGGGTGCACGCTTTCGCCCGCCGCTGGCAGGTCACGGGCCTGCTCACCGAACTCCACGACCGGCTGCACGACAAGGTCCGGGCCAAGGAGTGCCGCTCACCGGACCCGACGGCCGCCTTCGTGGACTCGCAGTCGGTGCGGGCAGCGGCGAACATCCCGCGCTCGACCTCCGGCTGGGACGGCGGCAAGAAGGTGGGCGGCCGCAAGCGGCACCTGGTCGTGGACAGCCTCGGCCTGGTCCTGGCCCTCGTGGTGACCGCGGCAAGCGTGCAGGACCGCGACGCCGCCGTCGGGCTGCTGGCGCGGCTGCGCACGATGTACTTCTCCATCCGCCTGGTGTAGGCGGACGGCGGATATGCCGGGCGCTTGGTCTACTGGGCGGCCGAGAAACTCCAGGTCGCCCTCGACATCGTCAAGCGCGCCGATGACACGACAGGGTTCGTGGTGCTGCCGCGCAGGTGGGTGGTGGAAAGAACGCTGAGCTGGCTGATGCGCTCGCGCCGCCCGGTGCGTGACTACGAGACGCTGCCCGCCATGCACGAAGCCATGGTGCTGTGGTCGATGACGATGCTCATGAGCAGCCGCCTGGCCGGACGCCGCCCCGGCGCCTTCAGCCGACCGGCACCGCGAGCGCGGCGAACACCCCCGGCCGCACCTGCAGGGCCCACCCCCGCTCCACCAGACGTTTCGCCTTCGACCGCAGCCTCTCGACCTTCGCCGGGACCGCCTCCAGTCCCAGGGCTGTCGCCAACCGCTGGCAGCGCATGCCCTCCCGGCCCGCCTCCGACTCCAGCACCGACACGATCCGCTGGTAGTCCGGCGCAAGGACCGACGCCGCCATGCCCTCCGCCCGCCGCGGCACGGGCGAGCCTGCCACCACGTTCCGTGCCGGCTTCGCGACCGCGGACGGCGGCCCGGCCAGCAAGCTCGTCGTCTCACATGGGTCCCAGCAGACGACCTCGCCGGCGCTGTCCTACGAAGCGATCAAGTCGCGTATCCCAATTAGCGGTCGAGTCGTCGCGGGGCTCCGGGCGGCCAAGTTCTTTGAGCCATCAAGCGGCGACAAGCTCACAGCCATACCCAGAACCCCTGGGCTTCCCTGATCCTACGAATGATCAGATCCGACCCGCTTGAAAGGTAGGACAAGCTGAGCGACCGACCTACGTGCCGGCCCACCCGCTGGGCTGCCACCGCCCACTCATCAGCGACCGAATAGTCTTGGACAAGATGCTGCAGCTCCTGCGCTTCGGCTGCTCCTACCAGGCGATCGCCGACACGACCTGTTCGGCCACCACGATCCGCAACCGCCGCGACGAATGGATCCGGTTGGGCATCTTCGCCAAACTCAAGCAGATCGCGCTGGAGTCCTACGACCGCATCGTCGGCCCCGTCCTGGACCAGATCGCCGTCGACGGCTCTATCACCAAAGCCCCTGGCGGCGGTGAGAGGGCGTTATATGGCTTTCTGGCTCGCGAGGGTGTGGATAGGCCTGGTGAGCGCTCGGTAAGAAGACCTTGGGCGGTGAGCTTTTTGAGCTTCGAGCGCATGCCTTCGACGTGGCGTGCTTCGGAACCCGAGTCTGTGACCTGGCATACCTCCTTCGCCCGCAGGGGTCCGGTCGCGGTGGCAAAAACGGCGAGGATCTGCTGGTAAGCCGGGGCGACCGGCCGCGGCGCGGCAGCGGCTTGCTCCGCGTGTCGGCTTCTGGGTCTTCGTCGGCTAGCCCTGACAGGCCGTGACGGTCTCCCACACCCCAGCCGACGCGGGTGTGGCGGGCCACCTCGGCCCGTCCCCGCACCACCTTCAGACCCACCGGGATGCCCTTGTCCTTCAGGGCGACGGTGAAGGTGAGCATGCCGTCGTCGATGACCTTGGGCCGTCCGCCGTGGTTGGCCTTCTTTGCGGCGCTGACCTGGCCTTCGAGGGTCTTCTCGCGGATGTAGTCGCGCTCGATCTGCCCGGCGACGGCGAGGACGGCGAAGAACATTGCGCCCATGCCGTTGCGGTCGTAGATCCCGGTGAGGACTTCGAGCTGGGTGCCGCCGGCCTGGAGTTCGGCGGACAGCTCCATCAGCTCAGCCGCGTTGCGGCGCGAGCCGTTTCATGTCGTACACGGTGAAGGTGACCCGGCAGTGCGGGGCGTGGGCCTTGAGCCGGCGGGCCGGCGCGAGCGCTGCCTTGTCGTCATTGTGTGAGGGCACGCTCGGCGGCGGCTGTGCCCGTGATCGTCCAGGCCGCCGTGCCCCACAGGCAGAGCCCCGCGGCGAGGCCCACCACGAGGCGTACCGCCTGGTCCGGGCCGTCCGCGAGCCAGATAACCAAGCCGGCCGCCCCGACGGCAATCAACAGGACTGCCTGCACTCTCAGCCGGGACTGCTCGAACACCGCTGCCAGGGGCAGGAAGTGGAGCCCGACGACGAGCGCGATCAACGGCGCGATGAGAACAGGCGCTCCGGCGCGTCCGCACCCCATGACGACAGCGGCGATCAGCACCCACTGAACACCATTGATCTGATAGAACCGGCGGCGCCGCTCGGGGGTGAACGGGTCCTCCGCCACGGCGCTGAGGATACGCCGTGCGGCCAGCATCAATCCGATCGCCGCCGCGCCCCCGGCCGCGACGGCGACCAGCCGCGCAGCCCCACCGAATGCACTGGTACCCAGCAGCCACCAGCCGAGCCCGAACAACGCGAGGAAACCCACCCCTGACTTGAACATGATCGGCACCCTAAGCCCTGGAGCCGCAGACGGCGAACATCTTCGGGCTTCTCCCCCGTCGGCTGACGTGCCCGAGCGCCGGCCAACACGCTCAGGCCCGCCGAGCTGGATACCGCCGGCCTGGAGCTCGGCGGACAGCTCCATCGGCTCGGCGGCGTTGCGCGAGCCCCTTGGGCTCGTCGCCCCAGACAACGGACCGGCCGCAGCACGGCGCCCGGTCCCCCTATGCCTGCCCTCGGCACGTCCCTCAGCACGTTGCTCCCGCTCGGAGGAGTTCATGAGCACCACCCACAACCCCGCCCCCACGACATCGCGGTATACGAAGGCGAGTTCGTCCGGGCCGAAATCCTCGACGACGACCCCCTGGCCCCCGACGACCTGATCTGCGCTGTCATCGAGTTCATCCTCACCTGGTGCTCTGCCCGAGCCCGTCAGCGTGCCGCCTACGGCTGGGGCAACAAATGGCGCGTCAGCCGCGAACACCCCGCCATCTGCGTCTTCCTCGACGAGTGGCCCCAGCGCTCCGACCGTGCCGAGAAACTGTGGATCAGGTTCCTGCTCCTGGGCCGCAAAGATGAAGAGGCGCTGCGGTCCCCGCGCGAGTGGATCAGCACCCAGCCCGGCAGTGACCCGGCCGGTTTCCTTTCCTCCACAGCCCCGTGGAGGGGGGCGGCCGGTTCATGACCGGACAACCAGGCGCAGACGCAGCGATCACTCGGCTCGGCTCGCCCGCGCTCCCCACCGTGTCAGCTGGTCAGCAGCTCGGGCACGACGCCGCCCAACTCGTGGATCAGCCCGGCGAGCAGCCGGTCGAACTCGCGGCCGACCGCGGTGATCTCGGGAGAGTCGTAGCCGGCCAGCAGGTCGCTGGGACGATCGACGACGAACCGGGCCTGTCCCCGTGGGTCGTTGCAGATGAGCGCCTGAAGCGGGCTGTGCAGCACGGTCTCGGCATGGTGGTGGAACATCTTCTCGGCGATCACATGGTTGCCAAGGAGGTAGGAGACGCACCGCCAGTCCGACGGAGAACCCGCCATCAGAGCGGTGACGTTGCTCGTCCAGTAGGTCATGAAGCCGTAAGGGGCATTGATCACGGCCAGCTCCTTCACCGCATCCCATGTCGCCAGCTGCCCGAAGCGCGACGTGTCGGCGGTCGGCACGAGCTGGTCGAACCGCGTCATAGCGGCGTCGTAGCCGTCGGGAAGGGCGATGCGAAGCCGGCGGGTGACGAGCTCGGTGATCTGAGGGGCCAGGTTACTCATGGCTGTCCTTCGGGATGACCGAGACATGGCCGATGTCGATCGTGATCGTGTTGAGGTTGAGGTTCACAGAGGCGTCCTGGTTGCGGCGGAACGCCCGTCGCCTGGTCGGGATCACGATCCCGTCGAATGTCCGGTGACCGCTGGTGTAGTGGCCGACCAGGCTGGAGCCGAGCACCGACGGGGAGTAGTCGAGGCGGCGCTGCAGCAGCTTGTGGTCGAAGTAGAAGGTCTGCTCGGTGCTGTGGGTGGTGACCGTGGGCGGGAAGATGACTTGCAGCCGCCGCCACGTCTGTCCTGCCTCCACCCACGGCTCGATCTCCCAGGTCCGGAAGCCGGGATAAGTCAGCAAGAACGGGGTCGTGAGGTACGTCCACAGCGCGTAGCCGACGAAATAGCCGAGGTCGTACTCGTCCCAGGGGGTCGAGCGGACGTAGGAACGGAAGTGGTCGCGCGCGTGTGTCCGGGTAACGGGCGGGCGACCGGCGCTGTTCTCGATCGTCACCCGCTCGTCGGCCACGTCGAACACGGCCCGCTGGTCCGGGTCCAGGAACGGCTCGACCACTGAGTGCTGACGGTCGGCGTCGACGGTGATCGTTTCGTGGTCGAGCGCACCAGCCCATCCCTTGGCCGTCCAGATCGGCCCGCCCATCGAGATCTCGGCCCGCAACTGACTGACTCGTTCCCAGCGGCCAAGGCCGCCATGAGCATTGATGACTTCTTCAAGTAGCTGGCCCATTTGCACGTCAGCCCCTTCAGGCCGCGCCCAGCGCGCTGTGGAACAGGGCGCGCAACTGCTCGCCTACGAGTTCGAGCGGCCGCAGGCTGCGCTCGGCCCGCACGAAGATCAGCGCCCCCTCGATCGCCGCCAGGCAGGTCACGGCCAGCCCCCGCGCGCGCTCGTCGCCAACATGCGTTTCCAGCGCCGAGGCCAGCAGGTCCTCCCAGTGATGCAAGCCCTCAGCGGCTGCGGTCCGGGCGGCGGAGTCGGGCGCCGGGTCAAGCGCGCCCGCAGCGACGGTGCATCCGGACAGGTAGTGCTCGTCTTCGGTCATGATATGCGTCCACCGCGGGAGCAGCCCGTCGAGCGCGCGCATGACGTCGTCGGCCAGCCAGGCCTCGAGGTTCTCCGCAACAGCCTCGGCACTGCGCCGGGTCGCCAGCTCGGAGAGCTGGGCCCGGCCCCCGGGGAAATGGTGATACACCGAGCCTCGCGGAGCGCCGCTGTCGGCCAGGACATCGGCGAAGGCCGTGCCTGCGACGCCGTGGCGGCGCTGGAGCCGCACGGCGCTCTCGATCATGCGCTCCTTGGCGTCTGAAGTTCTCGCCATCGGTCAGTCTCCCGGCGTCGAGGCAGCGGGGCGGGCGGGCGCCTGCTGGTCCTGTCCGAGCAGCCTCGCAGGCACTGGGAGTCCGAGCGCGCCCAGCAGGGCAGCAACCTTGGCGTCGAGCTCGCGGCCGACCGAAAGGACGCGCTCATCGCCGAAACTCCCGAGCTGGGGGCTCGGCTGGTCCAGGGCGAAGTACGCCTTGCCGTCTGGCGTCTCGTAGAGGAAGAGCCGCAAGGGTGCGTACAGCATCGCACGCTGGTCGTGGCGGTACATCCGCTCGGCGATCGTGTGGTTGCCCATCAGGTACTCGATGCCCCGGCCGTCGTCGCCCGCGGAGGCCATCGCTGGGCCGACGTCGATCCGGGCGTAGATGAGAAACCCGTACGGCGCGGCCTTGTCGATGAGCTCGAGCATCTCGTCCCAATCGGCCCCGCGCTCGATCAGCGCGTTGACCGCGGCCATCGGAACCGTCGGCACAATCGACTCGAAGCGGGCCAGCAGGTCGTCGTAGTCGCCGGCCGCGATCGTGAGCCGGCGCGCTTCATAGTTCTCGGCTGACCAGTCGGCTGTGGTGGGTGTGGAGGTCATCTTCCTGTCCTGCCGCTGACGCGGTTCTCCCGTCTCGATCACAGGCCGAGAAAATTCTATGCACATAAGCATACATAGCATGCACAAAACTGAAAAAGGGGACTATTCGGCCGGTCCCCAGCGGGCGCGCGCCAGGCCGTACCCCGGCTGACGGCTCCATGCCCTTGCGTGGAGTGAGTGCGGTCGCGTGGTCGGGGTGTGACCGGTAGTGGTCGGCTGCGGCAGCGATGTTGGTCCAGCCTGCCTGGCGCATCAGTCCGACGGCGAGGTTACGCAGGGTGGCCATGATCCGCGGCGCGGTCCCGGTGCGCACGCGTGAGGCGTCGTCTGCACAGGTCACGTCCCGGACGTGGTGCAGGGCTTCCACCGACCAGTGCTCCTGTACGAGTTGGGCCAGTGGGGCGGGCGTGCCCTGCTCGGGCACGAGGCTGGTGACGGCGTGGACGGTCTTCGCCTCGACCTTGCCGGTCTTGTGGTGGGGGCGGCGGCGCTTGATCTCCATCGCCTGCACGGCGTGTCGGAACAGCGGGCCGGGGCGGACGGTGCACACCTTCAGCCGGCGGACTTCGGCACGGCCGTGCCCGCGGCGGCTGCGGTCCCGCAGTAGGGGGGCACGGCGGACGATTCCATAGCCGCCTTCTTCCAGGACGACCACTGAGGCGAACCACACAGGTCCTCGTCGGACTGGATGACCTCGAAGGCGTTGTCGGATTCGTTGAGGTCGCTGATCACCGTGGACAGCGCCTCTGGTCAGCGATCACTGCGGTGGTCAAGGTGTCCCACGGGGGTATCCTGCTGCGGGAGTTGCAGGTGACAGCGTCGAGCGGGCGAAGTTCCAGCCGGGGGGCAACGTGGTGCGCATACTTAAGGCAGTACTCCCAGTCCTTGCTCTGGTGGCGGTGGCGGCGGGGTGTTCCCTGTCCACGGGTAAAGATGAGCAGCGGCTGACCGAGCAGCGGGAGAACTACTGCATGCAGCTCGGGACGTGGCAGAAGGCGCGGAACGCGGCGGGCACGGACACGCCGGAGTCGTCAGGGTACGACGAGGTCGGGGCCGTCGCTCAGGACGCCTTTCTCGCGATGCGACCGCTCCGGGACGAGAACGTCGGCGGAGGACGCACCCTGGGGGACGCGACGGCGGCAGCGATGAACAACGGTGACTCCGAGGCGGAGGGCAGTGTTGTGAAGTACTGCGGAGATGTCGGCTTCGAGACGCTGACCCGCTAGGTAGGGCGTGTCTTCAAAGTCCCGCCTGCCCGGCGGCGTCCGGCACGCACGCTCGCCGCGGTGTCGGGATCACCCCAGTACGTCCAGTACTGGGAAGACCCTCCGCCTTGCGATCGCACGCACCGGACGCCGCCGGGCCCGCCCCTCCGGCGGACGGCGCTACTTTGATCTCCCTCGCCCCGTCCGCCCTGGTCGCGGTCAGCATGGCATGTGCAACCGACAGCTCAGGCCCGTCATAACCATTCTCCGATGGAGCGCGAAATGCTCCCGCTGTGTGCCCACGGAGGCGTTGCCACCATGGTGTGGAGCCCCATCACCGGCGGCCCAGCCTTCGCTGAAGTCGGCACAGAACTCATGGATGCCACCGCCCAGCCGCCCGCAGCCGAGATCTGCCCGCAGGCCGGCCAAGCCGCGGCCGCGGAAGGTGATCACACTGCTCAGGTGACCGCAGGCCGGCGGAGACGACACCCGGATACGCAACCAAGAAGTCGTTGACCGACCTCTCCCCTCTCCCCCACCACGCCTGTCCGATGCGCGACAGCGCACTGCGAGCGAGCGCGTCGCTCCCCTGCCCGCCTGAAAGTGACAACTCTTCAGCAGCCGGAAAAACTGGCGTTCCATCCCGAGCGCAGATTCGCGCTCCGTGCGATGAGGCGGACCTCAGGGAGAAGAACATGGCACACATAGCGCACCGTCGGCTCCGCCTCACCGGAACCGCAGGAGTCGTCGCGTTGGGGCTGATCGCCTGCCAGGCCGCGGGGCAGCTGCCAGCGCACGCGCCTCATTCGCATGTCAAAGGCAGGTCCGCGCCGTTCTCTCCGGAAATGGACGAGAGCATGCAGGCCATGATGAAGGCCATGGCGGGCTCCTCCAAGACCGGTGACCCCGACCACGACTTCGCGGCGATGATGGTGCCCCACCACCAGGGAGCCATCGCCATGGCCAAGGCGGTCCTGGAGCACGGCAAGGACCCCGTTCTGCGCAGGCTGGCCCAGGAGATCATCGTCACGCAGCAACAGGAGATCGGGGTGATGAAGAACCGGCTGTCGGCGAAGCCCGCGGCTCGCGGGAACACGTCCCTCTCAATGACACAGCCGGGCCAGGAGAAAACCCAGCCTCGGACAGAGGGCCCGGTGCTCCCGATATCCAGCCAGGACCGGGTCTACACCATGGATCAGACGTCCAACACCGTCTCCGTGATCGACCCCGCCGCCAATCGACTGCTGGGGGTGATCCGCCTGGGTGACCCGGTGCCCGGTTCGCTCAGCCCGTTGTACAAGAACCAACTGCTCGTGCACGGCGGCGGCTTCTCCCCCGACCACCGGACATTGGCCACGGTCTCCATCGGCTCCAACTCGGTCACGCTCATCGACACCGCGACGAACAAGGTCAAGGGCGTCGTGTACGTCGGCCGCTCCCCGCACGAGGCGTTCTTCACGCCCGACGGCAGAGAGTTGTGGGCCACCGTCCGAGGCGAGAACTACGTGTCGGTGATCGACCCGGTGCGGATGCGGGAGAAGCGCCGTGTCACAACGGCCAATGGACCGGGCATGGTGCTGTTCCGCCCGGACGGCAAGTACGCCTTCGTGCCCTCCAGCTTCACCCCGGAGGTCGACGTCATCGACACCCGGACCTACCGGGTGGTGGCACGGGTGCCGCAGGCCAGCCCGTTCTCCCCGAACCTGGCCGTGAGCCGGGACGGCACCGAGGTGTGGTTCACCCTCAAGGACAGCGGAAAGACACAGGTCATGAGCGCGCGGCCGCCGTTCCGCATCCTCGCCACGATCGACAGCGGTCCCATCACCAACCACGTCACGCTGGTGGACAACGGCGCGGGCAGGTTCGCCTACGTCACCGTGGGCGGCGAGAACGTCGTCAAGGTCTACCGGCGCGGCCGCACCCCGGCCCTGGTGGCCACCATTCCTACGGGAGACCTTCCTCATGGGATCTGGGTTTCCGGCGACGGCGCGCGCGTCTACGTCGGGCTGGAGAACCAGGACGCCGTCGTGGCCGTCGACACGCTTGAGAACAGGGTGATCGCGACCATCCCGGTGGGCCAGCAGCCCCAGCAACTCCTCTACGTGCCGCGCGCCGTCCCGCACGGCACGGGAGCTGCCAACCTCCAGCCCCTGGGGGTCGCGGGCAAGGCCGGCCACCTCACGCTCTCCCCGCCGAAGGGCGAGCGCGGACACGCCCACGCCACGGTCTCGGTCAACGCACTCGGCGCCCTGGACCTCCTCCAGGTCGCGGCCACGGGCCTGCAGCCTGGCAAGAACTACATGCTGTGGCTCACCGAGCACCGCACCGCACCCTTCGGGCGCAAGCAGGCTCTCACGATGTTCACCGCCAACGCCTCGGGCGCGCAGGTCGGTCAGGCGATCGGACTGCTGCGGGAGGTGCTGACCCCTCCGAGGTCCGCGGCAGCGCCGTCCCGGCGCTACCTGATCCTCACGCGGGCGGGCGGCGGCGCTCCCGTCGCCGTTCAGGACAGCTACATGCCCATGCCCCGCCCGGAGGACCCGTCCCCGGAACCGGCTCCGGACGCGGGCCGCTGAGTGTCCTGACGTCCTCCCCCTGCCGCACGGTTGTCGGTCACAGATCGAGGCTGCGGTGGTGGGCGGACGGGCTGCCCAGCGTGTCGAGGACGAGCACGGCCATCCCAGCGAAGGAGGGGCGGCGGAACGGCGTGCGGTAGGGGGTGAGGGACGCCGTCGCCGGGCAGTCGAGAGGGGTGTGCCGCCAGGCCCGCCGAGGCCCGTGCCAGGACGAACCCGGACAGCGCGTCGGTCTCGAACTGCTCCAGTTCCTCCGCATGCGCGGGCGCCCAGTGCTCGCGTAGGTCCCGTACGACTGCCAGCGCCGCCAGCCCTGGGGCTCAGAGGAAGTCATGGTGTCGCACAACACAGCATCTCGCGTCTAAACGGTGCATACCATATATTCGATTAATATGCTGATTTGGTCCCGTCCTGTGGCCTCAAAGATTCCGCCCCTGCCGGGAGGGGCGCTGATCCTTGGCCCGTTGCTGCTGATCGTGGTCATCCCGATCATCGACATCTGGCTTCCACCCGACCTGCACCTCGCCCCGCTGCTCGTGGTGGCGCCCACCTTCACGGCCTCGTTCGCCGGTTCCCGGCTCACCGCGACCATCGGCGTCCTGACGGTGGTGTCGCAGGTCGTCGCAGGGCTGGAAAGGCATTCCCTCGGCAGCGAGCGGGTTCTGCTGGAGGTCGTCGCCCTGGCGGTCGTCACCGTGCTGATGACGGTCTTCTGCTATCTGCGGGAGCGGCATCACCGGCAGCTGGCCAGGGTCCACTTGATCTCCGAGACGGTGCAGTCGGCGTTGCTCCGCCCTCTGCCGCGCCGGGCGGGCCCCTTGCGTATCGCGAGCGAGTGCCGTCCTTCGGAGCCCGACACCCACATCAGCGGCGACCTCTTCGCGGTGGCCCGGACGGCGAACTCGACCCGCCTCCTCATCGGAGACGTACGCGGCAAGGGACTCACCTCCATCAACCGCACGTCGATCATGCTCGGCGCCTTCCGGGCGGCGGCGCACCGGCAGTCGCCGCTTCCCGAGCTGGCCGCCTATCTCGAAGGCAGCGTCCACTGGGGTCTGGCGGAGCTGTCACTCGCAGAGGACGATGTCACGGAATGCTTCGTGACGGCGCTGTTGGTCGACATCCCGGACAACGGGTCCGTGGTGCACTGCGTCAGCATGGGCCATCCCCCGGCGCTCCTGCTCCGCGACGGCATGGCCATCGTCCTGGACACGCTGTGGACCGCGCCCCCCTTGGGACTGGGCGCTCTCGGTGACGCGTCCTACACCCAGGAGACCTTCCCTTTCCGCTGCGGCAACCAGCTGCTTCTGTACACCGACGGTGTGTCCGAGGCACGCGACGCCGACGGCGTCTTCTTTCCGCTGGCCGAGCGCGCCGCGGCCGCCGTACGGTCCGGCAACGGTCCGGAGGAACTGCTCAGGCACCTCACGACGGACCTGCTGTCGTACACGGGCGGCTCGCTGGACGACGACATGGCGATGATCGCGATCACGCGCGTGCCGGGCCGCGCGGATCCGAGCGCGCACGTCGTCCCCACCCAGCCGGAGAAGGGGTTCAGGTAAGCCCGAAAAGGTGCAACGGGACGATGTCGAAGGCGTGGGTCACCGTACCGAGGAGCGGCCCGGTGATCGTGGCCGACCCTTCAGCGCCCCCACGCGGTAGTGCCGCGGCCGCCAAGCTTGACGGTCGACCCGACCTGCCTTCGCCGGAGCCGGCCGGGGCTGCCCGGCGGCTTCGGACCGCCGGGGCGAATGTCACAGATGACGCCACCGAGCGATTACCAAGCGCGTGGAGTGGTAAGGAAACCTGATCACCACAGCGCCCGGTCTTCGGCGGTTGCGGCGCGCAGTTCGCGTTCCAGGTCCGTGATGGCGGCCGTGTACGGGGCGGACCACTCGGTGAGGCGCTCGCGGGTGAAGCGGGCGGTGGGTACCGCGATGCACAGGGCTGCCGTCGGCTCCCCGTCCGGGCCGCGGACCGCCCGGCCCACGGCGGTGACACCGATCTCGGTCCCCTGGTTGTTGAGCGCGAAGCCCTGTCGGCGGACCTTACGCAGGTCGGTGAGCAGGCGCGGCAGGTCGACCCGCGGCGCGTCCGGGGCCGCGTAGAGGGCGCCGACCGCGGTCTCCGGCAGCAGGGCGAGCAGGGCCAGGCCGCCCGATGCGAGGTGGGCCGGGAGCATCCGGCCGCCGCGGTTGCCCACCCGCAGGACCTGGTCGCTCTCCACCGAGGCGACGAAGCGGATGTGGTCCCCCACGAGGATCTGCAGGTTGGCCGTCTCCCCGCAGCCGGCGACGAGCGCCTCCAGATGGGGCAGGGCGAGCCGACGCAGCCGCGCCGCCGATCTGTGGGTATGCCCGCGCTGGAACACCGGCCCCGGCACGTAGCGCCGATCCTGGTCCTGGACCGCGAAGTCCCGGTAGACGAGCATCGTCAGCAGGCGGTGCGCGGTCGAGCGGGCCACTCCCAGATGCCGTGCGGCGTCCGTGACCCGCAGGTTGCCCTCTTCCTGGAGCAGCACCGCCAGGCGGAGCGCGTTGTCGACGGACTCGATGCCGTAAGCGGGCTTGTTCTTCACAACAGAACAATACGTCTCGCTTTCCAGAATCAATTAAGTTGAATTTGAAACAGCTTCCGTTACATGCTGGAGACGCCACATGGCCGCATCGCTTCCGCCCCCGGTCGCCATCGAGGCGATCGAGGCGCCAGGACAGCCCCCGGTCACTGTCGGGTTGCACGAGCTCTACCGCGGCTTCGAGCAGGAACTGCTGGTGCCGCTGTGGACGGAGATCGACGACCTGATGCCGGTCGGCCCGGCCCCGGCGGCGCAGGTGTGGCCGGCCGTGGCGGCGAGCACCGGGCCATCCCGCCGGCCAACCCGGGCCTGCACGGCGCCCTGTGCGACGCCCACCCTGTGGGCGGCGATCCAGTACCTGAACCCCCGCGAGGACGCGCCGGCGCACCGGCACACCCAGAACGCCTGGTCGCCGAGAGTGGGACCAACGTGATGGCCGCCCGCGCGCTCAACATCTGCGTCGGGGACTTCGGCGTCATCACCGAAGCCGTCTGGAACCACATGACTCCCGGCCCGGCGCTGGCCGGCGGCGAGGTCGACTTCGAGATCGCCCCTGACGCCCACTATCTGATCCAGCACTCCATCATCCAGAACTTCGCCTACACCCTCGAAGCCAAGCTCATCGGTGAACGGGTGTACGACGACCCGGCCAGCTACTCCTACCGGAAGCTCGACCCTGCCGAGGTAGTGACTCCCCCGATGGCCCGCGCCCAGCTCGCGCCCTTCCTGGCCAGGGCAACCCTCGACTGACCCGGACAGGAACGCACCGCACACCCGCAATGACGAAGACCGAACGGCAAGAGGACGAGGACGGACATGAACGGCAAGCGCATCGTCATCATCGGCGGCACATCAGGGCTCGGATTCGCGGCGGCCGAACTCGCCGTCGCCCGAGGGGCCTCCGTGCTGGTCGCCTCCCGCAGCCAGGACGCGGTGGACAAGGCCGTCGCCGCGCTCGGGGAACGAGCCGAGGGCCGGAGCCTGGACGTCACCGACGAGAGCGCGGTCCGGGACTTCTTCGGCGAGTCCGCGGACTTCGACCACTTGGTCTACACGGCGGGCGAGTCACTGCTGGCCGGCACCCTGGCCGAGACCGACATCGAGACGGCCCGAGCGTTCTTCGGCATCCGCTACTTGGGCGCGCTCACCGCCGTGAAGTACGCCGTCCCGCGCATCCTGCCCGGCGGCTCGATCACTCTGACCAGCGGCATCGCCTCCACCCGCCCGCAGGGCGGCACCGTAGTCGTCTCCAGCGTACTGAGCGCGGTCGAGGGCCTGACCCGTGCGCTCGCCCTGGAGCTCGCCCCGGTCCGGGTCAACGCCGTGGTGCCGTCGATCATCCGCACCGAACTGTGGAACGGCCTGCCGGAGGACGCACGAGAGGGTTTGTACGCCTCGGTGGCCGCCGCGCTCCCGCTCGGCCGGGTCGGCGAACGGCAGGACGTCGCGGAGGCGTACGCGTATCTGATGACCAACCAGCACTCCACGGGCACGCTGCTGACCATCGACGGCGGCGCGGTCCTGGTCTGAGCCCGAATCCGCGGAAGAGGCCGGCACATGACGATGACACCCATGGATTACGAGGACATCCGGCAGCTCCAGGCCCGGTACAACCTCGCCGTCGACTTCGGCGAGCGGGCCGCCTTCGAGGCATGTTTCACCCAATTGGTGAGCGACGACACGTTCAACGCCCTCCCCAGGGCCGGTTGGCGCCGGCTCGCCGAGGCGCTACCGCTGCGCGGCTGACCCCCGCGGCGCGGGGGCAATTCTACGAGAACAGAAAGTGAAGCTGACAGTGAAGGCACTCGTATCGCCGTCCTACGGTCCGCTGGACGCCCTGAATATGGCGGACTTGCCGACTCCGAGCCCCGGGCCGGGTGAGGTCCTGCTGCGCACCGAGGCGGTGTCGCTCAACGGAATCGACCCCAAGCTGGTCACCGGCGCGATGAAGGACTTCATCCCGGTTTCCCATCCCTTCGTCCCCGGGGTCGACGTGGCCGGTGTGGTCGAGGCGGTGGGGCCGGGTGTCACCCGGTTCGCCGCTGGGGACCCCGTCGTCGCGGCTCTCGGCGCAGGGTCGGGCGGGTTGGCCGAGTACGTCGTGACGCGGGACGACTCCCGGCTGGCGCTGCGCCCCGGCGGGCTCGATGCTGCGCGCGGCGCCGCCCTGATCACCGGCGCGATGACCGCCTTGACCGTGCTTGACACAGCCGGGATCCGGCCCGAGGAGACCGTGTTGGTGGTCGGCGCAACCGGCGGCGTAGGCTCCTTCACCGTGCAACTGGCCCGCCGGGTGGCCCGCACGGTGTACGCCACCGGGCACGCCGAGGACGAGTCCTTCGTCCTCGGCCTGGGCGCGGACCGGCTGATCGACCACCGTGCGGCGGACCTCGCGCAGGAGGCGCACCGGCTCGTCCCGGACGGTGTCGACGTGGTACTCGACCTGGTCCAGGCAGGTCCGGCACTGGCTTCGGCCGCCGCGGCTGCCCGGCCCGGCGGCCGACTGGTGTCGGTGCTGGGCGGTCCGCCCGCCTTCGACCGCGAGGTCGGCGCCGCCTACGTCGTCACGCGGTTCCCGCCCGGCCGGCTGGGAGAAGTCGCGGCACAGGCTGCGGACGGACGGCTGGAGGTGCCGATCAGTGCCACCTACTCCTTCGCCGACGCACGAGCCGCATACCTCGACTTCACTACAAAACACGTCACGGGCAAGTATGTCGTGACCCTCTGACCCACTTCAGGTCCTCGGGCCGCCCTGTCCCGGGCTGAGGGCTGTCCCGTAATCCCCGGCGGATGCGCGACGACAGCTACGGCGCCTCGCCGCGCTGCCGGAACGCCCGCATACATCCAGAAGGCGGGCGCCCCTCCGCCTTGCGACGCTCCCCCGTAGCCTGAACGGCACGGGAGGCACCCCCTCCATCCGACGCCGCGCACTGATCCACCAGGGACAACGGGACAGCCCTTACCCATCTCTCACGAGCCGCGGAGCAAGAAATGACGCACACCGACCAGAGCAAGACAGCCATCGCCGTGGTCCGGCGGAACACCGAAGAAGTACAGAGTGGCGGGGATTTCGGCCTCTTCGAGGAACTCTTCGCGGACGACTTCGTCGACCACACACCCCAGCCGGGTGTCACCGCCGACAAACCGGGAGTGAAGATTCTCTACACGAAGCTGCTGGAGGCGTTCCCGGACTTCAACGCCGACATCAAGTGGCAGTCGGCCGACGGCAACCTCGTCACGACATACAAGATCTACCACGGCACCCACCAGGGTGAGTTCCTCGGCATTCCCGCGACCGGACGCACCATGCGGTTCGAAACAGTCGACGCCATGCGGGTGGTCGACGGCAAGATCGTCGAGCACTGGGGGGTGGGCAACCTCTACGCCCTCGTCCACCAGCTCGGTGCCCGGCTGACCGTGCAATAAGTCTGCTGTGCCCAGGAAGCCCGGAGCACCCGACGGCAGAGAACGGACAGTTGCTCGCGCACCTCACCAACCGGCTCACCGGTATCCGCTGAGCCGAAGGCGGCACGGTCCGGAGCACACAGGCCGGACCCGCTCCAGCCAAGTGCTGCCTTTCCCACCGACGACGGCCGCTCGACGGTGACGTGCCCGGCTACGATGTGGTCGGCACTGTGACGGCCATCGGCCCGGAGGTGGACGCCGCGCTGGTGGGACGCCGGTTCGCCGCGGTCACCAAGACCGGCGCGATCGGCGCCAACGGCGGCGTGGGCTCCACCCTCGTACAACTGGCCCGCCACGCCGGGATCACGGTGATCGGCACGGCGTCGCCACGCCGCCACACGATGGTGCGTGAACTGGGCGCGACCCCGGTCGACTACCGCGACCCGGACCTGTACTCCAGGATCCGGGAGATCGCGCCGGACGGCGTGGACGCGGTCTTCGACCACGTCGGCGGCGCAGGGGTGGAGCAGTCGTGGCAGCTGCTGCGCCGGGGCGGAACGCTGGTCTCCTACGGCACCGCGGCCACCAAGGACGACGAAGGCAACTCACAGCTGCCGGTGCTGAAGCTGTTCGCGCGGCTGGCGGCGTGGAACTCCCTGCCCAACGGCAGGAGCGCACACTTCTACAACTTCTGGGCCGGCAAGCGCCGCTGCCAGAAGTCCTGGCAGCAGCGGATGAACGAAGACCTCACCCAGGTGCTGCGACTGGTGGCCGACGGCTCCCTCATCCCACAGATCGCCCAGCGGATCCCGCTGGCCGAGGCCGCCTCGGCGCTCGCGCTCGCCGAATCCCGCACCGTCGCCGGGAAAGTCGTCATCGTCCCTGGAACGTGACGCAGTGCCCCTCGCCGCCGACGCCGACGCGTCGTCGCCCCGCCGCACCCTCCGTTCGCGGAACCGCCGAGGCGAGGGTGGCCGACTGAGGGCCGACATCCTGGCCGCCGCGAATGACCTCCTCGACCGCGGCGACCAACGGGCCGTCACCTTGCGCGCGCTGTGGCCCGGACGGCAGGGATCGGCGCTCCCTCGATCTACCCGCACTTCCCCGGCCGGCCGGCCATCCTCTCGCCGTAGTCCGCGAAGCCTTCGCCGACCTGTCCGGCCGGCTCAGGACCGCCGTGGACGACATCGGCGACGACGCCGAAGAGCGCCTGCACGCCGCCTGTATCGCCTGTCTCGACTTCGCCGACGCGCACCCCGAGCGCTACCGCGACATGTTCGGCGACCTCGCGAACCCCCCTGTCACCGGCGGCGGGACCGTCGGCCAGGACCTGGCCCCCCTCGGCGCGGACGCCCTGCGGATCCGCTCCGACACCCTCACCGAATACGTCACCGCCGGGTACTCGACCAGCACCGACCCCTGCGCCGACACGATCGCACGCTGGCTCGGCCTGCACGGACTCGCCCACCAGCGCGCCACAGCCCATGACTTCCCCTGGCCCGCCGATCGGGTACGGCCCTCGTGGCCTCGCTGTCATGCCTTGGCCCGACCCCTGGCACGGCCCTTCCCGAACCTATGCGCACGACCACGAGACATAACGCACAAGTTCACAACCGTGGGCTTGCTTTGAATCCAGAACCCCGGAGGTCTCCGCCTTGTCCACCACCGCCCCCACCGCGCCGCTACCCCCAAGTCCGCCGCCACGCGCCCCACAGGTGAGGTCGACAACCGTGCGACATACATCAGCTTCGGGCTCGCCTATGTGCTCGGACATGGCGCCGCCGCCCTCTCCCAGGGCGACACCCCCCTGCTCGAACTGCCCGGCTGGCTGCCCATGACCGTCCTGGGTGCCGGGCTCGTCGTTGGTACCGTCCAGGCCACCGTCGCCGCCACGCGAGCGCAGCGCGCCGCTACCGACCCCGACGACGTCCTCTCCGGCAAACTGCTCGGCGCCGCCTGGGTCACCGCCTTCGCCGCCCTGTTCCTCACCATCACCGGACTGACGAACAGCCTCGACTCGCCCGATCTGCAGTCGATGCTCTGGCCCACCGGCTCCGGACTCATCGTCGGCCTGCTGTACATCGCCGAAGGCGCCCAACGCCGCAACCTGCTCCACTACAGCCTCGGCACGTGGCTTGCCCTGACCTCCACCGCGGCACTCCTCCTCGGCACCCCCGGCCTCTACTGGGTCCTCACCATCGCAGGCGGCGGCGCCTACGCCCTCGCCACCATCCTCGAACGCCGCCGACTCACCACCCGCTGACCAGCCCCCTCCGCGACACCACCGCCGAAGGAGCAGCGGTGATCCACCACGGCATCCGTATGAGGGTCAGGCAAGGCGTCACGCCTCAGCAGCTCGAAGAGGCCCTGGAATGCCGGGTCATCAAACTTGATGGGACGTCAGGCAGTTGAGGTGATCTCCGGGGACGTTTCGGCTCCAGGCACCAGTGGCTTGGGCTGTCGGCTTGCCGGTGGCGACGTGGTGGTAGCCGGGGTCAGGTCGTGACGACCGGCGCCTGCAGCTCGGCCACCCACTCGTCCGGATTCTCCGAGGAGTTGAGCGTGACCTCCCGCGCGTGCCCGTCGAATCGGTAGCCGTGCGCGTCGACCCAGCGGACCAGTATCTGGCTGGTGCTCAAAAGGCCATGGATCATGCCGCGGTGCATGATCGTGGCGGCGCGCTCGACGGGGGGCAGCGAGACGACCCGGAAGTCCGGGCCCTCGATGACTCCCAGGGGAACGGGGAGGCCGACGTGCACGACGATGCCGTAGTCACCTTCCCGGGGGGTCTCGAAATAGACGGTGCGGGGGCCGGTCGGAACGATTCCGGCAGAGTCGAGCCGTCGGCACAGCTCGTCGAGCAGCCGGCCGATGAGCGGGCCGGTCTCGTCGGGGCTGAAGCTCGCGGCCGCTCAGCTCAGCCAGACGGATGGCGGGCAGTTGCCTGATGACGACGTCTTCCTGCGGCATGGAACCCTCGTTCTCGATAGATCGGAGCCTTGCCTCGACCTGGACCAGGCTTGATGCCGCCTCCGCAAGGGCTGCTTCCAGTTCGGCGTGTCGCAGCCGCAGCATCCCGCGCAACTCCTCGGTGCTGACGTGCTCGTCGAGGATCGTCTGCACCTGCTGCAGCGTGAAGCCGAGGTCCTTCAGTGCCACGACCCGGTTGAGGCGGGACAGCTGTGCCGCCTTGTAGAAGCGGTAGCCGCTGGACCGGTCCACGTGCGCGGGGCGCAGGAGACCTATGGCGTCGAAGTGCCTGAGCATGCGGATGGAAACACGTCCGTGCCTGGCGAAGTCTCCGATGGTGAACATAACGCTCAGAGTGTCGGCCCTCACACGGTGGCAGGGTCAAGGGGCGGCTGGTGACCAGGTCTGTTCACCTGCCCTCAGTTCGCCTCGGGGTCCGGCCCGCCGGCGACCGTAGGTGGTCTCCCGAGGCGTACCGGCTCCGGGTGCCTCCGGCTTGGGCAGCGAGCTGGGCGGCGAGCTTGGCGGTGGTGACTTGGTGGTAGCCGAGGGCGTCGGCGACGACAGAGGCGGGCACCTCCAGGACGTGCTCGCGGATCGCGGCGACCCGGCCGGCGACGGTGGGGATGCCGGGGTCGTTCACCAGAGCCGAGCGGGCGTCGGGGTGCATCGGCTGTCCGGTCCGGCGTCCGCCCGGGTGCGGAGCTTCGGCAGGACTTCCCAGGTGACGAATCGGCGGACGAGTTGGGCCTGCCCCGGATCGGTGATGTCGGCGAGGTGGCCGACCAGCCACCGCTCGAAGGAACAGATCCTCTTGTATCGGCCGGGGACTGGAACGCCTACGCCGCTGACGTCAGCCGGCGGTCCACCTGTCGATGCGAGGCGACCCGGCCCTTCCCGCACCCTGCCCGGAGACGGCGCTCGGCAGCTTGATCTCGTGCTGCCGCATCACTCGCCGCAGTTCGCGCCTTCGCGTCTGACGGCCCTGGGCAGGTGGGTGGGGATGGTCAGCCACTGCCGGCGGGCCGGGCCGTCGAGGGCGGCGAGGCGGGCTCGATGTTGGTAGTCGGCAGCGGGTGAACCGCACGTCGTCCAGGACGATCCGGTAGTCCGCCGCGAACAGCTTGGCCAGGGTGGTGGGCCGGGGCAGGAAGTTCGGCTGGTGGATCGCACACAGCCCGCCCGGCTCGGGCAGGTCAGGAGGCGATGAGGCGACTGGTGAAGCCGTCGCGGACGAGGGATTCGTACGCTTCATACACGTCCTCCGGGGCCTCCTGCTCAATGGCGAACCCGAGCTTCGGATACTCGGTCACCCGCTGGAGGTCGCCGACGACCATGTCCAGGACGAGCTTCTCGTCGCCGATGGACTTCACGTAGTCCTCGAACTCCAGCGGCTCCGACGCGCAGAGGATCTCGACGTCGGGCCACAGCTTGCGGGCGGTCGCGAACGACCGCCTCTCCATATAGGGCTTGGAGACCAGCAGCACCGTGGTCGGGGCGATACCGGCCGATGCGAGGACCTCGCGGGAGAGGGTGATGTTCTGTCCGGTGTTTCCCGCGTTGGGCTCCAGCAGGATCGCGTCGGCGGGGACACCGAGGTCGATGGCGTGCTCGCGGAAGTGGACGGCCTCGCCGCGCGGGAAGACCTTGGCGGTGGTGGGGCTGTTGCCGCCGGTGAACACCAGGGTCGGGAAGAGTCCGGCGCGATACAGCTCGGCTGAGTGGGCCGCGACGCCGAGGTCGTGACTGCCCAGCCCGATCGCCACGTCGACGGGCCGCAGCTTGTGGTGCATCAGGTGGTAGTCCCAGATCAGCTTGGCCTGGCGCCACTGGTCCTCGGTGATGGCCTGCTGGTTGTCGCTCACGCGTCTCTCTCCCCGGTCACCGTTGCCAGGGCTCGGTCGGCCCCTCTGTCATGGCCTTGATGCCCTCGATACCGCGCGGTTGGTGGACGAGTCCCTACTGCGCGGCCACCTTGGCGGCCTGGTCGAGGACGAGGAGTCCATCATCCAGGGTCGCCGCGTCGGAGAGCAGGATGTGGCCATGAGCGGTGTCCAGTAGATCGAGTAGCCGGCCCCGGCAGGCCGCGACCGCCAGGGCGACGGCGATGTGTGTATTGCCGACTCCGGGCGGCCCCAGTCGAAGCCGGCGTCCGCCAGGAGCAGTATGGATGCGTTCCGGCAGCCCAGCAGTCGCCGGGCGTGGGTGAGTTCGCCCGGGGTCTCGGGTCCGAAGGCGGCGGCGAGGACCGCCCGGGTGCCACACTCGACCACGGCGACCAGGCGCAGCAGGGGGTAGCCGAACTCGGGGGTGTCCCCGGAGCGTTTCGGGTTGCGCCAGGTGATCTCTTCCTCGTCGGGTGTGTGCAGGTGGGTGCCGTCCAGGGCCACCGTGCGCAGTCCCCGGTAGAAGCGGCCTGGCCGCGGACGGCGACGGGCCCGGCCAGGATCTCGAACAGGCGGCGCAGCGGCGCGGTCCCGATCCGGCACCGCGCTCTGGCCAGGGATGAGGTGGCAGGGCGTATGGGGGCGAGCACGCCGAAGGCCGCGGTGAGCTTGCCCCACACCGCCCGGTAGGAGCAGTGCTCGAACAGGGCGAGCGCGAGGATGAAGTAGATCACGCCCCGGGACGGCAGCAGCCGCAGCCGCTGCCGCTTCTCACGCGCTTATACATGTCGAACTTCCGGGCGATCATCCCGCCTCCCTCTGGTCTCCGTCACCGGGATTGACCGGGCGTTTAAGGCGGAGAGGCGGGTAAGGGGACGGCACGGGTCAGGCGAAGGCAGGCATGATCTTGTCGTGGATCAGGCGGAGCTGGGTGTTCACATCGGCCGCGCCCGCGAGGTCACGGCCGGTGAAGGCCTTGACGAGACTGCGGTCGGTGATGGCGCAGATCATGTGATTGACGCCGCTTGGAGCGATCTCCCGCTGGATCTTCTCCAGGCACTCCTCGGGGGTGCCCGCGATGGAGAGGCGTTCGGCGATCTCGGGCGTGGTCAACTCGATGCCGCGAGCGAGGTCACCCGCGGCGATGGCATCGATGACCGGTTTCAGTTCGCCCGGGTCGACCCCGTTGCGGCGGAGCTGTTCCTCGGGCATCGAGGAGGCATAGATGCCGACCATGCTGCGGGCCGCGTCCTTGGCGGTCGCGGAGTCGGGCCCGGTGGCGAAAACGACCCAGGCGCCGATGTCCAGTGACCGCCAGTCCTTCCCCGCCCGCTCGGCTCCGGCTCGGATGTGCCGCACCATGTAGTCGTACGCCTCGCGCGTGTAGCTCAGCGCGTGGTGACAGCCGTCGGACAACTCGCCTGCCGCCTCGAAGGACTTGGGCCCGCGCATCGCCCCGAGCTTGAGCGGCACGCGCTCTTGGACGGGGCGGGCGAAGGTGAACAGCCCGTGGTAGGTGAAGAACTCGCCGTCGTACGAGATGGCTCCCTCGTCCAGCAGAGTACGCACCACATGCAGCGCTTCCTTGACCCGGGACAACGGACGACTGCGGGCCCAGTCAATGCGGTACTGAGCCAGCAGCCCGAAGTTCCCGCTGGACAGCACGCCTTCCGCTCGCCCACCGGACAGCTCGTCCAGTGTGGCCAGGGCCTGGGCGATCAGGGTGGGTTCCCGGATCGTGACCGGGGACACGCTCGGGCCCAGACGGATCCGGCTGGTCTGGCCGGCCGCCGCGGCGAAGAGCAGCCACAGGTCCTTGTGCCAGGTCTCGTCGGCGGCATAGCAGGCGTGGAAGCCGAGTTCATCGGCGAGCCGGATCGAGGCCAGTGACTCCTGGAGCGGATAGTCGGGGAGCATCGCATAGCTGAATTTCACGGGCGCCACCTTCCGAAGCAGGGATGGGCGGTATGGAATGCCGGGCTGGTTACCTCTCCCTAGAGTGTGGACGCGGACTCCAACTGTCCAGTGCTCCAATGGGGTCGTGGTCGGTGTCGTCGGGCCGACCGAAGGCACCGTTGAAGTCCTCGTACTGGTCCGGGCTGATCCCCGGCCGCCACCCGTCGGCTCGGCGCCACGCGGCTGGAGACCTGGCTGCGCAACCGCACGGTCCGCAGCACCGACCAGCTCCGCCGGGACCGCCGTCCAGGCTGCCGACCGTCACCCTGCCCGGAGGGAAGCTGACCGCGCAGCTGGTGCACACGCCGGCCAAGGAGGTGATGGCCCTCGACCAGCAGATCGCCGAACTCGACAAGCTGATCAAGGCAAGCGCCACACCCAGGCCGTCCTCGCCCTCGCCCGCCGCCGCGTCAACGTCCTCTGGGCCCTTCTGCGCGAAGGACGATGCTACGAGCCCACGCCGCCCGTCGCTCTCGCTGCTTGACAAACGGCATGGGGAATCACCGGGAAACCGTGATCGTCGACGCGCCAGACGACCAAGAGCGCAGGCAGCCGCTCACGGCCGGCACGAGGGCGGACCTGGACACCGAACCCCTGCCCTGGTCAACTTCGGCACCACGCACACTATTGGTAATGACATCTGTTTTCATATAGTGTCCGTCTCACCCGCCCTCCGGAGGTCCCCATGGCCGTGCCCAAACGCAAGATGTCCCGAAGCAACACCCGCCACCGCCGCGCACAGTGGAAGGCGACGCCCCCTCAACTCATGCCGATCACCGTGGACGGAGTGCCGTATCTGGTGCCCCAGCGGCTGGTGAAGGCGTACGAGCGCGGCCTGCTGCGTCCCGGGGGCTGACGCCCGATGCCGTACGACCAGCTCCGCCGCCTGCCCGTCACCGTCCTGTCCGGGTTCCTCGGCGCCGGCAAGACCACGCTGCTCAATCATGTCCTCGGCAACCGCGAGAGCCTGCGCGTCGCCGTCATCGTCAACGACATGAGCGAGGTCAACATCGACGCCGCCCTGGTGCGCGGCGGCGAGGCCGCCCTGTCGCACACCGAGGAACGTCTGGTCGAGATGACCAACGGGTGTATCTGTTGCACCCTGCGCGACGACCTGCTCGAGGAGGTCGACCGGCTGGCCCGTGAGGGGCGGTTCGACTACCTGCTCATCGAATCGTCCGGCATCTCCGAACCCATGCCGGTGGCCGCTACTTTCGCCTTCGCGCGCGACGACGGGGCGACGCTGGGCGACCTCGCCCGGCTGGACACCATGGTCACCGTCGTCGACGCGGCGAACTTCCTGACCGAGCTGGCAAGCGGAGACGAACTCGTCGAGCGCGGCCTGGACCAGTACGAGGATGACGAACGCACCGTCAGCGACCTGCTGATGGACCAGATCGAGTTCGCCGACGTCATCGTCCTCAACAAGCTCGACCTCGTCGACGCCGAAGCCGCCGACCGGCTGCGGGCGACCCTCGCCCGCCTCAACCCGGCCGCCCGGATCGTCCCCGCCATTCAGGGCCACGTCCAGGTCGGCGACGTCCTCGGCACCCGGCTCTTCGACTTGGAGCGGGCCCAGCAGGCCCCGGGCTGGGTGATGGAGCTCAATGGCGACCACGTGCCCGAGACGGAGGAGTACGGCATCTCCTCCACCGTGTTCCGCTCCGACGCACCCTTCCACCCCGGGCGGCTGTGGACGTTCGTGACCGAGAAACTCGACAGCGGCGCCTACGGACAGATTCTGCGCTCCAAGGGCTTCTTCAGCCTCGCAGGCCGCCTCCACGTGACGGGCCTGTGGTCACAGGCCGGCGCCGTGGCCCGCTTCGAACCCTCCGCCGCGCGTGACTCCGACAGTCCCGACGCTCAGGAACTGGTCTTCATCGGAACCCACTTGCACGCCGACGCGCTGCGAGCCGCCCTGACCGACTGCCTCATGGCGGACGGCGAGGCCCGGCCTTCCGCCGACCCGTTCCCCGTCTGGGACACCTACGGCATCGACGACACCTGCGAACACGAGCACCCCGCACTCGCCGCGGGTCCCTGAAGGCTCCGGGTCGGGCGGTGGTCGCAGCCACGGCACCGTCCGGCCCGGTACGGACCTCAATCCGGGAGGTCGGCATGGCACAGACTGCCCAGCCTCACCGGCGCGGTACCGCGTACCAGCCTCTTCGACCGGTGGGTGACGGACGAGGCGTGAGCCGACGTGGTGGCCGCCCAGGCCGACGGCCCGTACTTCTTCGTCGCGGAGGCCGTCCTGCCCTTCCTTCACCAGACGGATGTCCGCCACGTCGTCGGGCTCCTCGCCGACCGCTTCCCCGGCTCTCTGCCGGCCCTCGCAAGTGAGACGGAGCAGGCGCTGCCGATGGCAGTGAACCTCCGATGGACCGGGTTGCCGAGGCCGCACCGTCTGGCAGGCTGATCGTCATGGCAGCACATGAGGCAGTGAGGTCACCTGAGTTCACACAGATCACCCGGCCCCACGAGCTGACTCCTCACCTGAGGCGAGAGCTGGTCGACTGCTGGATGACGGTGAGCAACGCGGGCGGTGCGGTCATTCCGCACGGCTTCGGCCTGCCGCCGGTCGGACCTGCCGAGGTGGGAGCCGCGCTGGATCAGATCGTCCGCACGCTCGAACCACGGCACGGCAGACTGCTGGTGGCCGACGTGAAGGGGGCGCCGGCAGGGTGGCTGCTTCTTCGGCGCGACACACACCCGCTGGTGGCGCACTGCGGCGTGGTCAATCACGTCCAGACGCACACCCGGTTCCGGGGGCTGGGTATCGGTGCCGCGCTGATGCGCCACGTCCGTCATGTCGCTCGTGACGAGATGGGTATCGAGCGGCTGGGACTCACCGCGAGAGCAGGTATGGGGCTGGAGGACTTCTACGGCAAACTGGGCTGGGTGGAGGTCGGCCGCTGGCCGGGCGCTCTGCGGGTGGGCCCCGGTGATGACCGTGACGAGATCCTCATGAGCCTCGCACTCTGACGTACGGCCAGGGAGTTGGCCTTGTGTCCCGGCATAGCCCCGGCCCGCCCTTTGACGCGCGGGTCGCGCTCATCACCCCTTGACCGCCACCAGGACCTGGCTGTCGCCGAACTGCCACACCGAGGTGACGTGGGAGAAGCCCGCCTGCCGCAGCAGCTCGGCATGGCGGGGGGCGCTCCGGTCGTAATTGCGGCCTCCCGGCCTGGCGCTCCGGCGGCTCTCGCGCCGGACGAACAGGTCCGCGAGTTCCGGGTCCTGGGCCGCGTCCTCCCACCACGACTCCCAGTCCTCGTGCGCGTGGGCGCGTGACCGCTCGGCCCTGCGGCGGCCCACAAGGGCCGTGAGGTCCGCGCACAGCGGGCCGCTCGGGGGGAAGTGGTCGCCGTTGACGAGCACGCCTCCCGGGCGGAGGAGCGCCGCAAGATGGCGGTACGTGTCCAGGAGCGTGCACTCGGGAAGGTAGTGGAGCGCGGTCGTCGAGACAGCGGCGTCCAGGGGGCGGTCCAGTTCCAGCTCGTCGGTCCAGCCGTCGTCGCCGATGGCGGTGTCGACGTAGCGTGCCGCGTCCGCGTGATGGGTACGGCCCAGCTCCAGCAGGACCGGGTCCATATCGACGGCGACGATCTCGGCGCCCGGCAGCCGCCCGGCGAGTCTGGCGGCCAGGGAGCCCGGCCCACAGCCCAGGTCCATCAGGAGCGGCCTCGCGGAGTCGGCCGTGACATGCTCCACCACGTCCCCGATGACCGTGAACCGCTCCTCACGGTCGACGGCGTAACGCTGCTGCTGGCGCTCCCAGCGCTCCACCCACAGCTCCGCCGTCGCCATGCTCACACCCATCAGGTCGCGCACCTCTTCCGGACCTCACCTGTATCGGACACCGCCGAATCTACACCTGAGAACGGTTGTCGGTTTCAAGTGGGCCTCAGTTGAGTGACGTCAGGACAGTCAGGAGCCGGTCGATCTCGTCCACGGTGTTGTAGACGTGCAGACTGACCCGCACCGAGCCATCCTTCTTTTCGTCGGCACCGGCCTGGCAGAGGCTGTCCGCCCGGACCATGAAGCCGTGGCTGAACAGGATGAAACCGAGGTCGTCGGATGGAATGTCGCGGTGGCGGAAGGTGACGATGCCGTGGCGTCTCTGTGCGGCGGGGAGGGACGAGCCGGCGGCCAGACTCGACTGGCAGCCGAGGATCTCGTACGGGGCGAAGTGCAGCAGTCCGTCGGTCAACCGGGTCGTGAGGGCGGCGGTCCAGCGCGCGATCCGGTCCGGGCCAACCGCGTCCAGCCAGTCGAGCGCGGCTTCCAGCGAGGCGATGCCCACCGTGTTGGGGGTGCCCCGCCAGCCGCCGGGCTCGAACACCGGGCCGCGGGCGTTGCGCGACCAGACCGCGCCCGTACCGGGCAGCGCGAGCGCCTTGTGACCCGAGAAGACCATGAAGTCCACGTCGAGCGCCGAATCGTCGACGGTGACCGGCAGGTGGCCGACGCTCTGGGCGGCGTCCAGACAGATCGGTACGTCAGGGCCGACAGCCGCGCGGATGCGGTGCACGTTCATGTCGGCGCCGTACACGTGGTGCACGTGCGTGGCGGCGACGAAACGGGTACGAGGGCCGACGACCTGTTCCAGCGCCCGGTGGTCGTAGTCGCCCGACTCGGCCTGGTACGGCAGTGCCCGCACGCGCACGTCGATTCCCCGGCCGGCCAGGAGCCGCTGAGCCTCCAGCCAGGGGTCCAGATTGGCCCGGTGGTCGGCGAAGGGAACGAGGATCTCGTCGCCGTCGCCGAGATACGAGGTGAGCCAGTCGCGGGCGATGATGCGCAGCCCCTCGGTGGTGCCGCTGGTGAAGTGGACCGCGGAGCGCTGCGGATCCGGGTCGCCGAGGAACTCCTTGACCCGGCGCCGGGTCCTCTCCACCAGCTCCGTGGTCCGGTTGGCCCACGGGTAGGTGCCCCGCCCCGCGTTGGCGTTCGACGTCGTGAGGTACGACTGAACCGCTTCCAGTACCGCCCGGGGCTTCTGGGAGGTGGCCCCGCTGTCGAGGTAGGCCAGATCGGGGTGGGCGGTGATGATGGGGAACTGCTCCCGCACCTCCCGCTGCCAGTCGGCCATATCGGCCTGCTCGTCCTCATCGAGGGGACGCACGGCACTCACTCCCGCACCAGCGGCGCGCCCGCATCCCGCCAGGCGACGATGCCGCCGGCCAGACTGCGCACATCGGGATGCCCCATGCGGGTCAGCAGCGCGGCGTACCGGGCGGACTTCTCGCCGACCGGGCAGGCCAGCAGCACCGGCCGCCGCTTGCTGAAGGGCAGCCCGGCGCGGACGAGTTCGTCGAAGAGCTCATCGACGATGTTGACCGACCCCTCGATGTGCAGCGCGGCGTAGGCGTGCGGGCCCCGCAGATCGACGACGAGCGGGGACGGCTCTCCCTCGGCGATCCACCGGCGGGCGTCGCCGCTGTCGATGACCTTGGCCCCGGCCCGCACCTCGGCGTCGGTGAGAGCGGAGGCGTCATGTCCGCGGCGCGGCCTGCCCAGGAGCTCGGGGCGTCTCTGCCGCACATAGCTCAGGTAGCTCTCGGCCCGGTCGCAGACGATGAAGACCGCTGTCCGGCGGCGCTCCGAATCCGCCAACTCGGCGTCCACCAGCCGCAGATGACGCACCGCGCCTTGATAGGCGGCGCCTCCGGTCGGCCCGGACAGCAGTCCGCAGCGGCGAATGAGGGTCAGCATGCCGTCGATGGCCTCCCCGGAGGTGACCGACTCGATCGTGTCGTACGTCGCCGGGTCGAACAGGCCGACCTGGCGCACCTCGTCGATCGTGCGGATGCCGGGGATGAAGTCCGACTTGTGGGCGACCAGGCCGAGGACCCGTACCTCAGGGTCGTGCTCACGCAGCACGCTCGCCACCCCGGTCGACGAACCGGCCGTGCCCACGCAGGCGATGAACCAGTCGGGCGCCCGCCCGTCCAGGTCCTTGACGATCTCCGGGCCGGTGCCCGCCGCGTGCGCCTCGGTGTTGCGCGGGTTGAAGTACTGATCGGTGTGCAGATACGCGCTCCCCGGCTCCGAGAGCGCCTGATGGAAACGGGTGAGCGGATCGTCCGTGTCGGTCGGGTCGAGACACTCGCTCTGCCCGGGCAGTTCCTCGATCTCGGCGCCCAGCAGCAGGAGCAACTCCTTGATCTCCGGCACCCGCATCCGGTTGGTCACGCTCTTGAACCGCACCCCGTGCATCCCGGCCAGGAGGGCGAGGGCCTTGGCCGTGTTGCCGCTGGAGAGTTCCACGACCGTCTCATCGCGCTCGGCCACGCCTTCGAGAAACGGGCGAGCCATGTTCCAGGCGGGCCGGTCCTTGACCGAACCGAAGGGGTTGAGCATCTCCAGCTTCGCGTACAGGTCGATGTGGCGCAGGCCGTGCACGGCCGGGTCGATGCGCACCAGCGGCGTGTTGCCGATGGCCTCCGTGATGCTGCCGTACCTCATGACAACGCTCCCCCGGGGTGTGTGATCGGCCAGTACTCCTCGTCCAGACACCAGTGCCAAGAGCCGCCCTCCGGTACGACGGCCACGGTGCGGGCCACCGGCTGCCGTTGGGCGCGGTGGGCTTGGAAGTCCATCGCGTAGCCCGCGGTGTTGGCGAACGCCAGCAGATCACCGACACGCGGCAGCCGGGGGAGAAACACCTTGCGGCGCGTGATCAGATCGGCCTCCAGGCAGAGATTGCCCACGAGATACACCCCCACCGGTCCCTCACCGCTGTCGCTTCCCGCCGCGAAGCGCGGGAGCAGGATGGGGTCGACGAGGACACCGTGCTCCTCCAGGCTCATGTCCCCGGCGTTCATGCCGAGGCGCACCAGATACTCCTCGGCCCCCTCCCCCGTACGCCGTACGTCCAGGACCCGGGCCAGCGAGAGTCCGCATTGGTCGACGAGTGCCCTGCCGGGTTCGGCGTACAGGTCGTAGAGGTGCTCCAGGAGCAGAGTGGACGACGGACGCCCCAGGGTGGGGGCGGGCGACGACAGCAACTCGTCGAGGTAGCCGGGCCCGGCGGTGGGGCGGTACGCCGGGTACAGCGCCGCGCTCCCGCGCACCGTGCCGCCCTCGTTCCGCAAACCGTAGCCGTGCCCGCGCCAGGTCAGGGCCGGACGGGTGCCGAGCACAGCCTCGGTCAACGCGGTGGTGTAGCTGTCCCACTCAGCGGCGTCGGTGACGTAACCGACCCCGAAACCACCGCCGATATCCACGACACGCGGCGCCAGGCCCCGTGCACGGCACTCGTCCATCACCATCACACAGCGTTCCAACGCGCGGACCTTCTCCGCGAGACCGGTCGTGTCCAGGTGGTACGCCACACCGGCCAACTCGACGGCGTCACGGTGCCGTTCGACCGCCGACAGCAACTCACCCACCTCCCCGGCGGGCGAGCCGAAGCGGCTACGCCGTGAGAGCAGCCGCACGCCGGGCTCCTCCGGGCCTCCGGCCGACTCGAAACCGGAGAGCCGCAGCAGGACATCGACCCGGGCAAGGGCGTACTTCCGCACCAACTCGGCCAGTTGCTCCAGCTCGCCGCGCGAGTCGAGGTTCACCGTCGCCCCGACGCGAGCCGCCAGCCACAGGAAGTCCGGGTCCTTCGGGCCGGTGGCCATGATCCGGTCCGGTGTGAAGCCGCAGCCCAGGGCGTGGCGCAGCTCCCCCAGCGAGGCCACGTCGACACCGATGGCAGCCGGGTCCTCCGCCGCCAATCGCCGCACCAGGGCACTGGACTGGTTCGCCTTGTGCGCGAAGTACACCCTCCCGGCCAGGTGGTGCTCGCGGTAGACGGCCTGGAACCTGTGTGCGTTCTCGGCCATCCGTTCCGGCAGCAGCACGTTGAGCGGCGAGCCGAGCGCATCCACAAGCGAGTGCAGGAACGTTCCGTCGTCCAGCAGTGACGTGAGCGGTGGCTCCAGTCGAGGCCGCAGAAAAAGGTGCTCCCCCACGACAGGACCTCTCCCTTGGTACAGGTCGACCCCAACCCCGACAACTGTTCGGACGTAATCATTTCCTCACACAAGTACCTTTAAGCCTGGGGTCCGACCAGAAGTAGTGGGCGCCGGCTCGGCTCCCCCCTTGCGGGGAAGGACAACGCGCACAGTGGTGACCACCCTCCTGGCAGATGGACGGGCCCGGACCGCGGACCCGGGCCGCCAGTTGGTCCGGGCCCGCTTCTCGTGTCGGCGGGAAGGCGTCAGCCGTCGGCATACCTGAGATGGGGAGCGACGCTGCGGAGCTTCTCGCACGTCTCTTCGATCTCCCGCTCGGGAAGGGACTGCCCGGTGACACCGGCTCCCGCGCGCAGCCAGACGTCGTCTCCCTCTCCCAGCAGCGTACGGAGGACCAGGGCCGCGTCCAGTGAGCCGTCGGTGCTCCCCCGGAACACCGCCCCGCCGTACAGGCCACGGGGCCCCTCCTCGTAGCGGGCCAGCACGCCCAGAGCAGCTCGCTTCGACACGCCTGTGGCGGTGATCGCGGGGAAGAGCGACGCGAACGCGTCCCACGGTCCGGCCCCTGACCGCAGTCGGCCGGTGACGCGCGAGGCCAGGTGCTGCACCGACCCGCGCGGCTTCACCGTCATGAACTCCTCGACCACCACGGAGCCGGGCCGGCAGACCGTGTCCATCTCGTCGCAGGCCAGGCGCCCAGAGACCGCGTGTTCATGGATCTCTTTCGGGTCCGTGAGCAGTTCTGTCCGACGGCGTTCATTCTCCGTCGGGTCGGTACCCAGCGCGCGGGTTCCCGCGAACGGCTGGGTACTGAGCCGTCCGTCTTCCCGGACTTCCAGCACGGTCTCCGGGCTGAACCCGGCCGCCCTGCGCCCACCGAGGTCCAGCAGATAGGAGCGGGCCGGGGTGTTGGCGCGTCGGCCCGCGAGGTAGGACGCGGCGAAGTCGGTGCGGGGCCCCGCGGGCAGCGGCACCTTCCTGGAGAGTACGGCCTTCTCCAGATGTCCCGCCCGGATGTCCGCGACGGTACGGGCGACCACTTCTCGATAGAGCGCAGTGCCCGCGGCGATGATGCCCTCGGCCTCGGCCGGCGTGACCTCGTCGACCGTGACGCGCACCGCGGAAGGTTCGGCGAGAACATCACCAACCTTCTGCGCCCATGCCTCGTCGAACGCTCGGACAACGGCCCGGTCGCTCGTGAGGGAAACCTCCACACACGGAACCAGCGCGTGCAACAGGGGCGCGGTGCCGCCTGCCGCCGGGTCACCGTGGAGGAAGTGCGCGAGCTCGAAGGCGGCCCAGCCGTAGAAGTGACGCTCGCCGCACGCCGCGTTGTCCAGAGCGGCGAGGGCCTCGGCGAACGCCCCCAGCGGCTGGTTGCCGACACCGGACGTCCAGGTCCTTCCGTCGGCCCGGGCGGCTATGCCGTCGGCGTCCGCGGTGACGGTCACGGCCGAGCCGGCCGCGAAGTGCCAGACACCTTCCCGCTCGTACACGGCGAACTGGTCGGCGAGTCCCGCCTTCGCGAGGTGCACGGCGGCGACCGCGGGGTCGTGGCGGGATTCCGGGCTGTTCGTGCACCGGAGCAGCCCGCTCGGCCGCGGTGCTCTGACCGGCACCATCACCTCGCGTGATGATCTCGCGGAGAACGACCACCGCCGCAACCTGCCCTGGTATTCGGACGAGAACTTCGACCGCAACATGCACACGGTCGAAGTCGTACGGGAGATCGCCGCCCAGCACGAGGCCACCCCGGGCCAGATCGCACTCGCCTGGCTGCTGGCCAAGGGCCCGGACGTCACCCCGATACCGGGTACCCGCCGCGTCGCCTTCATGGCGGAGAACGCCGCAGCCGCGGAACTGACTCTGACTGCGGATCAGCTCGCTACCCTCGACGCCCTCACCGCCGTCGGCGACCGTGAGGTCAGCACCGCCACGAGCGCCCTGAACTGGTTCAGCGGCGTCACCCCGCCACAGCGCTGACCTGCCGTCTTCTGCCCGCTACGACCGCGGGCGACACGTGGGACGGCCCCGCACACGAACCGCACTGTGAAGACTGCGCCCCATTGGGCTCACCGTCACCAGTCATGGCGGGGTCGTCTCCGTGCGGTCAGGAAGGGTGTGCCCCGCCCCCCGCCCCCCGACCGGCTTCGGCGAGTGGACCTCCACCCAACCAGAGCGGTTGACCACGGTCACCTGCCGCACCCAGCGACAGAACGCTCCCTGACTCCCGGCCGGCCCTGGCGAACCAGCCGCACCCCTCTCAGGGGCGCGGCGCGGCGGCAGCCCATCCCGGCGTCACAGCAGGGCTTCTGACCACTCCTGCCTCCCACCTGTCGCGAACAGCGGAGCAGGAACACAACCCGCCGGCACCTGGAGGCGTCACCGTACAGTCCGGGCATCATCACCGATCCCCCCTACACGCATGCCGTGACGAGCGCTCGGGCCGACACCCGAAGCGGCCGACGCCGGTGACGACTTCGGCTGGACCGTGTCGGTGGACTCAAGCATCGCGGGGCGCATGAGGCACCAGATGGTGCAAACGGGGCGTATGTGGATAACCACGACTTCTGAACGGTGTACGCGAACCACGACACCGCACCCCGCGATGCTCCACTCCGCAAGGTTGCCCATGGCTGAATCTTCCACGTGGCCCTCCAGCGACTCCGCTCACAACTCCGCGACGATCGCTGCACGCCTCAACCGGTTGCCCGTCCTTCGCGCACACAGGATCGCGGTCGTCATCATCGGTCTCGGCCTGTTCTTCGACATCTACGAGATATTCCTCGCCGGCACGATATCCGTCGTGCTGAAGACCGATTTCGGGCTGTCGATCAGCACGCTGAAGGCGGTGCTCGCAAGCGCGTTCGCCGGACAGTTCCTCGGCGCCATCCTGTTCGGCCGACTCGCCGACCGACTGGGCCGACAGCGCGCCTTTCTCCTCAACCTGGCGATCTACTCGATGGCGTCATTCCTCGGCGGCCTCTCGCCGAACCCACTGATCATCGTCATCACCCGATTCGTCGCCGGTCTCGGCATCGGAGCCGAACTGGCGCTCGCCGCCACCTACCTGTCCGGTCCACCTCGTGGTGGACCGCCCCGGTCTGGCGCTGTCCTTCCTGACCACCCCGGGCAACGTCAACGACTCCACCATGTTCGAGACGGTGATGGAGGCCGTCCGTGCCCCCGGGGCGGTCGCGGACGACCCCGCCCCCGCCCCGACCGGGTGATGGAGGAACTGATCGCCAGTCGGCGCGGTCACACGCTGGTAGATGCGCCAGGGACCTGGCTCTTCCCCAGGCGGCTCCCCGGTCAGCCGCTCAGCAGTGACCAACTCGTCCTCCGGCTACGGGCCGTGGCGCCGGGCTGGGTGTGGTCAGAGCATTTTGTCGAGGGTGAGGGGAAGGTCGCGGACGCGTTTGCCGGTGGCGTTGTAGATGGCGTTGGCGATCGCGGCGCCGGTGCCGGTGATGCCGAGTTCGCCGATGCCGCGCGCGCCGACCGGAGCGTGCGGGTCGGGGATGTCGGTGAACATCACGTTGATCTCGGGCACGTCCATGTGTACGGGGATGTGGTACTCGGCGAGGCTCGGGTTCATGACGCGGCCGGTGCGCCCGTCGAAGTGGGTCTCCTCCATGAGGGCGAGGCCGATGCCCATGATGATGCCGCCGCGGATCTGACTCGCTGCGGTCTTGGCGTTCAGCACGCGCCCGCAGTCCATCGAGCCGAGGAAGCGGTCGATGCGCGTCTCGCCGGTGGCGGCGTGGACGCGTACCTCGCAGAACATCGCTCCCAGGGAGTGCATGGACCAGCCGCCCATCTCGGCGGGTGGCGGCGCGTCGGCTTCGACGGTGATCCGGTCGCGGCCGGACCGGTTCAGGATGGCCGCGTAGCTCTCGTGCCGGCCGGATTCGTCGAGGTGGGCGAGGCCTGCGTCGAGCGCTCCCACCTGATGCGCGGTCAGCCCCGTCAGCGGTGAGGGGTGGTCGCCGACCAAGTCCAGCAGCTCGGTGACCAGGGCACGCTGAGCCGCGACGAGCGCCGCGCCGATGGACGCGTTCTGGTGCGAGCCGGCCGCCATGACCAGACCGGGCAGCGCCGAGTCGCCGAAGCGGAAGGTGATCTGCCGCGGGTCGAGTGCCAGCCGGTCCGCGATGATCTGCGTCTGCACCGTAGCGGTCCCCATCCCCATGTCGTGCGCCGCGACCTCTACGGTGGCGTGCGCGTCCTTGGTCAGCGTGATGCGGGCGGCGCCTCCGGGTTGGCGTACGTAGGGATGTGAGGCGGTGGCACAGCCCATGCCCACGAACCAATCGCCCTCGCGGACAGTGCCGGGCACCCGGTGACGGCGGTCCCAGCCGAAGCGGTCCGCCCCCGCGCGCCAGGCCTGGACAATGTTGCGCGAAGAGAAAGCGTTGCCGCTGACCGGGTCCTTGTCGGGCTCGTTGAGGATGCGCAACGCGATGGGATCCATGGCCAGTTCGGCCGCGAGCTCGTCCATGGCGCATTCCAGAGCGAAGGTGCCGACGGCACCTCCCGGGGCACGCATGGTGCTGTTGGCGACCATGTCCTGATACGCAACCTGCACGTCCAGCAGGAAACTGCCAGCCGCGTAGGCACTCATCGTCCCCAGCGTGAACGGCTCGGACGCCACGTTGTACCGCGTGGTCACCGACGTTCCCGTGTGTACGACGGCGCGGAGCCTGCCCTCGGCGTCGGCGCCCAAGGCCACCCGTTGTTCGGTACACGGGCGGCCGCCCACCATCCGGAACACACCCCCGCGCGTCAACGCGATCCGCACCGGCCGTCCCACGAGCTTGGCGGCCGCCGCCCCCAACACCTGGTGGCGCCACAGCAGTTTGCCGCCGAAGCCGCCCCCTACGAACGGGGACGTGACGTGGACGTGCTGTTCGTCGATGCCGAAGACCTGGGCGAGCGACCAGGCGCTGTGCGTCACCGACTGCGAAGCGTCATGCACCCACAACTGCCCACCGCGCCACTCCAGCGTGGCCGCGTGCGGCTCGATGGCCGCGTGATTCTGGTACGGCGTGCGGTACGTGACGTCCACACTCGTGGGCGCGGCCACCAGCGCGGCCTCCGCGTCGCCGATCTCCACATGCAGAGGCATGCCGAAGACCTCACCGGGCTCGGTGCCGTTGGCCGTGGCCTGCGCGAGGGTGGTGGTCGCCTGCCCCACCTCGTAGCCCACCTCGACCAGGGAGGCGGCGTGGTCGGCCTGCTCCTGGGTCTCGGCCAGGACCAGCGCGACGGGCTGGCCGTTCCAGTGGACGAGGTCATCCTGCATGACCGGCAGATCATCACCGCCGGAGGCCTTCGGCGCGCTCCCCACCACGGGCGTCGGACGCATGAGCGGGGCGTTGCGGTGATCCATCACCAGCACCACGCCGGCCGTGCCCTCGGCAGCGGCTGTATCCAGCACGGTGATACGTCCCTTGGGGATCGTGCTGAACACCAAAGACGCGTACGCCACGGCGTCGAGCACGAACTCGGCGGCGAACGGTGCCTGCCCCCGGGCCTTCAAAGCGCCGTCGATACGTGAGGTGGCGGCGCCAATCCTCCCGCCGCGGCGGACGGCCAACGGATCCGGATCACCACCCGGCGCCCAACTCTGCGGGCCAAGGCCGATGGCGCCCGGCATCTCTGTCCGCTGCCGGTCCCGCGCCCGCCGGTTCATGCCGCCCCTCCCGTCAGCTCTCCGAGGACGGAGCAGATCGTGCGCCGAGCCAGGGTGATCTTGAATTGGTTGTCGCGCAGGGCCCGAGCACCCTCCAACTCGGCCTCGGCGGCCGCCCAGAAGACTTGCCGGGTGGCGGGTGTGCCCCGGAGCATCTGCTCGGCTTCGTAGGCGCGCCACGGTTTGGCCGCGACACCACCCAGCGCGAGCCGTACGTCGGTGAGCGTGCCCTCCTGGACACGGACGACGGCGGCCACCGACACCAACGCAAAGGCGTAGCTCGCCCGGTCGCGGACCTTGCGGTAGGCCGAGGACGTGCCACGCGGGAGCGGGGGCAGCTCGACCGACGTGATCAACTCACCTGGTTCCACGGCGGATTCGCGGTGCGGCTGGTCGCCCGGCAGCCGGTGCAGATCCGTCAGGGGCAGTACGCGCGTCCCGGCCGGGCCTTCGAGGTGGACGACCGCGTCGAGCGCGGCAAGCGCCACGCACATGTCCGAGGGGTGGGTGGCGACGCACGCCGTGGAGGCGCCCAGGATCGCGTGGCCGCGGTTCAGTCCTTCGACCGCGTCGCAGCCCTGCCCGGGATGGCGCTTGTTGCACCGTGATCCGCTGACGTCGTAGAAGTAGGGGCATCGCGTCCGCTGCATGATGTTGCCGCCGACGGTCGCCATGTTGCGGATCTGCGCCGAGGCGCCCGCCACGATGGCCCGGGCAAGGACCGGGAATCGGGTGCGTACGGCGGGATGCTCGGCGAGCGCGGTGTTCTTGACGCCCGCGCCGATCGACAGGCCACCGTCCTCGCGTTCGGCGATGGACGCGGGCAGGTCCGATACATCGACGACCGAGGTCGGCTGCGCGGCGGTGACGCGCATCAGGTCGACGAGGTTGGTCCCGCCGCCGAGATAGGCCGCGTGCGGCAGGCCGCCGAACTGCACTGCGTCGGCCACGTCCCGGGCGTGGTGATAGGTGAACGGCTTCATCGCGCCGCCCCTGCGGGCTGGCGTCGTGGTGCCTTCAGCCGGTCCTCCGCGTACGTCTGCGCGATGGCGGTGACGATGCCGTTGTGCGCTCCGCACCGGCACAGGTTCCCGCTCATCCGCTCACGCAACTCATCACGGGTGAGCGCGGGCGAGTCGGCGGAGAGGTCGGCGGTGACGTGGCTGGGTACACCCCGGTCCAGCTCGCCGGCCATACCGATCGCCGAACAGATCTGTCCCGGCGTGCAGTAGCCGCACTGGAGTCCGTCATGGTCGATGATCGCCTGCTGCAGCGGGTGCAGCTGTTCCTCGTCGGCCAGCCCCTCGACTGTGACGATCTCCCGGCCGGCGCACTGGACGGCCAGCGTCAGGCACGACAGGACGCGCTCACCGTCGGCCAGAACCGTGCAGGCACCGCACCCGCCCTGATCGCATCCCTTCTTCGTGCCGTGCAGATGCAGCCGGTCGCGCAGCAGGTTCAGCAGCGAGACGCGCGGGTCGTCGGGCGGGTCGACGTCGGTTCCGTTGATCCGAAGGGGCGGACGAGGTAAGGAGGGCATGCCTTCACTGTGCCCGCGCTTCTCCATACGGTGAATGCCTGCTCGTTCGAACTTTCTTCGCGATCGTACGGAATCTGCGAGGGTGTGCGTATGCAGAGCGATCCGTTGTCCGCGGTGCTCGACCTCATCGAGATCAAGGGACTGATTGAGGTAACCCCCGGAGTGTGGACACAGGGGTTCATGCTGCGAGTGAGGGTTTAGCTGTCCTGTGGTGCTGCTGTTCGAACTCCGGCGGGGAGAGGTGGCCCAGCGTGCTGTGGTGGCGGCGGGCGTTGTAGTAGGTGAGCCACTGGAAGATCTCCAGCCTCGCCTGCCGCATCGTCAAGAACAGCTTCCTGTACGTCGTCTCCCTTTTCAGCCCCTGCCAGAGACTCTCGGCCGGGGCGTTGTCATAGCGTGAGCCGGCCCTGCTCATGCTCCTGCGGACGCGGTACCGGTCGCAGACCTGGGCGAACGCGGCCGAGGTGTCCTGCGATCCGCGGTCCGTGTGGAAGATCACCCCGGCAGCATTTTCGCCACGGGCCGCGACCGCGTTCTGGAGCGCGTCGATGACACGCTCGGCTCGGATGTGCGGGGCCATCGACCAGCCGAGTACTCGGCGGGAAGGGATGTCAATGACGCGGGCGAGGTAGAGCCACGTGGCTGCGCCCCGCACGTATGTGATGTCGCCGCACCACTTCTCGTCCGGAGCGTCGGCGGTGAAGTCCCTTTGGGCCAGGTCCGGCGCCGGTGGCGAGAGCCGGTCCGGC
>NZ_JBIWLW010000051.1:0-40647 GCF_044766385.1 Streptomyces sp. NPDC102274 | reverse complement strand
GTGAAGCACAACGACCCGGTGATCATGGTCAACGCGTACCGGCAGCTGGCGGCGCGGTGCGACTACCCGCTGCACCTCGGGGTCACCGAGGCGGGACCCGCGTTCCAGGGCACCATCAAGTCCGCGGTGGCCTTCGGCGCGCTGTTGTCGGAGGGGATCGGCGACACGATCCGGGTCTCGCTCTCCGCCCCGCCGGCGGAGGAGGTCAAGGTCGGCATCCAGATCCTGGAGTCGCTCAATCTGCGCCAGCGTCGGCTGGAGATCGTCTCGTGTCCGTCCTGCGGCCGGGCGCAGGTCGATGTCTACAAGCTCGCCGATGAGGTGACGGCCGGTCTGGAGGGCATGGAGGTCCCGCTGCGCGTGGCCGTCATGGGGTGTGTCGTGAACGGTCCCGGCGAGGCCCGTGAGGCCGATCTCGGTGTCGCGTCCGGCAATGGCAAGGGCCAGATCTTCGTCAAGGGCGAGGTCATCAAGACCGTCCCGGAATCGAAGATCGTGGAGACCCTCATCGACGAGGCCATGAAGATCGCGGAGCAGATGGAGAAGGACGGCATCGCCTCGGGCGAGCCCGAGGTCTCCGTCAGCTGACCGCGCCCCTCGTGTCCGGCCACCGTGTCCGGCCATGGACATATGTTCGCGACGGGGCCCGCAGCCACCGCCCACCCGGGCATCGGCTGCGGGCCCCTTCACGCTCTGACCTGCGGCGATACCGGATCTCGCTCCGATGAGCGGCATACCGGGAAGGGGCCGGGTACAGTGCGGAGATCAGCAGACGTATGGTGAGGCCCCCTCGTGTTGACGCAGACCACCACCCGGGTCCTCGAACCCCGCGAACTTGACGCCGCGCTCGCCATCCTGGAGAGCGAGCCCGTCGAAAACACCTTCGTGACGTCCCGCGTACGGGTCGCGGGGCTCGACCCCTGGCGCCTCGGTGGCGAGATGTGGGGCTGGTACGCGGACGGGCGGCTGCGTTCGCTCTGCTACTCCGGCGCCAATCTCGTACCCATCTGCGCCACCCCCGAGGCCGTGAGCGCCTTCGCCGACCGGGCCCGCAGGGCGGGCCGGCGCTGTTCCTCGATAGTCGGCCCCGCCGAGCCCACCGCCCAGCTGTGGCGGCTGCTCGAGCCGAGCTGGGGGCCGGCCCGCGAGATCCGCGCCCACCAGCCGCTGATGGTCACCGAGCAGGTTCCCGCCACGGTCGCGCCCGACCCCCTCGTCCGCCGTATCCACAAGGCCGAGCTGGAAGTGATCATGCCCGCCTGCGTGGCGATGTTCACCGAGGAGGTCGGTGTCTCGCCGCTCGCCGGTGACGGCGGACTGCTCTACCAGGCGCGTGTCGCCGAACTCGTCGGCGCGGGACGGTCGTTCGCCCGTATCGACGACGGCAGGGTCACCTTCAAGGCCGAGATCGGCGCCGCCACCCCCCGGGCCTGCCAGATCCAGGGCGTCTGGGTCGACCCCGAATTCCGCGGCCGCGGCCTGTCCGAGGCGGGCATGGCGGCGGTCGTAAGGTACGCGCTGGCCGATGTGGCGCCCGTCGTGAGCCTGTACGTGAACGACTACAACACCCCCGCCAGAGCCGCGTACCGCCGGGTGGGTTTCCGTGAAGTGGGTGCCTTCATGAGCGTGCTGTTCTGAAAGTAGGGTTCGGCCCATGCTGAGCATTTCCGGGGGCAGCCCCCGCACCCCCGACGTACGGGTAGGGCCGGTAGATCTCGCCGCACGCGTCGATGAGGCGCTCGCCGTACAGGCCCTCGCCTTCGGGCTCAGCGACGACGAGATCGAGGTACGCCGCCACATCGTGCTCCGGCATCTGCTGCTGCGCGGCTCCCGCGCCCTCGGCGCGACCACCGCGGCCGGCCGGCTCGTCGGCTTCGTCTACGGCCTGCCCAATGACCGCGCCCACTGGTGGTCCACCATCGTCGAGCCGTATCTGCGCGCCACCGGCTCCGAGGGGTGGCTCGTCGACTCCTTCGTGATCACCGAGCTGCATGTCCACCCGGAGTTCCAGGCCCGGGGCATCGGCCGCGCCCTGATCACCGCGATCACCGACAGCGCCGGTGAACCCAAGTCGATCCTGTCCGCGATCGACATCGAGAGCCCGGCACGCCGTCTCTACCGCGCGCTCGGCTACACGGACCTGGCCCGCCAGGTCCACTTCCCCAGCGCCCCCAAGCCGTACGCCGTGATGGGCGCCCCGCTCCCGCTGCGCAGGGCGGGCGGCGCGGACAACTGATTTCCGCCCGCGGGCGTGCCCCGGTTAACCTCCTGGCATCAGCCGAGAGAACGCAGGAGTGCTCCCCATGTCCCAGGTCCAGCGCATGTCCCGTTTGATGGTCAAGACATTGCGCGACGACCCGGCGGACGCCGAGACGCTCAGCCACAAGCTGCTCGTCCGCGCGGGCTATGTCCGCCGTACGTCCGCCGGCATCTGGAGCTGGCTGCCGCTGGGCAAGAAGGTCCTCGACAACATCTCGCGCGTCGTCCGCGAGGAGATGGACGCCATCGGCGCGCAGGAGGTGCTGCTGCCCGCGCTGCTGCCCAGGGAGCCGTACGAGGCCAGCGGCCGGTGGGCGGAGTACGGCGACCTGCTGTTCCGCCTCAAGGACCGCAAGGGCGGCGACTATCTGCTGGGCCCCACGCACGAGGAGATCTTCACCCAGGTCGTGAAGGACCAGTGCACGTCCTACAAGGACCTGCCGGTGATGCTCTACCAGATCCAGACGAAGTACCGGGACGAGGCCCGGCCGCGCTCCGGTGTGCTGCGCGGCCGTGAGTTCCACATGAAGGACTCGTACTCCTTCGACACCACGGACGAGGGCCTGGCCGAGTCGTACGCGCTGCACCGCGAGGCGTACCAGAAGATCTTCGCGCGCCTCGGCCTCGACTTCCGTATCGTCTCAGCGGTCTCCGGCGCGATGGGCGGCTCCGCCTCCGAGGAGTTCCTGGCTCCCGCCGCGGCCGGCGAGGACACCTTCGTGGACTGCCCCGCCTGTGACTACGCCGCCAATACGGAGGCGGTCACCTTCGTCGCGCCCGTGCCCGTGGAGACCGAGCCCGGCCCGGTCGAGGAGCTGGACACCCCCGACACCCCGACCATCGAGACGCTCGCCGCGTTCCTCGGGGTGCCGGCCTCGGCGACCCTGAAGAACCTGCTCGTGAAGGTCGACGGCGAGATCACGGCTGTCGGCGTCCCCGGTGACCGCGAGGTGGATCTCGGCAAGCTCGGCGAACACCTCGCGCCCGCGGTGGTGGAGCTGGTGACGGCCGAGGACTTCGAGGACCGGCCCGAGCTCGTACGGGGCTATGTCGGCCCGCAGGGCCTCAAGATCCGCTACATCGCGGACCCCCGGGTCGCGCTCGGCACCGCCTGGATCACCGGCGCCAACAAGCCCGGCACCCACGCGCGCGATGTGGTCTGCGGACGGGACTTCGAGGTCGACGACTATCTGGACGTGGTCGTCGTCGAAGAGGGCGACCCCTGCCCGGTCTGCGGTACGGGTCTCAAGCTCGACCGCGCGATCGAGATCGGCCATATCTTCCAGCTCGGCCGCAAGTACGCCGACACCTTCCAGCTCGATGTCCTCGGCCAGCAGGGCAAGCCGGTCCGCGTGACCATGGGCTCGTACGGCATCGGCGTCTCGCGTGCGGTGGCGGCCCTGGCCGAGCAGAGCGCCGACGAGCAGGGACTGTGCTGGCCCCGCGAGATCGCCCCGGCGGACGTGCATGTCGTCGCGGCGGGCAAGGCGCTCCAGACGGAACTGGCGCTGGACGTCTCCGAGCAACTGTCGGCGGCCGGTCTGCGGGTGCTGGTGGACGAGCGCCCCGGGGTCTCGCCGGGCGTGAAGTTCACCGACGCCGAACTGATCGGTGTCCCCAAGATCCTGGTGGCGGGCCGCCGCTCGGCCGAAGGCGTCCTGGAGCTGAAGGACCGCCGTACGGGCGAGCGCGAGGAACTGACCGTCGCGGAGGCGATCGCGCGCCTGACTGCCTGACCGGCGCTCATCGCGGGACGGGCTCGCATGCCGAGCCCGTCCCGCGAGGTACCCAGCCCGTCCGGTGCGGAAATCGTCCAGAGACGGGGGCCTACAGCCAGCCCGCGAACTCCAGCAGCAGCTCCGCACTCTGCCGACGGCCCGCCCGAAGCGTGCGCACCCCCGACTCCACCGCCCGGAACAGCGTCCACCCACGCACCCGTTCCCGGTCCAGGTCCAGCGAATCGGCCAGCCTGTTGACCCGGCGACGGGCCGAGGACGCTCCCGACGAGGCCGCCACCAGGTCCTCGACCCGGTCGCGCACCAGCCGGGCCAGATCGTAGGCGCGCTCACCGACCAGCGGTTCCGGACCGACCGCGAGCCAGGGCGCGCGGTCACCGGCGAGCACCTTGCCCTGGCCGAAGGCGCCGTGCAGAAGCCGTACCTCGGCGGCGGAGGCGCAGAGTTCGTCGCGCGCCGCCAGCGCCGCCGACACCAGCGGCGCGAGCGTGTCGTCGGCCGTCGTCCGCAGCGCCGCCGCTTCCCGCGCGGTCCGCTCGGCCACCGTCTCGAAGCCATGGTCGCCGGGCGGGTCGACCCATAGCCGGCGCACCGTACCCGCCGCTTCGAGCAGCGACTTCGCCTCCGGCAGGGAGCGCAGCGACACCTCGGGATGCAGCCGCTCCAGGAGCAGCGCGCCACCGGCGGAGTCCGGGGCGTCGGTGCCGTCGTCGTCCCCGGTGTCGAGCAGCTCGGCCGCTCCCCAGCCCTTCCAGTGCGCCAGCGCCGCCCGTTCCAGCGAGGGAGCCGCGAACGGCGGGACGATCTTGAGTGTCGCCGGGGAGCCGTCGGACCGCCGTACGAGCAGCACCAGACCGCTCCGGCCGCCCGGCGCGATCACCCGCTCGACCTCCAGCTGCCGCCGGGCGACCGCCTCACCGGCGATGCCGGGCAGCCGCTCCAGCCACGCGGTGGCGGTGGTCTCCCCGTACCTCTCGCCGAGCGTGCACACCAGACGCCGCGGCGGTTCGAAACCCATACGTGCGTTGTTCCCTTTCCGAGCTCACGGGCTCACGCGCGCTCGGCGAGCCCAGGAAAGGCTACGCCGGTCCCGCGCCAGCGCACCGCGCGCACGGCGGCCTCGCGCAGCGCGCCCGCCGCCTCCCGCCGCAGGGGGCCCTCCGCGGCCCGTACGAGATCGGAGTAGACGCCCGCGACCCGGTCCTCCAGATCGGCGGCCAGCCGTACGGCGGCGGCGGAGTCCGGTACGGGGAAGGGCAGGGCGTACGCGGGGGCCGCGGCGGCGGGCGTGCCGCCCAGGTCCCGTACGGTCCGCGCCAGCGCGTCGCGCCGGGCCCGGTGCGACGCGTGCGCGCTGCCGGCCTCGCTCCGGCGTGCGCCGCCGACGCGACCGCCGACGACCCCGTACCCGTACACCGCGGCGTGCTCCGCGGCGAGCGCGGCCTGCGCGGCGTCCAGCGCACCACCGCTCGCTCCGGTTGCCGTGCCTGCCGTCCGCGCCGTGCTCATGAGCGGGATCCTTCCGTCAGCAGATAGGCGTGGGCCGCGCTCGCCGCCGCGAGCGAGGCCAGCAGCCGGGCCAGCTCGGGGGGCGCTTCCATGAGCGTCGCGGTGTGCGCGTCGCTGGTACGGCGCTCGGTCGCGGCCAGCGCCCTGAGAGCCGCCGCGGGTTCCGCCGGGACGGCCGGCGAGCCGGGCGCCGGGGCCGCGGCCGTGACGGACACGGACGGAGCGGTGGACGGCGACGCGGCCGGGCTCGCGGACTCGGACGGTTCCGGGGCCAGCGCCGCCAACTGCCGTACGACCGCCGCCCGTAGCGGAGCCAGCCGCTCACGCTGCCCGGGGTGCCGCGTCAGCACGGCGTCGTACTGCCTCAGCAACTCCCGGCTGGTACCGGCCGCGCGCACCCGCAGCGCGCGCTCGGCCTCGGCCGCGCGCGCGATTCCCGCCGGGCTGTCCTCGGCCGGGGAATCCTGGGTACAGCCGGTCAGGAGACCGGCCGTCGTGGCGCCCGCGGCCATCAGCGCATGCCTCCGTGTCGTCCCCGTGCGCCCCACGCGTCTCTCCTCGGGCTTCGCGATGATCACCGCAGGCGAGCGTACCCGCGGGTCACCCCCAGGTGGACGGCAACACCCCTTGGGACCGGATACCCTTTGATCTGACACGCGACGATCCCACAACAGCACACGCGGCCGAGGAGTCACCCGGATGAGCACCACCCAGAGCGAAAGGCTGCGCGGACTGCTGGAACCGCTCGTCAGCGCGAAGGACCTGGATCTGGAAGAGATCGAGGTGTCCCGGGCAGGCAGGCGTCGTGTGCTGAGGATCGTGGTGGATTCCGACGAGGGCGTGGACCTCGACGAGTGCGCCGAGCTGAGCCGCTCCATCTCCGACAAGCTCGACGAGACGGACGCGATGGGCGAGGACGAGTACCAGCTCGAAGTGACCTCCCCCGGGGCGGAGCGCCCGCTGACCGAGCACCGCCACTATGCGCGCGCCGTGGGCCGGCTGGCCAGGTTCCAGCTCCGCGAGGACGGCGAGCTGGTGGCACGCATTCTCACCGTCGACGACGAGGGGCTCGACCTCGAAGTCCCGGGCGTGAAGGGGCGTAAGCCCACCGCCCGCCGGATCGAGTTCGCGGGGATCGACAAGGCGCGCGTGGAGATCGAGTTCAGCCGCAAGGACAAGAAGGAAGAGGAGGCGTAGCCGTGGACATCGATGTGAAGCTCCTGAGGGGCTTGGCACAAGAGAAGGAGATTCCCTTCGACCTGCTGGTCGAGGCGATCGAATCGGCCCTCCTCATCGCCTACCACCGCACCGAGGGCAGCCACCGGCGCGCCCGGGTCGTACTGAGCCGGGACACCGGCCATGTCACGGTCTGGGCCAAGGAGGACCCGGCCGATCTGGAGGAGGGGCAGGAGCCCAAGGAGTTCGACGACACCCCGTCGGACTTCGGCCGGATCGCCGCGACCACCGCCCGCCAGGTCATCCAGCAGCGGCTGCGGGACGCCGAGAACGATGTCACCTTCGGCGAGTACGCGCGCCGGGAGGGCGATATCGTCGCCGGTCTTGTCCAGCAGGGCAAGGACCCGAAGAACGTCCTGGTCAAGCTGGACGACAAGCTTGAGGCCATCCTTCCGGTGCAGGAACAGGTGCCCGGCGAGGAGTACACCCACGGCCTTCGGCTGCGTACGTACGTGGTCAGGGTGGCCAGGGGAGTGCGCGGGCCGTCGGTGACGTTGTCCCGTACCCACCCCAATCTGGTGAAGAAGCTCTTCGCGCTGGAGGTCCCGGAGATCGCGGACGGTTCCGTCGAGATCACGGCGATCGCCCGCGAGGCCGGCCACCGCACCAAGATCGCCGTACGGTCGACACGTTCCGGTCTCAATGCCAAGGGCGCCTGCATCGGCCCGATGGGCGCGCGTGTGCGCAATGTGATGGCCGAGCTGCTGGGCGAGAAGATCGACATCGTCGACTGGTCGGACGACCCCGCCGAGATGGTGGCGAACGCGCTGTCGCCGGCCCGGGTCAGCAAGGTCGAGGTGGTCGATATGGCCGCCCGCTCCGCGCGCGTGACCGTGCCCGACTACCAGCTGTCGCTGGCGATCGGCAAGGAAGGGCAGAACGCCCGGCTCGCCGCCCGGCTGACCGGCTGGCGCATCGACATCCGGCCGGACACGGAGCCGGCGGACGACGACCGCGACCGCGGCGACGACCGGGACCGTGGGCGTGACGACCGGAACCGCGGTCGCGACCGCGGCTGACCATGCGGCTCGAATGATCAAGGAACGACCGGCGGTGGCGGCCCGTCGCGGTACGCCGTGACCGGGCCCCGCCGGGCATCCACGCGATCTTTCGGGCTGTAGGCGTTCGAACCTTGCCCCAGAGGGGTGAGGTCGGCGCGGGGAGGTAGACTTGAAGGTGTCTGGCCGGACGATCGACCGTGCATGCCCTGAGCGAACCTGCGTGGGCTGCCGGGAGCGAGCGGCCAAGAACGATCTGTTGCGCATCGTGGTGAGCGGAGAACAATGTGTTCCCGATCAACGCGGTACGCTGCCCGGCCGGGGTGCGTATATGCACCCCGCCTTGATCTGTCTCGATCTGGCGGTCCGCCGCCGGGCGTTCCCCCGGGCCTTCCGGGTCCAGGGACCGCTCGACAGCGCGGAGCTGCGCCGGGTGGTCGAGGCGATCACAGTGCAGGCAGCACTGTAGGAAGAAGTACGGCACGGAGCCCCGTGCGGTTCAGGTACCTCGCGAGTTGGAAGTAGGTCGAGATTGCGATGAGCACTCGATGAGTACGCGATGAGTACGCCCATGAAGTAGCGACGGTCCGGCGGTAACCCGGACCTAAAAGGAGCGAAGTGGCTAAGGTCCGGGTATACGAACTCGCCAAGGAGTTCGGCGTGGAGAGCAAGGTCGTCATGGCCAAGCTCCAAGAACTCGGTGAATTCGTCCGTTCGGCGTCGTCGACGATCGAGGCGCCGGTTGTACGCAAATTGACTGACGCTTTGCAGGGGCCCGGCGGCAACGCCGGCAAGCCCGCTGCCAAGCCCGGGGCGCCCCGCAAGGCGACCCCTGCCAGGCCCGCCGCGCCCTCCCCGGCGCAGGCGGCTCGTCCCGCTGCCCCCAAGCCCGGTGTCCCGGCCCCCAAGCCGGCCGTCGCCGAGGCTCCCAGGAGCACCCCCTCCGTCGCGCCGACGCCCGGTCCGCGTCCGGCTCCGCGGCCCGCGGCTGCCGCGCCGAAGCCGGCGCCCGTCGCACCGGCCGTCCCGGAGTTCACCGCGCCCCCGGCGGCCCCGGCCGCCAGTCCGCGACCCGGTGCCACCCCCGGCCCGCGTCCGTCCAACCGCCCCACGGGCGGCCAGGGCGACCAGCGCCAGGGTGAGCGCCAGAGCGATCAGCGTCAGGGAGACCAGCGCCAGGGCGACCAGCGCCAGGGCGGCCGCTCCGGCGGTGCGCGTCCCGGCCAGGCCCCGCGTCCCGGTGCCCGCCCCGCGGGCCCGCGTCCGGGCAACAACCCCTTCACCTCGGGTGGCTCCACCGGAATGGCGCGCCCGCAGGCGCCCCGTCCCGGCGGCGCCCCGCGTCCCGGCGGCCCCGGTGCCCCCGGTGGTCCGCGCCCGCAGGGCTCCGGTCAGGGCGGTCCCCGTCCGCAGGCCGGTCCCGGTGGACAGAGCGGGCGTCCCACCCCCGGCGGTATGCCGCGTCCGCAGGCGCCCCGCGCCGCGGGTCCCGGCGGTGGCCCCGGTGGTAACCGTCCGAACCCGGGCATGATGCCGCAGCGTCCCGCTGCCGGTCCGCGTCCCGGTGGTGGCCCCGGCGGTGGCCGTGGTCCCGGTGGCGGCGGTCGTCCCGGCGGTGCCGGTGGCGGCGGCGGTCGTCCCGGTGGTGGCGGCTTCGCCGGCCGTCCCGGTGGTGGCGGCGGCGGTGGCGGTTTCGCCGGTCGCCCGGGTGGCGGCGGCGGTGGCGGCGCTCCGGGTCGTCCCGGTGGCGGCGGTGGCTTCGGTGGCGGCGGTGGCCGTCCCGGCTTCGGCGGACGTCCGGGTGGTCCCGGCGGCCGTGGTGGCACACAGGGCGCGTTCGGCCGTCCCGGCGGGCCCGCCCGTCGTGGCCGTAAGTCGAAGCGGCAGAGGCGCCAGGAGTACGAGGCCATGCAGGCCCCGTCGGTAGGCGGCGTGATGCTGCCGCGCGGCCAGGGCCAGACGGTCCGGCTGTCGCGCGGTGCGTCGCTCACCGACTTCGCGGAGAAGATCAACGCCAACCCGGCGTCGCTCGTCGCCGTGATGATGAACCTCGGCGAGATGGTCACCGCCACGCAGTCCGTCTCCGACGAGACCCTCCAGGTCCTCGCCGGCGAGATGAACTACGTCGTCGAGATCGTCAGCCCCGAGGAGGAGGACCGCGAGCTGCTCGAGTCCTTCGACATCGAGTTCGGCGAGGACGAGGGCGGCGAGGAAGCCCTCGTGTCCCGTCCGCCGGTCGTGACCGTCATGGGTCACGTCGACCACGGTAAGACCAGGCTGCTGGACGCGATCCGCAAGACGAACGTCGTCGCGGGTGAGGCCGGCGGTATCACCCAGCACATCGGTGCGTACCAGGTCGCCACGGACGTCAACGGTGAAGAGCGCAAGATCACCTTCATCGACACCCCGGGTCACGAGGCGTTCACCGCCATGCGTGCCCGTGGTGCCAAGTCCACCGACATCGCGATCCTGGTGGTCGCGGCCAACGACGGTGTGATGCCCCAGACGATCGAGGCGCTGAACCACGCCAAGGCGGCCGACGTGCCGATCGTGGTCGCGGTCAACAAGATCGACGTCGAGGGCGCCGACCCGACCAAGGTGCGCGGCCAGCTCACCGAGTTCGGTCTGGTGGCCGAGGAGTACGGCGGCGACACCATGTTCGTCGACATCTCCGCCAAGCAGGGTCTGCACATCGACAGCCTGCTGGAGGCCGTGGTCCTCACCGCGGACGCCTCGCTCGACCTCCGGGCCAACCCGGAACAGGACGCGCAGGGTATCGCCATCGAGGCACACCTCGACCGCGGTCGCGGCGCCGTCGCCACCGTGCTCGTCCAGCGCGGCACGCTGCGCGTCGGTGACACGATGGTCGCCGGTGACGCGTACGGCCGGGTCCGGGCGATGCTCGACGACAACGGCAACAACGTTGAGGAAGCGGCGCCGTCGACGCCGGTCCTGGTCCTGGGTCTCACCAACGTCCCCGGCGCCGGCGACAACTTCCTCGTGGTCGACGAGGACCGCACCGCCCGGCAGATCGCCGAGAAGCGTGCCGCTCGTGAGCGGAACGCGGCCTTCGCCCGCAGGGGCGTCCGGTTCTCCCTGGAGAACCTGGACGAGGCCCTCAAGGCCGGTCTGGTGCAGGAACTCAACCTCATCATCAAGGGCGACGCGTCCGGTTCGGTGGAGGCTCTGGAGTCCTCGCTGCTCCAGCTCGACGTCGGCGACGAGGTCGACATCCGGGTCCTGCACCGCGGTGTGGGTGCGGTCACCGAGTCGGACATCGACCTGGCCATGGGCTCCGACGCCATCGTGATCGGCTTCAACGTGCGCGCCGCGGGGCGTGCCGCGCAGATGGCCGAGCGCGAAGGCGTGGACGTCCGGTACTACTCGGTCATCTACCAGGCGATCGAGGAGATCGAGTCCGCCCTCAAGGGCATGCTCAAGCCGGAGTACGAAGAGGTCGAGCTCGGTACGGCGGAGATCCGCGAGGTCTTCCGCTCGTCCAAGCTGGGCAACATCGCGGGTGTTCTCATCCGCTCCGGCGAGGTCAAGCGGAACACCAAGGCCCGGCTCGTCCGCGATGGCAAGGTCATCGCGGAGGACCTCAACATCCAGGGTCTGCGCCGCTTCAAGGACGATGTCACCGAGATCCGCGAAGGCTTCGAGGGTGGTATCAACCTCGGAAACTTCAACGACATCAAGATCGACGACGTCATCGCGACGTACGAGATGCGCGAGAAGCCGCGCGGCTGACGCACGGCAACCGGTCCGGGGCCGGTCGACGGGACGCATATTCCGTCGATCGGCCCCGGCCGTTCCGTGTACGGTTCTTGTGCCCCTGCCAAGCGCTGGCAGGGCATCTGAACCCGTACCGGCGGGGATCCGGAAACGCATGTATGTGGGGACGCTGTCCTTCGATCTGCTCCTCGGCGACGTACGGTCGTTGAAGGAGAAACGCTCTGTCGTCCGGCCCATCGTCGCCGAGCTCCAGCGGAAATTCGCGGTGAGCGTGGCGGAGACCGGCGGCCAGGAGCTCCATCGCAGGGCCGAGATCGGTCTCGCGGTGGTGTCCGGTGACTGGGCGCACCTCACGGATGTGCTGGACCGGTGCGAGCGCATGGTCGCCGGCCACCCCGAGGTGGAGCTGCTGTCGGTACGACGGCGTCTGCACGGCGATGAAGACTGACCAGTACACAAGAAAACCCAGAAGGAAGAGTGACGGACCGGTGACCGACAACGCGCGGGCCCGCAAGCTGGCCGATCGCATCCAGGTCGTGGTCGCGGAGACCCTGGACCGCCGTATCAAGGACCCGCGACTGGGCTTCGTGACCATCACGGACGCCCGTGTCACCGGCGACCTGCGGGAGGCCACGGTCTTCTACACGGTCTACGGCGACGACGAGGAGCGCGCGGCCTCGGCGGCGGCCCTGGAGAGCGCCAAGGGCGTCCTCCGCTCCGAGGTGGGCCGTCAGACCGGCGTCCGCTTCACCCCGACGCTGGCGTTCGTGCCCGACGCCCTGCCGGACAACGCCCGCACCATCGAGGACCTCCTCGACAAGGCGCGCGCCAAGGACGCGGAGGTACGGGAGGTGTCGACCGGCAAGACCTACGCGGCCGGGGCCGACCCGTACCGCAAGGACGACGAGGACGACACGGACGGCGCCGCCGCGGAATGACTCAGCAGAACACCACGCCCGACGGGCTTGTCATCGTGGACAAGCCGTCGGGCTTCACTTCGCACGATGTCGTCGCCAAGATGCGCGGGATCGCCAGAACCCGCCGCGTCGGCCACGCCGGCACCCTCGACCCCATGGCGACGGGCGTCCTCGTCCTCGGCGTGGAGCGGGCCACGAAGCTCCTCGGACATCTCGCGCTGACCGAGAAGGAGTACCTCGGCACGATAAGGCTGGGGCAGAGCACCGTCACCGACGACGCGGAAGGGGAGATCACCTCCTCGACCGACGCCTCCGCGGTGAAGCGCGATGCCGTCGACGCCGGGATCGCGGCGCTGACCGGCGCCCTCATGCAAGTGCCTTCCAAGGTCAGCGCCATCAAGATCGACGGCAAGCGGTCGTACGCGCGCGTGCGCGGCGGCGAGGAGTTCGAGATCCCGGCCCGCCCGGTGACCGTCTCCTCGTTCCGGCTCTACGACGTCCGCGAGGCGGTCGCGGAGGACGGCACTCCGGTCCTCGACCTGGTCGTCTCCGTCGTCTGCTCCTCCGGTACGTACATCCGCGCCCTCGCCCGCGACCTCGGCGCCGGCCTCGGGGTCGGGGGCCATCTCACCGCGCTGCGCAGGACCCGGGTGGGCCCCTACGCGCTCGACGCGGCGAAGACGCTCGACCAGCTCCAGGAGGAGCTGACCGTCATGCCCGTCGCCGAGGCCGCCGCCGCGGCGTTCGCACGCTGGGACGTGGACGAGAGGCGGGCCAAGCTGCTGCTCAACGGCGTGCGGCTGGACATGCCCTCGTACGCGACGGGCCCGGTGGCCGTGTTCGACCCCGAGGGGCGCTTCGTGGCGCTGGTCGAGGAGCAGAACGGCAAGGCCAAGAGCCTCGCTGTCTTCGGCTGACCCCTCCACCGTGGGGCGGACAGGCACGCCTGCCCGCCCCACGGTCCCCCTCCCAGGAGGGTCTGTCCACCCCACACCCGCCACTCACCCCACAGGCCGGGCGCTCGGAGCGCACCCCCGGTGCACAGGGGCGTGTTCGGCCGTGCCGGGTTCTCCGGTGCCGGTGAGGGCCGTGGGCGCCGGGCATGGCAGTCTTAGAGCTGCGTAATCGGCAATGACGTACACAGTTTCGGGCGAGGAGCGGTCACAGTGCAGCGCTGGCGTGGGTTGGAGGACATCCCCCAGGACTGGGGGCGCGGCGTCGTCACCATCGGCTCCTACGACGGGGTGCACCGCGGTCACCAGCTGATCATCGGACGGGCCGTGGAACGCGCGCGCGAGCTGGGGGTGCAGTCGGTCGTCGTGACCTTCGACCCGCACCCCAGCGAGGTCGTACGCCCCGGCAGCCACCCGCCCCTGCTCGCGCCCCACCACCGGCGCGCCGAGCTGATGGCGGACCTGGGGGTGGACGCGCTGCTGATCCTGCCTTTCACCGTCGAGTTCTCCAAGCTGTCGCCCGCCGACTTCATCGTGAAGGTCCTGGTCGACAAGTTGCACGCCCGCGCGGTCATCGAGGGCCCGAACTTCCGCTTCGGCCACAAGGCCGCCGGAAATGTCGCCGTCCTCGCCGATCTGGGGGTCACCTACGACTACGAGGTCGAGGTCGTCGACCTTTATGTGACCGGCGACGCGGGCGGCGGCGAGCCCTTCTCGTCCACCCTCACCCGCGGACTGGTCGCCGAGGGCGACGTCGCGGGCGCGGCGGAGATCCTGGGCCGGCCGCACCGGGTGGAGGGCGTGGTCGTACGCGGGGCGCAGCGCGGACGTGAGCTCGGCTTCCCGACGGCGAACGTGGAGACCCTGCCGCACACCGCGATCCCGGCGGACGGGGTGTACGCGGGGTGGCTCACGGCGGACGGGGAACGGATGCCGGCGGCGATCTCGGTGGGGACGAACCCGCAGTTCGAGGGCACGGAGCGGACGGTCGAGGCGTATGCGATCGACCGGGTGGGGCTGGATCTGTACGGGCTGCATGTGACCGTGGACTTCTTGTCGTATGTGCGGGGGCAGCGGAAGTTCGAGTCGATCGAGGCGCTGCTGGAAGCGATCACGGACGATGTGAAGAGGTCGCGGGCCCTCACAGAGGCGTACGACGCGTAGCGCCTTCCGGCGGGGGGCCGTGTACTCGGCGACCGGGGCTACGACCACGACGAGTACCGCCGCCTCGTCCGGGACATCGGCGTGAAGCCGCTGGACAGCCCTTAGTCGGCCACCCGCGCCCACGGCCGCAGCTTCTCCGGGTTGCGGACCGCCCAGATCCGGGTGACGCGCCCGTCGGAGACGTCGAACGAGGCTACGGTCATGACGACGCCGGCACGCTGGGCCACCAGGCCCGGCACACCGTTGACCGACCGCTCCAGGAGTTCGAGCCCCGGAGCCTTGTCGGCAACGGCGACCATGTACTGGGCGATGCGCGCGGCACCCTCGACCGGGTGCAGGACGGTACCGACCAGGCCGCCGCCGTCGGCGGTCATCACGGCGGCCGGGTTGAGGAGACCGACGAGGGCTGCGATGTCCTTGGTCTCCCAGGCCTCTTTGACGTGCCGCACCACGTCGGCCCGGCCGGTCGCCGTCACCGGAGCGCGCGCGACGCCCACCCGCCGCCGGGCGGAGGCGGCCAGTTGCTTGCAGGCCGCGGGGGTCCGGCCGAGAACGTCGGCGATCTCGGCGAACGGGTACCGGAAGACATCGTGCAGGACGAACGCCACCCGCTCGGCCGGCGTCATCGACTCCAGGACGACGAGGAAGGCCATGGCCACCGACTCGTCCAGGACGATCTGGTCGGCGGGGTCCGCGGGGCCGGTGGGGTCGGCGGGGCCGGTGGGGTCGGCGCCGCCCGCGTGGTCCCGGTCGGTGCGGTCGGGCAGTGGCTCGGGCAGCCACACGCCGACATAGCGTTCACGGCGGGCCCGCGCCGAGCCGAGCGAGTCCAGGCAGATGCGGCTGGTCACCGTCGTCAGCCAGGCGCCGGGGGACAGGATCTCCTCCTGCCGGCTTCGTGGCAGCGCGTACCAGCGTGCGTAGGCATCCTGTACGGCGTCCTCGGCCTCGGTCACCGAACCGAGCAACCGGTAAGCGACATTGATCAGTTGGCGTTGCTCGCCGACTATCTCATCTGTGCCGGTCCCGACAGTCCCCATGCTTCCGGCCGCCCCTCGCCTTACCTTTCGCAGGCCCGCGTCGTCGGGCTGGTGAGACCTTATCGATCTGCTGCCCGACAGCGGAAAAGGGGACTGTGACATGGCCACTCAGGTGACGGCGACGGCGAACGTACAGCGAGGCTCCTCGTTCCTGCGGATCGCGATCGCCCTGCAGACCCTGACCATCTTCCTTCAGGCGGTCTCCGCCGGACTGCTGCTGACCTCGTCCTACGGAGAGACGCTGCACAGTGTCGGAGCCCGTGTGATGTACGGGGCGACGATGCTGTATGTGCTCGCGGCGGTGTTGGCGTGGAAGCCGGGCGGCGGCTCGCCTCGACCTGTATGGCACGCGTCAGGTTTCCTCGTACTCGCCTCGGTCCAGGTCGTGCTCGGCATCGCGCACGTCCCGTCGGTCCATCTCCCCCTGGGCGTTTTGATGTTCGGTCTGAGTGTGCTGGCGCTGGCCCGGCGCTGAGGTCCGATACGGGGCCCGCCGGGATCAACCAGGCCGCTTCTCGCGCACCACTCCGACGGCCCCTGGCCCCCGGCCCACGACGACGCGCCCGCACCCCCGTGCCCGCGACCTAGGGCCTTTCGTTCGGATCAGGCAGGGCTCGCGAGCCCTGGTACCATGCCTCGCCACGTTGTCGTCAGTCGCCGACTCCCCCACAGCCTCAAGGGCGTGGGAGGTGCCCCTCCGCGTCGGCTCCCTCCTCCGCCTTGCGATCCACGGCACCAGCCCCCGCTCCCTGATCCGGCCTGATCCAAACGAAAGGCCCTAACCCGCCCCCACCCAATGGCACGCCACCTGCGTAGTCGCCCCACCCGTCAGCACCGGCAGCGCCGCCGTACGGCACCTCTCCGCCACCCCCGCCCTCTCCGCCTCCCCCGACGCCAACACCTGGCACCGCGCGTGGAAACGGCAGCCCGCCGGGATGCGCGACGGGTCCGGGGGTTCGCCCGTGAGGATGACCGGGGAGCCGTCCGACTCGGGGAGGACGGACAACAGCGCTCGCGTGTACGGATGCTGAGGATTCGTCAGTATGTCCTCGACCGGACCGGTCTCCACGATCCGGCCCAGATACATCACCGCCACCCGGTCCGCGATGTTCCACGCGAGGCCCAGGTCGTGCGTCACGACCAGCGCGGAGAGGCCGAGTTCGTCGCGCAGGGAGAGCAGGAGCGCCAGGATCTCGCCCCGTACGGACGCGTCCAGGGACGCCACCGGCTCGTCCGCGACGATCAGTTCCGGCTGCAGGACCAGCGCGCCCGCGATGACGACGCGTTGGCGCTGGCCCCCGGACAGTTCGTGCGGGTAGCGGAGGAAGAAACGCTCGGGCGGTCGCAGACCGGCGCGGGAGAGCGCCTCGGCGACGGCTTCGCGTTCGTCGCCCCGGTAGCCGTGGATCCGCAGACCCTCGGCCACCGCGTCGTACACCGTATGGCGCGGGTTGAGGGAGCCGCTCGGATCCTGGAGTACGAGCTGGACCCGCTTGCGGTACGCCTTGAGGGTGCGGGAGCCGTACCCCAGCGGTTCCCCGGCGAAGCTGACCCCGCCGCCCGTCGGCGGCACCAGGCCGAGCAGGGTCCGCGCCAGCGTGGTCTTCCCGCAGCCGGACTCGCCGACGAGCGCGACGATCTCGCCGCGGCCGATGTCGAGATCGACCCCGTCGACGGCGCGGGCGGGCGGCGCGCCGCGGCGGCCGGGGAAGGTGACGTTCAGCCCGATGGCCGAGAGCAGGGGGGCAGCGGGCATGGGTGGCTCCTGAGAGGTGGTCGCGGACGCCGTCATGGACGTACCTCCGCGGGTGCGGTCGAGCCCACCCGTACGCACGCCGCCCGGCGGTCCGGGCTCGCCTCGCGCAGCTCCTGGTCGTCGGTCGCGCAGGAGTCCAGTGCGACCGCGCAGCGCGGATGGAACGTACAGCCGGACGGCAGCGCCGACGGGTCCGGCGGGTCGCCGGGCAGTCCGCGTGGTGCGCGCCGTGACGCGAGGTCCCCGATGCGGGGGAAGGCGGCGGACAGCGCCCGGCCGTACGGATGCTCGGCCGCGTCGTACACCGTACGCGCCGGACCCTCCTCGACGATCCGGCCCGCGTACATCACGGCGAGCCGGTCGCAGGTGTCCGAGAGGACCGCCAGGTCGTGGCTGATCATCAGCAGGCTGATGCCCTGGTCCGCGACGAGCTGTTCGATCAGCCGCAGGATCTGCGCCTGGATCATCACATCGAGGGCGGTGGTCGGCTCGTCCGCGACGATCAGCCGCGGATCGCAGGCCAGCGCCATCGCGATCATCACGCGCTGGCGCTGTCCGCCGGAGAGTTCGTGCGGATAGGCGTCCGCGCGGGCGGCCGGCAAGCCGACCATTTCCAGCAGTTCGCCGGCGCGCGAGCGGGCCGCGGCGGGGGTGGTGCGCCGGTGCAGCAGCACCGGTTCGGCGATCTGGTCCCCGATCCGGTGCACCGCGTTGAGCGAGTGCATCGCGCCCTGGAAGACGATGGACGCCCCCGCCCACCGAACGGCGCGCAGCCGGCCCCACTTCATGGTGAGGACGTCCTCGCCGTCGAGCAGGATCTCCCCGGACAGCCGCGCGGAGGCGGGCAGCAGCCGGAGCAGCGCCAGCGCGAGCGTGGACTTGCCGCACCCCGACTCACCGGCGATGCCCAGCTTGCGGCCGGATTCGACGGTGAGGTCGACGCCTCGTACGGCGGGTACGGCGGAGGCACCGGAGCCGTACGTCACATGGAGGTCCTTGATCTCCAGCAGTGTCGTGTCGGTCAACGGGACACCCCCAGCTTCGGGTTGAGCACGGCCTCGATCGCCCGGCCGCAGAGTGTGAAGGCGAGCGCGACGAACGCGATCGCGATCCCGGGCGGTGCCAGATACCACCAGTGTCCCGAGGAGACCGCGCCCGCCTCGCGTGCGTCCTGGAGCATGCCGCCCCAGGAGATGATGAGGGGGTCGCCGAGGCCGAGGAAGGCGAGCGTCGCCTCGGTCAGGATGGCGCTGGAGATGCCGAGGGTGGTCTGGGCGAGCACCAGCGGCATCACGTTGGGCAGCACATGGCGCGTCATGATGTGGCCATGGCCGCCGCCGAGCGCACGGGCGCGCTCGATGTACGGACGGGACTCGACGGCGATGGTCTGGGCCCGTACCAGCCGTGCCGTGGTCGGCCAGCTCGTGACACCGATCGCGAGGATCACCGTCCAGATGGACCGTGACATCACCGTCGCGAGGACGATCGCCAGCACGAGCGTCGGCATCACCAGGAACCAGTCGGTGATCCGCATGACCACCGTCGCGAACCAGCCGCCGTAGTGCCCGGCGATGACCCCGACGAGCGTGCCGATGGCCACCGACAGCGCGGCGGCCAGCAGCCCCACGGTCAGCGAGATCCTGGCGCCCCAGATCAGCAGGCCGAGCAGCGAGCGCCCGAACTGGTCCGTACCGAGCGGGAATTCACCGCTCGGCTTCTCCAGGGCCGTACCGGGCGCGTTGGTCACACTCCGCACGTCGTCGCCCACGAGCAGCGGCGCGAAGAGGGCGATCAGAGCGATGAACGCGAGCCCGGCGAGCCCGAGAAGTCCGGCGCGGTGTGTCCGGTACTCCTTCCAGAAGCGGGTCACCGAGCCACGTCGGCGGGCCCAGGCGAGTGAGGAGGCCGACGGCGACGAGGGTCCCGCGGGCGGCGCGGAGGGCGGCGGGGTCTTCTCCAGGGTCATCGGCCCACCCGGGGATCGAGGAGCGGATAGAGCAGGTCGGCGAGGAGGTTCATCAGGATCATCGCCCCGGCGAAGACGACGAACAGCCCCTGGACAAGGGGCAGATCGGGCACGCTCAGCGCCTGGTAGAACAGTCCGCCGAGCCCCGGCCAGGAGAAGACCGTCTCGACGAGGATCGAACCGGCCGCCACATGGCCCAGATTGATGAAGACCATGGTGACGGTGGGCAGCAGGGCGTTCGGCACCGCGTGCCGGCGTCGTACGAGATCGTCCCGCAGGCCCTTGGCCCGCGCCGTCGTCAGATAGTCGCCGCCCATCTCGTCCAGCAGCGACGACCGCATGACGAGCAGCGTCTGCGCGTACCCGACCGCGACCAGGGTGGCCACCGGCAGCACCATGTGGTGCGCCACGTCGAGGACGTAACCGAACCCGGAGGAGTCGCCGGACTCCATACCGCCGGTGGGGAACATGCCCGGGATCGGGCCGATGCCCACCGAGAAGACGATGATCAGCAGCAGCCCGAGCCAGAACGACGGGACGGACCAGAGCGTCAGCGCCACACCGGTGTTGAGGCGATCGCTCAGGCTGCCGTTGCGCCAGGCGGAGCGGGTGCCGAGCCAGAGGCCGAGCGCCGAGTAGATCACCACGGCGACGCCCGTGAGCAGCAGTGTCGCGGGAAGTTTCGCCGCGATCAGCTCACCGACCGGCGCGTGGAACTGGTACGAGGTGCCGAGATCGCCGGTCAGCGCCCGGCCGCAGTAGTCGGTGAACTGCTGCCACAGCGGCAGATCGAGCCCGAACTGCTTGCGCAGCGTGGCCAGTTGCTCGGCGGAGGTCGGTACGCCGTGGGTCATGGCCTTGACCGGGTCGCCGGGGATGATCCGGAAGAGGAAGAAGCTGGTGACGAGGACGGCGAGCAGCGAGACGACGGCGCCGCCCAGCTTGCCCGCCACATAGAGCGGATACGCGGTCCTGGTGCCCGAGGTGGTGGGGGCGGAGCCGGACGGCCCGGTCTTCACCGGGCCGTCGACGGCGTCCCGCACCACACCCGGGGTGCTTGCGGTGCTCATCGGTTATTCACGGTCTTCCGCGGTGGAACGGCGACGCATCACGACGAAGAGACCGAGGGCGGCAGCGACCACGACAGCGGCCCCGATCCCGATCACCACACCGGTGGAGGAGGAGCCGCCGGAACCGCCGCCGTCATCGGCCGGCACCGCGGACCACCAACTCCAGTAGCCGTCCTGGCCCCAGAGATTGCCGGCGGCCTCCGGCATCGTCGTGATCGACTTGATCTGGTCGGTACGGTACGCCTCGACCGCGTTCGGGTAGGCCATGACATTCATATACCCGGTGTCGTACAGCCGCGATTCCATCTGCTTGACCAGTTCCGCGCGCTTGGCGGGGTCGTACTCCACCGACTGCTCGGCGTAGAGGTCGTCGTACTGCTTGTCGCAGATGAAGTTGTCCGTGGCGCCACTGTCCTTGGGCGTGGCGGGGAGCGAACCGCACGTGTGAATGGAGAGGACGTAGTCGGGATCGGGGTTGACCGACCAGCCGTCGAACGCCAGGTCGTAGTCGCCCGCGAGCCAGGGGTCGGAGACATTGTCCAGACATTCGACCTTCAGCCCGATACCGAGCTGTCCCCACCACTCCTGGAGATATTTGCCGATGGCCTTGTCGTTCGGGTCCGTGGCATGGCAGAGGATCCGGAAGGCGAGCGGTTTGCCGTCCTTGCCGAGGCGCTTGCCGGCGGCGTTCTTCGGGTAGCCGGCCGCGTCCAGGGTCCGGGCCGCCTCGGCGGGGTCGTACGCGATCGTCTGGTCGGCCGAGGGCTCCCAGAAGTACGCGCTGAAGCGCGGCGGGATATAGCCCTTGCCCTCGACGGCGTGGCCCTGGAAGACCTTGTCGATGACGGTCTTGCGGTCGACGGCCTGGAACAGCGCCTTGCGGACCGCCGGATCCAGCAGCGCGGCATGCCCGTTCCCGAACTTCTCGCCGTCCTGCGAGCGGGCACCGGGGTTGGTGGCGAGCGCGTAGAAACGGCGCCCAGGAGCGTCGTTGACCTTGATGTTGTCGACGTTCTTCAGCGCCGCGGCCTGCGCGGGGGTGAGGCCCGAGGCGAAGGACACCTCACCCTTCTGGAGCGCGGCGACGGCCGCGTCCCCGTCCTTGTAGTACTTGAGGACCAGCTCGTCGAACTTGGGCGCACCGCGCCAGAAGTCCTTGTTCGGCTTGAGCTTGATGTACTGGTCGACCTTGAAGTCCGTGATGATGAAAGGCCCGTTGCCGACGATCGGGAACTGCTTGTCGTTGTTGAACTTGGAGAAGTCGCCGACCTTCTCCCAGATGTGCTTGGGCACGATCGGCACATCGAGTGCCGTCATGGTGGCCTGAGGCTTGTTCAGCTCGACGACCAACGTCTCCGGGTCGGGTGCGGTGACCTTCTTGAAGTTGGAGGTGAAGTTGCCGTTGGCGGTGGCCGCGTTCTCGTCCGTCATCATCTTGTTGAACGTCCACGCGGCGTCCTCGGCGGTCGCCTGGACGCCGTCGGACCACTTCGAGTCCTCGCGGATGGTGAAGGTCCACGTCAGCTTGTCCGCGGAGGGCTTCCAGGTGGTGGCGAAGCCGGGGACCGTGTGCGCGTCCTTGGGGTCGTAGTTGGTCAGATACTCGTAGGTCAGCCGGTGGATGCTGGTACTGACCAATGACTGGGCCAGGAACGGGCTGAGGGAGTCGACGCTCTGGCTGACCGCGACGGTGAGCACCTTGTCGCCGTCGGCGGCCCTGGCCTCCTGGGGAGCGGGAAGCAGCGGGTTGAGGGGGATCACGGACCCGGCCACGAGCGCGGCGGAGGCGGCACCGGAGGCCAGGAGCAGACGGAGACGGGGGCGTTGCCGGACGGGCTGCCGGGCGGGCTGCCGGGCGGATTGCCGACTGGGCTGCCGGGGCGTGCGCGGGAAGACTCTTTCGACCATGGGACGGTGACCTCGTGTTATCACTCGCACGGAGAAGCCGGGTTACTGCTGATTCGCCAACTGGTGAAGCGAAGGTTTATCAGCGCCCGTCCGGCTGAGTCAACGGCCGCCCATACCCCGTGTGGTCTGCGGGAATACGGCGAGGGGCCGCACCATGAAGACGGTGCGGCCCCTCATTGGTCTCTACCTCTGATGCCTTACTGCTGAGGCGCTGGCGGTGCCGGTGGGGGCTGCTGCTGCGGCCAGCCACCGGGCGGGACGGGCCCTTGCAAGTCCGGCTGGCCCGGTTGGCTGGGGTGACCCGGCTGGTTGGGATGGCCGGGCTGGTTGGGGTGACCGGCTTGCTGGCCGGCGGGGGCGGGCTGCTGTTGCTGCCAGCCCTGCTGAGCACCGGGTCCCGAGGGCGGGCCCGCCTGCTGCTGGGGCGGGTAGGGGTGCGGCTGCTGCTGCGGATGGTGCGGCTGCGGCTGCTGCTGCGGGTAGTGGGGATGCTGCTGGGGCGCGTACGGCTGGCCCTGCACCGGCTGGCCGTACGGGGACTGCCCCGGCATCGGCTGCTGGCCCGGACCCGGCATCGGCGGGACGAGGTGCGGCGGCGGCTGGCCGTCCGCGGTCCACAGCCCCTGCGCCTGCTGGGCCCGTACGAAGTCCTCCGCCACCATCGCGGAGAGATTGAAGTACGCCTCACGCGTCTTGGGCCGCATCATGTCGAGGTCCACCTCGGCACCGGCCGCCAGGTGCTCGTCGAAGGGCACCACGATCACCCCGCGGCAGCGGGTCTCGAAGTGCTGCACGATGTCATCGACCTTGATCATCTTGCCGGTCTCGCGGACCCCGGAGATCACCGTGAGGGAGCGCTGCACCAGATCGGCGTAGCCGTGCGCGGACAGCCAGTCGAGCGTCGTGGACGCGCTGCTCGCGCCGTCGACGGACGGGGTCGAGATGATGATCAGCTGGTCGGCCAGGTCGAGCACCCCGCGCATCGCGCTGTAGAGCAGACCGGTACCCGAGTCCGTGAGGATGATCGGGTACTGCTTGCCCAGGACCTCGATCGCGCGCCGGTAGTCCTCGTCGTTGAACGCGGTGGAGACGGCCGGGTCCACGTCGTTGGCGATGATCTCCAGACCGGAGGACGCCTGCGAGGTGAACCTGCGGATGTCCATGTAGCTGTGCAGATGCGGGATCGCCTGGACCAGGTCACGGATGGTCGCGCCGGTCTCGCGCCGTACGCGGCGGCCGAGCGTGCCGGCGTCCGGGTTGGCGTCGATCGCCAGGATCTTGTCCTGCCGCTCGGTGGCCAGGGTGGAGCCCAGTGCCGTGGTCGTCGTGGTCTTGCCGACACCGCCCTTGAGGCTGATGACCGCGATCCGGTAGCAGGAGAGCACCGGTGTACGGATCAGTTCGAGCTTGCGCAGCCGCTCCGCCTCCGCGGCCTTCCCGCCGATCTTGAAGCGCGAACCGCCGGACGGATTGCGGCTGCTCTTGGCCTTCGGCTTGTTGTTGCGCAGCAGCCGGTCGGAGGAGAGCTCCACGGCGGCCGTATAGCCGAGCGGAGCGCCGGGCACGGACCGCTCGCGGTGGTCGTGCGAGACGGCGGAGGGCCAGGCGGCGCCGGTACGGGGATCCATCGGAGGTGTCCCGGGCGCGGGCTGCTGGTGCGGTAGTGGTTGCGGCTGGGCCTGATGGGGCTGAGGAGTGTGCGGGGGCTGCTGTGCCTGCTGTGCGGGGAGGTTCGGGTTGGCCGGTACGGGCAGATGGGACGTCTGCGGAGGCAGCGGCGCGGGAGCGCCGGCGCCCGGCTGATCGGTGTGTGCTTGCCGGCCGGGGAATCCCGGGTGGCCTGGCTGTCCCGGCTGGCCCTGTTGGGGGAATCCGTAGCCGCCCGGCGCTGCCTGCTGGCCCTGCTGGCCCTGTGGGCTCTCCTGGCTCTGCTGCGGGAAGCCGTAACCGCCTTGCGGAGCGGGCGAGTACGGACCCGGCTGCCCCTGCTGGTGCGGGAAGCCGTAACCCGCCGGTGGGACGGGGGCGTCGGGACCGGGTACGGCGGGCGGCAACGCGGCGGCGGGGTGTCCGGACTGGCCGGGGTGATCTTGCCAGCCGGGGTGCGCCTGCTGTCCGGTCTGCGCCTGCTGTCCGGGGTATGCCTGCTGTCCGGGCTGGGCCTGCTGGCCCGGCTGGGCCTGGTGTCCGGGCTGGGCCTGGTGGGGGAAGCCGTACCCGCTCTGCGGCGGCTGTCCGGGCCAGGCGTTCGGTGCCTGCGCGGGGCTCTGCGGCTGGGGCTCGGGCTGCGGTTGTGCGTGCGGTGCCTGCGGCTGGACCTGGGCCGGGGCCTGTACGGGCCACTGCGGCGCGGCCGTTGGCGCGGCAGGCTGGTACGCGGGCGGCAGCGGAGGCAGTCCGGGGCTCTGGGCGCCGCCCGGCTGAGGGGCCCAGGGCTGTACCTGAGCGGGAGCCGGGGGAGCGTCCTGGGGCTCGTCCGTAGGCGCGGGGGCCGGGGAAACAGCGTCCGTGACCGCGCCCACGGGTGCGGAGGCGGACGCTTCGTCGGTGTCGGCGGTCGCGTCGCCGTCGCGCTCGTCGTCCTCATGCTCCCGGGAACCCTCGGCCTCGTCCGCGACCTCGGGCTCTGCCGGAGCCTCGGCATCCGCGGCAGGGTCGGCGGCGGGCTCCGGTACGTCCGGCGCCTCGGCCTCCCCCGTGTCGTCGGCGACCACCGCGGGCGCGGGCTCGGTGTCGGGCTTGGCCTCGGGCTCGCTCACGCGTACGGCCTCGGCGCTGTCCGGTCCGTCGGGAGCACCGGATTCGGGGCTCTCCGCGGTCCTGGTCTGCGTCCCCTCCAACTCGGCGATCTCCCGCTTGAGAGACGCCGGGGAGAACCGCATGGTCGACCCGCTCTCGATGTCGCCGCCACCGAACGGCTCGGGCGCGGCGGGAGTGGGCTCCGACGCCTGAGCCGGAGTCGAAGCCGGGGCAGTGGCCGGGGCCGGGGCCGGTGCGGCAGCCGGAGCAGGTCCCGGAGTGGGCTCGGGCGGCGGCATGGGGATGGGCGACTGCGTCGGGGGTGCCGGCTGATGCGCCGGTGTCCAGTTGGGTTCGAAGCCACTGCCCGCGGGCAGCCCCGGTACGGCGACGGGCGCACCGTCCGGAGGCGGGGGAGGGGTCGTGAACGACGCGGGCGGCGGTGTACTCGCCGCGCCACCACCGGACGCGTCCCCCGGCGTGTTCTGCGTGTACCAGGCCGGCGGGGTGTAGTCGATGGTGAACTCACCCGTCATCTCGGGCTCCGCGTCGGACTGATCGTCCGCGGCAGGCCGGTTCCAGCCTCCGCGGATCTCGTCCCGATCGCCCTTCACTTTGCCTCCTGGTGTGGTCGAGCACCCTTGTGCCGTGGTGGGTGGGGGCGACCGAATCTGTACGTCCGGTCCGCCCGGCTCTTCCCTTTACGACGCGGTCGGCCTGTCCACAAGTTCAACGCTGCCGCGCCCCCACCCACCCTAATCGTCAACGGCGCCGACACGTCAGGCCGGACCCGGTCCGTCAACGGCCGTCCCGTACAACATGTACCGCCCTCCGTCTGCCCTCAAGTGAACAATGCGGGGCGGAGAGTGAACGGGACGAGCGGTCAAATCCGTATATCTCTGTACGAGATCCTGGCGAAATCCACACCGGCCGGGTGCACCTGCTGCCCATGGCCCGGCTCCGGCCCGTCAGGTGAGCGCTGCCCAACAATCCGGTCTCGGTGTCGTTACCGCGCGCCCCGGCGACAGCCGAATCCGGAACGCGTATCAGGAGCGCGCATCAGGAGCGCGCATCCGACACACGTAGGGGGCGCACTCCGTTCGAAGCGCGCCCCCTACAGAGACGTCCTGTGTCCCGGCCGCCTCAGTGCCTGGGCTCCGCGACTTCCGCTGCCTCAGCGCAGATCGAACTCGCCGTCACGCGCGCCGAGTACGAACGCCCGCCACTCCGCTTCGGTGTAGCGCAGCACGGTGTCCGGATCGATGGACGACCGCATCGCGACGGCACCTTCGGGCAGATAGGCGATCTCGACCCGCTCCTCGTCCGCGCTCGTGCCGGGGGCGCCGATCCACTCGACACCCGAGATGTCGAGGGCGTACAGCTCTTCCTTCTCCTGTGCGCTCCCCATCAGTCAAGCTTCCCTTCGGTAACGGTTGACGTCACTTCGGACATCTTAGGACAGCCCCCTCAAGCCGGCAGGGCGCTCGGGTAAGTTCGAGGTCTGTTCGCGCAGTGCGCGCACGACGTGAAGATCCGGTGCCGAATCCCGATCCGAGTCCCCATCCCCCATCCCGATTCGAGTCCGAATCCCGACCCGAATCCCGGCCCGAATCCCGGCCCGAGTCCGAATCTCGACCCGAATCCGGATACGAAATCAGTCCATCCGGCGGGCGACACCGAGCAGTCCGGTCTCGGCGTCCGTGGCGCCCGTCATCACCCAGTGGCGCTCACGCCCGGCGCACCAGAGCGTCACCCCGTCCGCGAGCGTGGGCAGTGCCTCGCACTCGACCTGGGACAGCCCCAGGATCTTGCCGATCTGCTCCGCCTCCTGCGGCGACACCCGCTGGACACCGACCAGCGTGGCCCCCCGCATCAACCGGGGCGCGACCGGGCTCAGATACGGCAGCAGGGTCAGCACCGACTGCCACGGCGAGGACACCACGCGCCCTCGCGGCGGCCGCATTCCGCAGTCCCGTACCACCACGACCGGGCTGCCCACCGTCGCACCCATCGGCGGGACGCGACCGACCTCGTGGAGCGTGATGCAGTCCAGTCCCGCGCCCGCGGCCTGCGCCAGCCGGGTCCACGCCTGGGCACGCCCGGTCTCGACCGCCACCCGCGCGCCCGTGCCCGCCGCGCGCAGCGCCAGCACCTGGGCCGTCCACAGCCCGCCTATCAGCAGCACGTCGTACGGCGTCGAACGGTGGAACCCCACCAACTGGGGGCGGCCCTCCGCGTCGTCACCGATCACCACCCCGTCGTCCCCGACGGGCAGCGACAGCGCGCCCAGATCCTCGATGGCCAGCGCGTGTCCCGCGTGGCGCGGGCCGCGCAGCCCCCGCAGTCCGCGTGCCGTCCCACTTCCGGCGGTCATCGCGCACCTCCCAGGGGCAGTGTCGCCAGCACGCCGGGCAGCTGTTCACGGTCCAGCCGTACGAGACCGACCTTCGCCGCCCGCGCCGCCTGCTCCAACGACCGCCGGACCCGTACCAGTCCGGTGTCGGTGCCGCCGGTGATCCGCACATGACCGGACATGGTCATCGAGCCCCGGTGCGAGCCGGGCCGCAGGGTGAGGCTGAAGGTCGTCGCGTACGCCGGCGCCGCCGTGAGCAGCGCGGCCAGCTTGGGGAGCGGGGTCGCGGCCCGTCCCAACTCGGGCCAGCGGGCCACCGCGTAGGTGGTGTGCCAGCGGTTGTCGCACCGCCACACGCGCGGCGTCTCGGCCGTACGCCGACGAGGCGCGGCCTCCGGCCGGCCCGTGCGGGCGGACAGCGCCGGACTCGCGCAGGCCGACGTCGCCACGGTGGAGTTCAGCTCGTCCTGGTCCAGTACCACGGCCCGGAAACCCGCTCCGGTGATACGGCTCGCCACATGGTCCGCCGTCCGCACCAGGCAGCGCTGTGCGCCCTCGATCCCGCCGCCACGTGCCTCGACGGCCTCCCGGCACAGCTCCGGGTCCAGCTTCACCGCCACCCAGGTGAGCCGCAGCGCGGGCGCTCCGGTCCGCTCCTGGAGCGGGGCGTACGAGAGCCGGGCCACGGACTGCTCGGGAAGATGCGGCGCGGGCGCGGCCCGCACCTGCTGCACCAACTGCACCGACTCCAGGACGATGTCGTCAACCTCAAGGGCATCGCCCAGGAGGGAGAGCGGGAGCGACCTCGCGCCGAACACGGGGCGCAGCGCGTCGCTGCTCGCCTCGACCCGTACCACCGCCGTCAGGAACGAGCCGTCACCGAGCATGCCGACCGTACGGCGGTCCCGGTCGACGTAGGTGAACGGACCGAATCCCGGCACGCTCTCCACGACCGGGACCAGCGACGGATCGACTTCCCAGGCGCAGGGCTCCGCGGCCCGCCTGCGGGAGCGGAGGGCGAGGGCGGTGGACACCCAGTCCTGTACGGCGTGACCGCGGCGGCGTATCACGGCGATCAGCACCAGCACGGCGGCGACGACGAGGGTGGGCACCAGCCAGAGCCCGCCGAGCGCCCCACCGATCAGAGCGAGGGCGACCGCCGCCTCGATCAGCACCAGTTGACGCAGCTGGAAGGGGCCGACGCGGCTGGTGCGCGACAGGGCGCGCGGAGTGGTGGCCGCGGGAACGGCCGGCGGCGGCGTCCCCGGCTGTGCGTTGCTGCGTTGCCGTCGGGAATTGCTCCGGGACTGGTCAGGGGGTTGTCCGGTGGTCCGCCCATTGCGCTCGCGCGTCGCCGTACCCATCGCCGCGTTGCCCCCTCGTGTCCGTAATTACCAAATTTCCCACGGGCGTTGACCGGCCGATCACCCTACCTGAGCAGTGCGACGGAAGCGCCAGCATGCATAGTAGGGGGCTGGTACGACAGCAGGCCCGCTCGGCGAGTGTGGGAGCCTGGTCGCCCGGTGGGGGAGAGGGACAGCGGACAGATGGCATCACGACGGGACGAACTCAACGCCTACACCTTCGCGAAGCGAAGGCTGATCGCGCAGTTCGTACAGCCGAGCCCGACCGGCTCGGAGGAGGGCGCGCCCCGACCGCTTCGCGCGGTGGTGCCCGGCGCGATCGTCGGTGTGGTGGTTCTCGCGGTGTTCGGCGCCTGGGGGATGTTCAAGCCGGTAGCGCCCAAGGACTGGGACAAGCCCGAGGAGAACGTCATCATCGCCAGCAAGTCCACCACTCGCTATGTGGTGTTGAAGACCGACGGCAAGACGCAGCTCCACCCCGTCCTGAACATGTCCTCCGCCAAGCTCCTCCTCGCCCCGGACAAGGGCAAGGTCATCAACGTCGACGAGTCGGCGCTCGACAACGGCAAGATCCCGCACGGCGCGACGCTCGGCATTCCCTACGCCCCCGACCGGCTGCCCGACGCGAAGGAGGCCGGGGCCACGAAGCGCTGGGCGGTCTGCGAGCGGCCCGGCGAGGGCGGCAGGGCCATCCAGAAGGCGTCCTTCGTCTTCGCCGAACGAGAGCAGAAGAAGACCGAGGGCGCGAACCAACTGCGAGGCGGTGAGCTGCTGTACGTGGAGGATTCGGCGACGAAGACCCGCTACGTCGTGGACGCCGAGGGCAAGGCGTACGAGGTGGAGAAGGACAACCTGCTGGTGAGCCTCCTGGTGGGCACGGGCACAACGCCGCAGCGGGTGTCCACCGGCTGGCTGGACACCCTGCACAAAGGGGACCGGATCACCTTCCCGGAGATCGACGGAACCCCTGGAGCCGACGCCGACGCCCCCGGTGAACTGGATTCCGAGGCCAACAAGGTGGGCACGGTCCTCACCGCCACCGACGGCACCAGGAACCAGCACTACCTGGTCCTGGAGGGCCGGGTCGCCCCCGTCTCGGACTTCACCGCGAAGCTGCTGCTCAACAGTAAGGACCTGATCGGCGTCGGCCAGGCGGGAAAGGCGAGGCCGGTCAGCCGGGGCGCCATTCAGTCGGGTGAGGCGTTCGGGCAGGACCGGGACTGGCCGGAGGACGCTCCGAAGTCCATCAACTCGGCGAGCACCGGCGAGGACAGCCGTAACACGGTGTGCAACGTGCTGCGCGAGGTGGACGAGGACAACGGCACCACCACGCTCAGTACTTGGGCGGGCACCGACTTCCCCGCGACGCTGCCGACCGGGTCGAGCAGCGGCTATGTCACCCCGGGATCCGGCCAGCTCTTCCGCCAGTTCAAGGGCTCAACGACGGAATCGGGCTTCGTCTTCCTGGTCACCGACACCGGACTGCGCTATGCGATGCAGTCGAACGGCGACAGCGCGACGGACGACTCCGGTATCGGTTCGTCCGGATCGGACGAAGAGCAGCAGGCGGCGCAACAGGAAGCACAGCAGGCCCAGAACCGGCTCGGGTACAAGGACGTCGATCCGGCGCCGATCCCCGCCGCGTGGTCGGCGTTCCTGCCGACCGGACCGCGTCTGTCGACGGGCGCCGCCCGCCAGCCGCAGGGCTCGTGAGGGTGACCATGCCACACACTCACACTCGCACGTGCCGACGCCTCTTCGCGGTCTCGGCCGCCACTGCGGTCACGCTGATCGGCCTGCCCGTATCACCTTCCGCCGCCGCGGATTCCGACCAGTGCACCTACCCCGGGAAGAAATACGAGGGCAGGCCCTGGTCGCTCCAGCGCGTTCAGCTCGACGAGTTGTGGACACAGTCCCGGGGCAAGGGGGTGCGGGTCGCGGTCATCGACACCGGTGTCGACATCAAGAACCCGCAGCTGAAGGACGCGGTGGACACCAAGAGCGGCAGAAACATGATGGACCCGGATCTCAAGGACGACAACGGCGACAAGCTCGAACGCGGCAAAGAGGACGGCACCACGGACACGGTGGGCCACGGCACCAAGATCGCGGGCATCATCGCGGCCCGTCCCACGACGGGCACCGGATTCGTCGGTCTCGCGCCTGAGGCGACGATCATCCCCATCCAGCAGAACGACGCCGACGGGAACGGCACTGCTCTGACCCTCGCCGATGCGATCAACTACGCCGTCCGCGAGGACGCCGACGTCATCAACATCTCTCAGGACACAGCCAACGCGGTGGAGCCCACACCCGTGCTGAAGCAGGCGGTGAACCACGCGCTGAACGCGGAAGTGGTGGTCGTCGCCTCGGCGGGCAACGACGGCCTGGGCGGCAACGTCAAAGAGACCTATCCGGCCTCGTACGACGGCGTGCTGGCCGTGGCCTCCTCCGACCGCAACAATGAGCGCGCCGCCTTCTCCCAGTCCGGCGAGTTCGTCGGCATAGCGGCCCCCGGCGTCGACATGGTCTCCACGGTCCCGGGCGGCGGCCACTGCGCCGACAACGGCACCAGCTTCTCCGCCCCCTACGTCGCGGGCGTCGCCGCTCTCATCAAGAGCAAGCACAAGGACTGGACGCAGCAGCAGATCGTCGCGCAGATCCAGCAGACCGCGGAACGATCGACAGCCGGTCGTGACCGGCTGGTGGGCTGGGGAGTCGTCGACCCGGTGCGAGCCCTGACGGAGGACGACAAGCCCATCGAGAAGCCGGTCGCCCACGAGGGCATAGACCAGGCGGAAGCGCCCACCCCGGCCCAACTCCACCTGGGAGAAACGGCGGAGGAACGCAACGCCCGTCTCGCCACCTATGTGGTCGTGGGCGGGGGCGTGCTGGTCGCGGCGATCGCGGGCGGCGCGGTGGCCCTTCGCGACGCGCGGAGGCGAACACGCCGGATGAGCAGGGCGAGCGGGGCGACGGGCGAGGCGCGCGGCTAGCAGATCGTCAACTGGCAGTGAATATGCCCCCGAAAGGCTTGCAGGCGGATTGCAACCGCCTGGAGTCAAGAGGATCCTCGTAGGAGGAAGTCACATGATGGATAAGGCACTTGGGGCTGTCAGAGCCAGTAGATAGAGTGGCTTTCATGTGATCAGTGATGTTCACGTCACCGCGATCGCGATGTGCGGGGGAGTGAGCAAACGGGGAGGTACGGCATCGTGCTCGATGCAGGTAGTGGTGGCGTGGGCGGAACCGGCGCGAGGAGCGACCTGGAGAAGGGCGTCGGCGCCCTGAAGCGTTTCCAGACGAGGGTGAACGCGCTGCTGACGGATCTTGAGAACGGGGCGGCCGGCAACAAGAAGGTGGCCGCACACCGGATTTCGAGGAGTTCCTTCAGCGGTGGCAACCTGCCGTTCGCGGAGGCGGACGGATTTTTCACTCAGTACAACCGTGTCCATTCGGAGATCGTCAAGCTCTCCAAGTCCCTCGGCGATCAGATCGAGATGCTGAGCATCGGGGTGCACGCGGCGGAGGTCGGCTTCAACAACGTGGAGGACGAGCTGCGGCAGCGCTTCCACACGATCCAGAGCCGTCTCTTCGAGGAACAAGAGGCTCAGGAGAAGCGGGACAGGGCGCACAGGGACAAGAATTCCGAGCCTGGGCAGCCGCGTAACGATGCCAAGACCGGCACGAAGGACCTGGGGTGATGAACTGATGAGTGGCGAGAAGCAGCCAGAACTGACCCCTGAGCAGCAGCAGTCGCAGGACTCGGCTCTGATTCAGGGCCAGTTCAGCGCGACTGACGCCTTCGAGCGTGTCGCGGCGATAATGGATGGCCTCGGGTTCGGCGGCAGCGGCCCTGGCGGGTTCTTCGGCAAGACTAACTTCGAAGGCGCCCAGCTCAACGCGATGATCGACTTGGTCGAGGCTTCGAACCCGTCGGATCTGGAGGACGCGGGCGAGGTCCTGATCGCAGCCAAGAACGCCCTCAACAAGGCCGCTGAAGAACTCAACGACTATGTCATGTCCGTTGAGTGGAAGGGCGAGTCCGGCACCGAGTTCCGCAGGTTCGGGGGAGATCTCGCGAAGCACGCCTGGGCCCTTGGCACGTTCGCCAACGCGGCAGGCACCCAGATGAAGGTCGCGAGCACGGGCCTTACCTCGGTACGCAACTCGGCGCCTCCGCGTGACGGCCGGGCGGTCCCGAAGAAGGTCGAGGACTTCCCTCCGCCGGAGCGCACGGAGAGCAACCCGGAGTACGTCAAGGCCGTGAAGGTCGAGAAGGACCGCCAAGAGGCCATCAACCAGATGAACCGGCTGGCGTCGTTCTACGCGGTCTCCGAGGAGTCTTTGGCCGGGCAGGAGCCGCCGAAGTTCCCCGGGATGCTGAAGGCGAGTGTGCCGCAGCCGATTAATGATGTTGCCCGCAGGCCGACCTCGGACGTGGCCAGGGCAGATGTCGAGTCCTCTGCCATCGCCTCGCCGCAGTCGGTCACGGGACGTCCCGACGCCGGAAACCCGGAGGGCCCGTCCCGGACTGAGGTCCTCGATGCCATTACGCCGGTTCCGGTTCTGGATACGTCGATGCGGATCGACAGCGTCACGGCACCTCCGGCTCCCACCACGGGCCCCAGCGTCACACCTCTTCCCTCTCCCACTGGGACGCCAAGCCCTAGCGGTGGTCCCCCTGTCGTCCCTCCAGTGGCGCCTGGATTGGTCAACCCGCGAAGCGGTACGTCACGAGCATCGGGTCCGACCGGAGGCCCCAGAGCGGGCGGTCCGCCTCCAGGGAGGGTGACACAGACAGGTGCCACAGGGGACCGCTCTCCGGCTGCCGGGCGTTCTGGAGTGACGGGGGGTGGTCCCCCGGCCGGGCGAGCCGGCGGCCCTGGCCAGACACCCACCGCCGGCAGACCGGGCACGACCGGCCAGCCCGCTGCGGGCCGAGCGGGTGCGGGTGGGGGGGTGAGCCCCCGCGCAGGCCGTACGAGCGGCATCGTGGGCGGTACGCCCCAGCGCTCCACCTCAGGTTCCTCGGGCTCACGCATTCCGCGTGGAACCGTCATCGGTAGTGGTGGGACGTCGGCGGGGCGCCCTCCCGCCGGGCGAGTGGGCCAACCGGGGGTCATCGGCGCGAACTCGAACGGCGCGCCCCGGCCCGGAGGCCGTGGCACCGCGAGTTCGAACGGCGTGGTGGGTACCCCGCGTGGGAGTGCTGCCGGTTCACGGCCCGGCGCAGGTGGCTTCACTCAGGGCGGCGCCGGACTTGTACGTGGTCCGGGCCGGAATCAGCCCAGGGACGAGGAGCAGGAGCGCACCGGATCAGAGCGTCCCGACTATCTGACAGAAGACGAAGAGACGTGGGCGGCTCGACGGCGTGGTGCCGTGCCGCCGGTCATCGAATAGGCACAGGGAAGGTGCGGAAGTCAGGATGACGGCAGGAATGAGCCGGGCCAGGAAGCGCGGAGCGCTTCATACGCTCCGACGCGGGTTGCTCTGCACGCTGGCTGCGGTCGGCGTAGGGACCTTGGGCATCACCAGCATGGCTCCGGCCGCCGTTGCCGCCGACGGTGTGCGGTCGAAGCAGTGGTACCTGGACGCGATGAACGCCACCGAGATTTGGGAGAAGACCACAGGTAGCGGGGTTTCAGTTGCTGTCATCGACGGCGGCGTAAACCCATCCACTCCCGCGCTTAAGGGGCAGGTCCTGCCTGGCGTTGATGTGAGTGGCATTGCTGGGGATGAGACGGACGATTACGACGGTCATGGAACTACCATTGCTGAACTGATCGCGGGAACGGGAAAGGGGGGCGGCCTCCAGGGGCTTGCCCCTGGAGCCAAAATCATTCCGATTCGCACACTCGTGGAGGAGATGCGGGCAAAGGAAGCGCCCGACAGACTCCACACCGTGGACAAGGCCATTCGTGCGGCGGTCGACAGCGAGGCGAAGATCATCAACATCTCGCTGGGGCAGGAGGGTTGGGATAATGACACTAAAGATGCGGTTGAGTATGCGGCGAGCAAGGGGAAGCTGATGTTCGCCGGCGTCGGCAACGATGCCAAGGATCTGAATAGCGTGGACTATCCAGCCGCATATCCGGACGTGGTCGGAGTCGCTGCAACTGACGCGGCAGGGAAAGTAGGGGACTTCTCGGAGCACGGGGATGAGGTTCACCTGGCGGCTCCGGGAGTGAGTATCCCGACCTGGTGTGACGAGACTTTCAAGCAGTACTGCGACGGTCAGGGCACGAGCCAGGCCACCGCGATCGCCTCCGCCTCCGCCGCCCTGATCTGGTCCGCCAACCCTGACTGGACTGCGAACCAGGTCCTCCGCGTCATGTTCGAGTCGGCCGGCCGGGGCGAGGACTGGAAGCCGGGCACGGTCAGCAACTATGTCGGTCACGGCGTCGTGCGTCCCGGTGCACACATAAACCGTGGAGTGGGCAAGCCTGGCGACCCGAACCTCAGCCCTCTGACCAACGAGAGGACGCCCGGTTCTCCCGGCGCGCCCGGCTCCTCCGAGCCTTCCGCCTCCTCCGCGCCTTCCGGGTCGGCTTCGGCGCCGGCCTCGGGAGCTTCGGAGGCCGCCGAAGGCGACCAGGCCGTCGCCGCAGGCACGAGCAAGAGTACAGAGGACGACGGCCAGTTGGGGCTGATCCTCGGCGGGGCCGCGGTCGTGGTGGTCCTCGCGGGCGGCGCGTTCTTCATCCTCCGCAGGCGCCGCACCGCCTGACCGTATGCCCCGTACCTACTGCACACCGCCCCGGCATCCACCAGCCGTCGAGGCTCACGCACGGCCCGGAGAGACACACACCCACCGGGATCTTCGAGAAAGGAAGACCAATGGCAGTCCAGAAGGTCAATGGCGTTGCCCTCAAGTCGCTGCAAGGCGAGCTCACCAACAGCTTTGACGACGTCAAGGGGCAGCTGCACGCGCTGCAGGCGACGATCGACAGCCTCGAAGGTGCCTGGCGTGGTATCGGCGCCGGCGCGTTCAACGCGAAGCAGACGCAGATCAACAACAACATGGTGGGCATCGGCAAGCTGCTGCTCAAGTTCCAGGAAGCGATCGAGGCCGCTCGTACGATTTCCGGCAACACCGAAGACGAGGTCGAGGCGGCGCTGCGGGGCATCGACGTGGCCGACGGCTACTCGGGCGACTCCGGCGCGGAGGCCCGGACCTCGAACCTCAGCAAGTTCTGATCCTGATGGCCGTTCCGCGAATTCGGCCATCGCACGACACCCAGCCAGTAGTTGGAGGACACCATGGCATATGACGACGGCACGATGATCGTCACTTACGCTTCACTTGAGGCCGCGGCCGGCGACATCAAGAAGCAGGCGGACAAGCTCGACCAGAGCCTCAAGGCCATCCAGGCGAAGATCCGTTCCGTGTCCGAGCTCTGGGAAGGCGAGGCCCGGGAGGCGTACAACGTCGCCCAGGCCGACTGGGACCGGAGGGCCACCGAGATCCACACCAGCCTGTTGAAGATCTCGTCGGCGGTCCGCGAGGCAGCCCCCGCCTACCAGAGCGGCGACAAGAGGTCCGCGGCGAACTTCCAGTAGCTAGCCGGAAGTCATCACAGGCCAGGGTGGGCACGCACGGGAGGTGCCCACCCTGGCCTGTGTCCGAGCACGATCAATTTGTCGGCAGGTGGGAAAGCTCGTCAGGGAATTCCTGAGCCTCCTGACACTTTCCTGCCTTATAGGCATGCTTGATCAACTGGTAAGCGAAGTCTGTGATTGCCTGACGCAGCGGAGCGCCCGTTGCGCGAGTGTCTCCGATGGTCCTCGCCTCCGCGATCAGCGCATGACTTTCGAGCGCCTTTTTCTTATTCTTTCCCGGCGGCGTACAAGGGACGTAAATCGTCACGCGGTCCGGCCACGTGATCGCCTCAACGTTTCCCGCTGACGCCTTGATCGCATTCTCGGGTCGACTCTCTGCGGCATCAGACCAATTTTCGACACTGGCGTCGTGCGTCTCGGCCTCGCCGGAGATGATTGAATCTTGACTATTGGTCTTCACATAACAGGAGAACATGAAGTCACCACCGGAAGTCGTGTGAAGCACCCCGCGCTCAAGAGCCTTGCGCGTGTCCGGAAGTGCACTGGCCGCTGTCTTCCGATCGATTGCCCCGTCGCACACTTTAGCCGGTAGTTTATCAAGTCCTTTAGTGAAGATCTCCAGATAACCAAATACTCCCGCACCGAGAAGTGTGCAGACCAAGGCAACGCCGATCGCCTTCTTCTTTGGGCTTATCTTCATGTCAGTTCTGGTACCTAAGGTTATGCGCTGGGGCGCTTGTGGGAATCTTCCAACATAGTGTCGCTCTGCGTCCATCCTTCTTTCAATGCTTCGCGAACCAGGTTCTTGGTTGCATCGTGTGGCAATTCCGATTCATGCTTGTCGATCGCGTCCTGTGCCGCGGATTGAGTCTGTCGTGTCGCCGAATCCAGAGATTCGTTGAGACCCTGCCCAGTGCGATACAGGGCGTCATCGAGTGCCCCGTCCATTTCTCGGCCAGACATGAGCCGATCGACAGCCATTCCAGCGATCCCTCCGAAGAATCCTCCGGCTCCCGCCCCGGCCATTGCGCCTGTTAGATTCTGAGGCGCTAGTGCTACAGCCCCCACCCCGAGCCCCGCAGAGAGTACGGACTTGTAGAAATCGCCCTGATTCTTCAATGCGTCGTTATTTTCCTTTTGACCTTCGAGGGCGGATGAAATATCGGCATCCGCATATGAGCGGCCGACGATTCCTTCGATCACGCCAGTATTCTCGGTGATCGTTCGAATCGCGTCCGTCGTGTCGCCGTCATAACGAGAGTCGTCCGCGATGTGAGCCTCCAAGAGACTACTCGTGTAGATACTCTCTCCGAAATGGATTGCGGCTCTCCCGTTGTCGTCTCTGGCAACCTCGTACAGAAATCTTGTGGTGTCTATTTTTTCGAGCAGGTCGTCGGGCGCCGTGCTATTGCTCAGGAAGATTGACTCCGCCCCGGGGCCGGCCATCACCCGGTTGATCTCAGGCATGTAGGCGGATGCCATATGCCCAAAGCTTTCGCCGATAGCCTTGTCCACAAGGTCCGCCCCACTGTCCGGCTGAGCAACAGCGTGCATCACGTTCTGCATGATCTCTGTCTGTACCCGGTTGTGCGGCACGGGCCCAGATGGTGTCTCTCCATACGCGACTCCCATGACCGCGGCCTCAAGTGCGTGGCCTACTGACTGTCCCCTGTCTGTGTACTTGGTGCTCTGTAGGACGTGGTCAAGTGTGGGCTTGGATTCGAAGGTGTTCGTGGAGGCTTCGGCGTTATGTGAGAGGGCGTCCATGAATCCGATCATGGGGTCACGGCCATCGTCTTTGCCGAATACAAGGTCTGTCATCTGACCCGCATTCCAGACTTCATTGGTGCCCATTCCTGGACTGCCATGAGGAGCCTTGTCCGCCTTGAGTAGCTTGTCACCGTAGGCCTCAAGAAACTCGGTGTCGTACTTGCCGTGACTCATGAGGCTGCTCATGACCTGGAACCCAAGAGCACCAACCGGTTTGGTTGGATTCGAAGCATCGGCCTTGAAGCTTGTATTCGACTCGTTGATTATGTCCTGCTTCCACTCCTTCATGGCGGAGGAATCGGAGTGGGTTGCAGTGGCCAAGGTCATGCTCAGGTTCTTTTGAAGATCCTTGAGTTCATTCAGTTCTGCTCCTCTGGCTCCGGCATGTGCATCAGCCGTGTTGTTCCAGTACGCGAGTGTTTCCTTGGCTCCCAGTTCTGTTGCAAACTTCTCGGCGAAGAGAGTGTCGTTCCGGTACTTGCCCAAGGTGCGGTTGAACCGTTCAAGTTCCTCCGAGGACAAATCCTTCGGGTCTTTCCTCGCGATCTTCAGCATCTCGTCGGCCTGCTTGAGAGCTTCGGCGGCCGAGTCGCGGTCCCTGTACTTGGCGTCTCCGAAGCCGAACTCGGTTTGGTTGGCGATGGAGCGTAATATCTCGGCTGCGGTTGCGTCGCTGGTGGTGGCGTTGTCGAGAATGCTTTGGAGTTCGTCCCGTAGTGCTTTGACTGCTTGTTCACTGTTGGGCGGTTCGGGGTGAATGTTCACGGAGACGGAGAAGCCGCCGCCCCTCGTACCTACGACGGTGAGGTGTTTGTCCCACCCTCGATCGATGGCCCTGTTGAGGTCGCCGCGGTATTTGATCAATTCACTGCGGGTGTCGCGCAGGATGTCCCGGATCGTAGTGGCCTGCGTGACGGCGTCGGTGAACTCACCTGCGGTCTTGCTGATGAACTCCCGGGAGACGGTGGCGTTGAAACCTGCCCAGTTGGCTTTATCGGCTTTGGCTCTGAGGTCTTCCCGAGCGTCCTTCTCCATGTCCGTGAGATTCTTGATGACTGTGGACCAGTCGTCGACCGCCACACCCAGCGACGCAAAGTTGCCGTGACGTAATGCCTCGATGTCCATCAGCGCTCAGCCCTCTCGTCGAAGCCCTTGTCCAGTTCGGCGATGCTACTGACGGTGGAGGCGATGAAGTATTCGTCGCCCTGGTGTGCTTTTTTGGTGAAGTCCATGTGGTTGGATATGTGTGCGCAGGCGTCCAGCAGTGACTGCAGTTGCTTTTCCCATCGTTCTTGCATGAGGTGGAGAGCCCCGCCGAGTTCGAATTCCTGTGTCGTGAGGTCCTTGGCAGCGGTCTGACTGCTGGACCAGGCGTCACGCCCTAACCGTCCCAGATCCTCGAACAGCTTGAACGCGCTGTTCCCGACGGCTGCCAGATCCTGCTGATTGGTCTTGAGATCCCCTTGTTGACCCGCGCTGCCCCCGCCCCCTTCGGCCGGAAGCTGATTGAGCCGTACCCGTGTCGAGTGCTTCTCCGCCGCATCTTCCTTCAACTGCTCCCACTCGTCCCATGCCATTTACGAACTCCTTCCCCTTCGTCCGGACCATCCTCGCGTCACGCCCGGGTTCAACGTATCAATGTTGCTTGCATGTGGTTGCAAGCTGTGATGGTCACAACGTGCCTGTGTCTAGAATGAGTTGGTCGTTGTTACGACGACAGCCCGTGCTCGTCCGACGCGGGTTGGTCTATAGGACGGCTGGATATCAGGGTCACGTACGTGTCCGTAGCGAGTTGGTTCTCGGGGGTTGCGGCGTCCGAACGCGGAGTGGGCGGCGAGCTTGATCACACAGCTGCCAGCGCATCGATCTCGACCAGGCCGGCAGGCCGCTCATACTTGGTGCGAAGCGGTGTGGCTTATTCCCACGTCGTCTTGAGGTGTCCGGCGACGGAATAAGCGTCGAGCGGGGATCCGTGGGATCAAGGTCGCCACCGTGAACAACTTCCTCTTCCCTGGAACTCGCGAGGCCGTCCGGATCTATCGCCCATCTTCAGAACCGCGGAGGGATCCACGGAGTCGCCGCTGACGCGTACCGTCGCGTAGAGGTCGCCGTCGACGTCTTCATCGATCGTGGACGAGTCATCGCACCGGATCGGCCCGGCCCCGCCCTTGCCCGAGTAGTTGTACCGCTTGTCGGCGGTGACCTTGTCACCGGGATCCGCACCGATCGTCTTCGAGGCGATCTCCGGTATCGGGGTCCCGGCCTCGTATCACTCGACGGACGTCGACAGCGCGACTTTGTCGTCCACCGATACATAGCAGCGCTTGACGCCACTGGCCGTCTTTGAGCGCTCAGAGACTTGCTCTCCCTCGGGCAGCAAGAGATCCGGCACGTCCGTCGGCAGGTCGACGCCGCAGAGCGCCCGGGGCGTCCCGTACTCCTGCGCTGGTTCCGAGCACGCGGAGATGAGCAGGACGAACGAGAGTGTCCCCAGGCCACAGCGAGCCGACGGATTGAGGCCCTAGGTCGTGTCTGATAATCGATCTTGTGACGGGTCGTGGTGAGTTGACGGATGGGGCGTGGGAGCGGATAGAGCCGCTGCTTCCTCGGG
>NZ_JBIWLW010000050.1:0-40873 GCF_044766385.1 Streptomyces sp. NPDC102274 | reverse complement strand
TGAGTGAACCCCGTGTCATTCAGCAGCCCGGCGTCCTCACCCCACATCACCTCACCCAGCGAACGCCCCAACTCGACATCCAGCACAGCGAGTACGGAATCCAGCGCCTCCACGAACACCGGGAACCGCCCGTACAACTCACGGCCCATCCCCAACCGCTGCGAACCCTGACCCGAGAACAGGAAGGCACGCTTGCCGGCCGTCACCGCGCCCGACACAGTCGCCGTGTCCGGTTCGCCGGCCGCCAGCGCCGTCAGCGCGCGCGCCGTGTCGGCGGGGTCGTCCGCCAGCACCACCGCGCGGTGGTCGAACACCGAACGGCCCGTGGCCAGCGAGAAGCCGACGTCCACCGGACGCGCTCCCGGGCCCGACTCGACGAGGGACAGCAGCCGCCGCGCCTGGTCCGCCAGCGCCCGGGGCGTCCTGCCCGAGAGCACCCACGGCACCACGCCCGGCTCCACGGCCGGGACGTCGGCCCCGGTGAGCACCGTTCCCTCGATGACGGTGGGCGGCTGCTCCAGGATGACGTGCGCGTTCGTCCCGCTGATACCGAATGACGAGACACCCGCCCGTCGGGCGCGACCGGCCTCCGGCCACTCCACCGGCTCCGTCAGCAGCTCCACCGCGCCCGCCGACCAGTCGACATGCGTGGAGGGCTCCGTCACATGGAGCGTCCGCGGCAGCACGCCGTGCCGCATCGCCATCACCATCTTGATCACACCCGCCACACCGGCGGCGGCCTGGGTGTGACCGATGTTGGACTTCACGGAACCGAGCAGCAGCGGGCGCTCGGGGTCGCGGTCGCGGCCGTACGTGGCGAGCAGCGCCTGCGCCTCGATCGGGTCGCCCAACGTCGTCCCCGTACCGTGCGCCTCCACCACATCGACATCGTCGGCCGACAGTCCGCCGCCGGCGAGCGCCTGACGGATCACGCGCTGCTGCGACGGGCCGTTCGGCGCCGTCAGACCATTCGACGCACCGTCCTGGTTGATCGCGCTGCCACGCAGCAGGGCGAGGACCTGGTGGCCATTGCGGCGGGCGTCGGAGAGCCGCTCGAGCACCAGCATGCCGACGCCCTCCGACCAGGCGACGCCGTCGGCCGACTCGGAGAACGCCTTGGACCGGCCGTCGGGGGCCAGACCGCGCGCCCGGGAGAATTCGACGAAGGTGCTCGGGGTGGACATGACGGTCACACCGCCGGCCAGCGCCAGCGAGCATTCACCGCTGCGCAGGGCCTGCGCGGCGAGATGCATGCCGACCAGGGAGGAGGAGCACGCGGTGTCCACGGTTACCGCCGGGCCTTCGAGCCCCAGCGTGTACGAGACACGGCCGGAGGCCACGCTCGGCGCGCTGCCGTTGCCGCGGAAGGCCTCGTACTCCTCGCCCGTGAGCAGCGGTCCGTAGTCGTTGTACATGACACCGGCGAAGACACCGGTCTGGCTGTCGCGCAGCGAGACGGGGTCGATACCGGCCCGTTCGACGGCTTCCCAGGAGAGTTCGAGCAGCAGGCGCTGCTGGGAGTCGGTGGCCATGGCCTCGCGCGGTGACATCCCGAAGAAGTCCGGGTCGAACTCGCCCGCCGTGTGCAGGAATCCGCCCTCGCGGACATGGGTCCTGCCGGGGTGGTCGGGGTCCGGGTCGTAGAGACCGTCGAGGTCCCAGCCGCGGTTGGTGGGGAAGCCGGAGATGGCGTCGCCGTCCTCCGTGACGAGCCGCCAGAGGTCTTCCGGCGAGGTCACCCCGCCCGGGTAGCGGCAGGCCATGCCGACGATCGCGATGGGGTCGTCGGTGACGGGCGGCAGGACGGCCACGGGCGCGGCCGGTGCTTCGGCCTCGGTGCCGAGCAGTTCGTCGCGCATGTGGTCGGCGAGGGCGCTCGGGGTGGGGTAGTCGAAGACCATGGTCGCGGGCAGCCGCAGGCCGGTCACGGTGTTGAGGCCGTTGCGCAGCTCGACCGCCGTCAGCGAGTCGAAGCCGAGGTCCTGGAACTGGCGGGTCGCCTCGACCTCCGCGGCGTCGGCGTGGCCGAGCACCTGCGCGACCTGGCCGCGTACGAGGTCGAGGAGGATCTCGTGGCGTTCGGCGCCGTTCAGTCCGCTGAGCCGCTGGGCGAGACCGCCCGCCGTCTCCGAGACCTGTGCGGCGGCGCGACGGCCGGGGGTGCGGATGAGGCCGCGCAGCAGGGGCGGGATCTCGCCCTGGGTACGGAGGACGGGCAGGTCGAGGCGTACGGGCGCGACGGCCGGCACGTCGGTGGCGAGGGCGGCGTCGAAGAGCGCCACGCCCTGGTCGACGGAGAGCGGGGGCATGCCGGAGCGCGCGATGCGCTCCACGTCGATGTCGGTGAGTGTCCTGGTCATGCCGACGCTCTGGGTCCAGGGGCCCCAGGCGAGGGCGAGGCCGGGCAGTCCGCTGCCGCGCCGGTGCGTGGCGAGCGCGTCCAGGAAGGCGTTTCCGGCCGCGTAGTTGGCCTGGCCGGGGCTGCCGAGGGTGGCGGCGACGGAGGAGAAGAGTACGAACGCGGCCAGGTCGAGTCCCCTGGTCAGTTCGTGGAGGTTCCAGGCCGCGTCGGCCTTGGGGCGCAGCACGCTGTCGAGCCGCGCCGGGGTCAGCGAGCCGATCACGCCGTCGTCGACGACTCCGGCGGTGTGGACGACGGCGGTGAGCGGGTGTGCGGCGGGGACGGTCGCCAGCAGTTCCGCGAGGGCGGTCCGGTCGGTGACGTCGCAGGGGGCGACGGTCACCTGGGCGCCCTGGGCGGTGAGTTCGGCCTTGAGCGTCTCCGCGCCGTCGGCGGCGAGGCCGCGGCGGCTGACGAGCAGCAGGTGCCGTACACCGCGCTCGGCGACCAGGTGCCGGGCGAGGACGCCGCCGAGTCCGCCCGTACCGCCGGTGATGAGGACGGTGCCCTCGCTGTCCCAGGCGGCCCGCTCCTCGCGGACGGGGACGCGGGTCAGACGGGCGGCGAGCAGTTCTCCGCCGCGTACCGCGAGGTCGGGCTCGTCGGCGGCGTACGCGAGGGCGGAGAGGAGGATGGCCGGCACGGCCTCCGGGGGGAGGGGGACCGTGCCGGTGTCCGGGGCGTGCGACGGAAGTCCCAGGTCCAGGAGGCCGAAGCGTCCCGGGTTCTCGGTCCTGGCCGTCCGTACGAGGCCGTGGACCGAGGCGGCGGCGAGGTCGTCGCCCGTCAGCGCGCCGTGGGTGACGAACACCAGGCGCGCGTCGGCGAACCGGTCCTCGTCCAGCCACTGCTGTACGTCTCCGAGGACGCGGGCGCCGAGGCCGTGGGTCGCCGCCACGACGCCGTCGCCCTCGCGGTCGCCCTCACCCGCGCCGTCGCCCTCGCCGTCGGGTGCGCCGGAGGCGGCGATCAGGACCACGCCGGGAACCTGTCCGTCCGAGGCCGCGAGCGCGGTCAGGTCGGGGTGGACCGTCACCGGGGCGCCCGCCGTACGCAGCGCGCCGGCCATCCCGAGCGGGTCGGCGCCGATCACCGCCGCCGCGTCGGGTCCGGCCGGGGCCGGGGCCTTCACCGCGGTCCACTCCACGCGGAACAGCGAGTCCCGGTGCACCGCACCGGTGTTGTCGAGGTTCTCGGTGGGGACCGTGCGGGAGACGAGGGAGTCCACGGAGAGGACCGGGCCGCCCGCCGCGTCGTAGACCGCGATGGAGACGGTGTCGTCGCCCGCCGGGGACAGCCGGGCGCGTACCGCCGTGGCGCCGGAGGCGATGAGTGACACGCCCTCCCAGGCGAACGGCAGGCCGCCCCGGCTGATGGCGCCGAGGTCGGTGAAGGCCGCCGCGTGCTGGGCGGCGTCGAGCAGCGCCGGGTGGAGGCCGAAGGCGCTCGCGTCGGTGCCCGCGCCCTCCGGGAGGGTGACATCGGCGTACACCTCGTCGCCGAGCCGCCAGGCGGCGCGCAGGCCCTGGAAGACGGGGCCGTAGTCGAAGCCGAGTCCGGCGAGCCGTTCGTAGCAGCCGTCGAGGTCGACGGGTTCGGCGCCGACGGGCGGCCATACGGTGGCGTCGAAGCCGGGGTCGGGGGCGCCCGTGCCGGGGGCGACGACACCGGTGGCGTGCCGCGACCAGGGGAGGTCGAAGCCGTCCTCGACGCGCGAGTAGATGCCCAGCGGGCGGCGTCCCGCGGCGTCGGCCGCTCCGACGCGCACCTGGAGCTGTACGGCGCCATGCTCGGGCAGTGCGAGCGGCGCGGCGAGGGCCAGTTCCTCGACCCGGCCGCAGTCGACCTCGTCACCGGCGCGGATGGCCAGTTCGACGAAGGCCGTTCCGGGCAGCAGGGCGCGGCCGCGCACGCCGTGGTCGGCGAGCCAGGGGTGGGACCGCGTGGACAGCCGGCTGGTGAACAGCGCGCCCTCGCCGTCGGCCAGTTCGACGGCCGCGCCGAGCAGCGGGTGTTCGGCGGAGTCGAGTCCGGCGGCACGCATGTCGCCGCCCTTGCCGAGGGTGACGGCGGGCCAGAAGCGGCGGCGCTGGAACGGGTAGGTGGGCAGGTCGACGCGGCGGGCGCCGGAACCTTCGTAGAGGCCGGCCCAGCGCACGGTGGCGCCCCGGACGTGCACCCGCGCGAGGGCGGTGACCGCGGCCAGTTCCTCCGGGCGGTCCTTGCGCAGCAGCGGCACCACCGCCGCCCGCTCCGTCAGGGAGTCCTGCGCCATGGCGGAGAGCACGCCGTCGGGGCCCAGTTCGAGCAGGGTGGTGACGCCGCGTCCGGTGAGGGTGCGGACGCCGTCGGCGAACCGTACGGCTTCGCGTACGTGCCGTACCCAGTAGGCGGCGGAGCACAGCTCCGCGACCTCGGCGATCCGGCCGGTCACGTTCGACACGACGGGGATCGTGGGTTCCTCGTACGTCAGGCTCTCCGCGACGGTACGGAATTCCGTCAGCATCGGTTCCATGAGCGGCGAGTGGAAGGCGTGCGAGACGCGCAGGCGGCTGGTCTTGCGGCCTTGCGCCTCGAAGTGGGCGGCGACGGCCTGTACAGCGCTCTCGTCCCCGGCGACGACCACGGACGTGGGGCCGTTGACGGCGGCGATCGACACCCGCTCGGTGAGTCCGGTGAGCAGCGGGGCGACCTCGTCCTCGGTGGCCCGTACGGCGACCATGACGCCGCCGGCGGGCAGGGCCGCCATCAGCGAGGCGCGGGCGGCGACGAGACGGCAGGCGTCCTCCAGCGAGAACACGCCCGCCACATGGGCGGCCGCTATTTCACCGATGGAGTGGCCGCCGACGAAGTCGGGGGTGACGCCGAGCGAGGCGACGAGGCGGTAGAGCGCGACCTCGACGGCGAAGAGCGCGGGCTGTGTCCAGCGGGTCTCGTTGAGCGGGTCGGGGTCGGTTCCCCAGACGATGTCGCGCAGCGGACGGTCGAGATGGGCGTCGAGTGCGTCGGCGGCGTCGTCGAAGGCTTCGGCGAACACCGGGAATCCGGCGTGGAGTTCGCGTCCCATGCCGAGGCGCTGGGAGCCCTGGCCGGAGAAGAGTACGGCGAGCAGGCCCTCGTCGGCGACGCCCTCGGCGAGCACGGCGGGGGGTTCGGCGGTGCCGGTGGGGTCGGCGAGCAGCACGGACCGGTACTCGAAGACCGAGCGCCCCGTGGCGAGGGAGTGGCCGATGTCGGCGGGCCGGGTCCCGGGGTTGCGCTCGATGAAGGAGAGCAGCCGGGCGCGCTGTTCGGCCAGGGCGGCGGCGGACCGGCCCGAGAGGGCCCAGGGGATGATGCCGGGCAGCGCGGAGTCCTCGGCGGGGGCGCTCTCGGTGGCCGGTGGGGCCTGTTCGAGGATCACATGCGCGTTGGTGCCGCTGACGCCGAAGGAGGAAACGGCGGCGCGCCGGGCGCGGCCCGTCTCGGGCCAGGCGACGGGCCGGTCGAGCAGTTCGATGGAGCCGGTCGTCCAGTCCACGTCCTGGGAGGGCTCGCCCACGTGCAGGCTGCGCGGCATCAGTCCGTGCCGCATCGCCATGATCATCTTGATGACACCGGCGGCGCCGGAGGCCGCCTGGGTGTGCCCGATGTTCGACTTGACCGATCCCAGCCGCAGCGGTTGTTCGCGGTCCTGGCCGTAGGTGGCCAGCAGGGCCTGCGCCTCGATCGGGTCGCCGAGTGTCGTCCCCGTACCGTGCGCCTCGACGATGTCCACCTCGGCGGGTGCCAGCCGGGCGTTCTCCAGGGCGGCGCGGATAACGCGCCGCTGCGAGGGGCCGTGGGGCGCGGACAGGCCGTTGGACGCGCCGTCCTGGTTGATCGCGCTGCCGCGCAGGACGGCCAGGACCGGGTGCCCGGCCCGCTGGGCGTCCGAGAGACGCTCCAGTACGAGGACGGCGGCGCCCTCGCCCCAGCCGGTGCCGTCGGCGTCCTGGGAGAACGACTTGCAGCGGCCGTCGGCGGCCATGCCGCTCTGGGCGGTGAAGGAGACGAAGGGGCCGGGCGTCGCCATGACGGAGGCACCGCCCGCCAGGGCCATGGAGCACTCGCCGTTGCGCAGGGACTGCGCGGCCCAGTGCAGCGCCACCAGTGAGGAGGAGCAGGCGGTGTCGACGGTGACGGCGGGGCCCTCGGCGCCGAGTGTGTAGGAGAGCCGGCCGGAGATGACGCTCGCGGCGTGCCCGGTGGTCGAGTACAGCTCCGCGTCCTCGTCGGACGCCTTGATGACCGTGGCGTAGTCCTGCCCGGCCGTGCCGACGAACACGCCCGCCCGGCTGCCGCGCAGCGTGACCGGGTCGATCCCGGCGCGCTCCAGGGCCTCCCAGGCGACTTCCAGCAGCAGCCGCTGCTGGGGGTCCATGGCGACGGCCTCACGCGGGGAGATCCCGAAGAACCCGGGGTCGAAATCCGCCATGTCGTAGAGGAAACCGCCCTCTTGGGCGAGGCTGCGGCCGGGGCCGTCCCCGGCGAGGCGCTCCAGGTCCCAGCCCCGGTCGGCGGGGAAGCCGGCCATGACGTCACGGCCTTCCGTGACCAGCTCCCACAGGTCCTCGGGGGAGGTGACCCCGCCGGGGTAGCGGCAGCCGATCCCGACGACGGCGATGGGCTCCTCGGCAGCCGCCACCAGGCGCTGGTTCTGCTGACGGAGCCGCTCGATCTCCTTCAGGGAGGACCGCAGCGCCTCGACATACTTGTTGGTGGACGTGCTCATCGGACTCTCCAGATCTCTTTCAGTTCGCAGGTGCCGCGCGACCGGCGACGTCCGCCCGGCGCGATGGGGCGGACGTCGCCGCGAGGGGGCTACATCTCGGTGGCGAGCCGCAGCAGGCTCTCGGCGTCCATGTCGTCGAGCGAGTCCTCGCCGTCGGCGCCCGGGGCGGTCGCCTCGACGGCGTCGGCGGTGGCGAGTTCGAGCACCATGTCCAGAAGCCCCGCTTTACGGAGCCGGCTGATGGGAACGGAGGCGAGGGCGTCGCGGATCTCCGCGTCGGGATCGTCGGCGCGGTTCCCGTCGGCCCGCCCGGGGGCGGTTCCGAAGAGCAGCGAGCCGATGTGCTGCGCGAGGGCGGCCGGGGTCGGGTGGTCGAAGACCAGGGCCGCGGGCAGCGGCAGGCCCAGGGCCGTCCGCAGCCGGTTGCGCAGTTCGACCGCGGTCACGGAGTCGAAGCCGACGTCGCGGAAGGCGCGGGTGGCGGGGATGGCGTCGGCCGCGTCATGGCCGAGGGTCGTGGACGCCTCCGCGCGTACCGCTTCGAGCAGCGCGCGGCCGCGTTCGGCCGTGGGCAGGGAGTCGAGCCGCCGCCTGAGCGGCGGGACGGCCGGTCCGCTGTCGCCGGCGGGCGGTTCGTCGCAGGCCAGCGCCCTGCCGGCCGCCGGGATCCCGGAGAGCAGTGGGCTGGGCCGGGTCGCGGTGAAGCTGGGCGTGAACCGCTCCCAGTCCATCAGCGTCACGGTGAGCGCCGTGTCGTCGTCCTCCAGCATCCGTTGGAGCGCGGCGATGGCCAGCGTCGGTTCCATGGGCATGACGCCCTGGCGGCGCAGCCGCTCGTGGACCTCGTCGACCGTGGCCATGCCGACCTCGGCCCAGGTGCCCCAGGCGACGGACGCGGCGGTCAGGCCCTCGGCCCTGCGGTGCTCGGCGAGGGCGTCGAGGAACGCGTTGGCCGCCGCGTAGCCGGGCTGGCCGCCGCTGCCCCAGGTCGCCGCCCCGGACGAGAACAGGACGAAGGCGTCCAGGTCGAGGCCGCGGGTGAGTTCGTGCAGATGCAGGGCGGCGGTCAGCTTGGACCGCATCAGCGCGTCCAGCTGTTCCAGCGTCAGCGACTCCACGCTGGCGTCGCCGTCCGCCACGCCCGCCGCGTGGAACACGGAGGCGAGGGGGAACTCGTCGGGGATCGCGGCCAGTACGCCGGCCAGCGCGTCGCGGTCGGCGGCGTCGCAGGCGGCGATGGTGACGCGGGCGCCCAGGTCCTCCAGTTCGGCGCGGAGCGCTGCCGCGCCGGGCGCGTCCTCGCCGCGACGGCTGGTCAGCACCACATGCCCGGCGCCGCGTTCGATCATCCAGCGGGCGACCCGGCCACCGATGCCGCCGGTGCCGCCGGTGATCAGTGCCGTACCCCGGCCCCGCCAGCGGCGCTCGGGGTTGTCGGCGGTGGGCGCCGCGTGCGTCATGCGGCGGCCGTAGACCCCCGACGGGCGGATCGCGATCTGGTCCTCTCCGTCCGGGCCGGCCAGGACGGCCGTCAGCCGGGCCGCGGCCCGCGCGTCCGGCGTCTCGGCGAGGTCGACGAGACCTCCCCAGCGGTCCGGGTGCTCCAGCGCGACCACCCGGCCGAGGCCCCACAGGGCGCCCTGCACGGGCCGGGTGAGCCGGTCGTCCCGGCCCACCGATACGGCGCCCCGGGTGGCGCACCACAGCGGTGCGCCGAGTCCCGCGTCGCCCAGTGCCTGGACGAGGGTGAGCGTCAGAGCCAGCCCGGCGGGTACGGAGACATGGTCCTGAAGGCGCTCCTCGACGGGCGCGAGCAGGGACAGTACGCCGGTGAACTCCGCGCCGTCGGCGGTCAGTTCCGCGATCCGCTTGGCCCAGACCGCGCGGTCCGCGCCGTCGGTGCCGCTGCCGGCCCCGCCCTCCGCCTCGAACCGGACCGTGTCCGGGCCGAGCGCGGCCAGCGTGGCGGAGATCCAGGCGTCGTCGGCGTGGCCGGCCGGGACCACCGCGAGCCAGCGGCCGGTGGGGGCGGTGGCACCCGGCTCGTTCAGCCGGGTCCAGTCGACGCGGTAGCGCCAGGCGTCGACGGCGGAGCGCTCACGTGACTTGGCCCGCCACGCCGACAGCGTGGGCAGTACGGCGCCGAGCGAGGAGCGGGCGCCGTTGGCGCCGACGCCGAGTTCGTCGGCGAGCGACTCCAGGTCCTCGCTCTCGACGAGATCCCAGAACGCCGCGGCCGCGTCCGTGCCCCCGCCACCGGTGCCCCCGATGCCGGTCCCGGCCACGGGCCGGGGCTCCGGCCAGTACCGGCGGCGCTGGAAGGCGTACGTGGGCAGGTCGACCGGGACGGCGCCGCCGCCTGCGGGGAACGCCGCGCGCCAGTCCACCGCCGTGCCGTGCGTGTGCGCCTCGGCCAGGGAGGCCAGGAAGCGCCTGAGGTCGCCCTCGTCCCGGCGCAGGGTGCCGAGCACCACCGCGGAGTCGGCGACGGCCTCCGCCACTGTCTCCTGGGTCTCCTGGATGGGGGCGGCCAGCACCGGGTGCGGGCTCATCTCGATGAAGACGCGGTGCCCGTCGGCCAGCAGCGCCCGGGTCGCCTCCTCCATCCGTACGGTCCTGCGCAGGTTCGTGTACCAGTACGCGCCGTCGAACGCGGCTTCCGTCAGCCGGGCGCCGGTCACCGTCGAGTAGAACGGCACACGCGGGGCCTCGGAACGGACCGGTGCGAGCACCCGGGAGAGTTCGTCGCGTACGGCCTCGACGTGCGCGCCGTGCGACGCGTAGTCCACCGACACCTTGCGGGCGCGCACGCCCCCCTGTTCGCAGGCGGCGAGCAGTTCGTCCAGCGCCCCGGCGTCGCCGGAGACGATGACCGAGGAGGGGCCGTTGACGGCCGCGACCGAGAGCTGTTCGCCCCACGGTTCCAGCAGCGCGGTCACCCGCTCGACGGGCGCGGCCACCGACATCATGCCGCCGAGGCCGGAGAGCCGGGGCAGCGCCCGGCTGCGCAGGGCCACGACGGCGGCGGCGTCCTCCAGGGTCAGCGCGCCCGCCACATGGGCGGCGGCGATCTCACCCTGCGAGTGGCCGACGACCGCCGAGGGCTCCACTCCGTACGAACGCCACAGCGCGGTGAGCGCCACCATCATCGAGAACAGCGCCGGCTGGACGACATCCACGCGTTCGAGCAGCGCGGGGTCTCCCTCGCCGGCCAGGACGTCGTGCAGTGACCAGTCGGTGTACGGGGCGAGCGCGTCGGCGCAGGCGTCCACGGTCTCCCGGAACACCTCGGAGTGCGCGAGCAGTTCACGGCCCATGCCCCACCACTGGGAGCCCTGGCCGGGGAAGACGAACACGGGCCCGGTCGAGCCTTCGCCGACGGTGCCGTGGACGACGCCCGCCGCGCTCCGCCCGGTGGCCACGGCTTCGAGGGAGCGCAGGAAGTCGCTCCGGGTCCTGCCGAGCAGCACCGCGCGGTGGCTGAACGCGGAGCGGGTGGTCGCCAGCGACCAGCCCACCCGGGTGGGCGAGAGGCCGGGGTCGGCGTCGGCGAGGGTGAGCAGCCGGGCCGCCTGGTCTCGCAGCGCCGCCTCGGACTTGGCCGAGACCAGCCATGGCACGACACGCTCGTCCTCGGCTTCGCCGGACGCGGAAGCCTCGCCGGACGCGGAAGCCTCGCTGAACGCGGCCTCGTCAGCCGCCGCGGCTTCGGCCTCTGACGCCTGTTCCAGGATCAGATGGGCGTTGGTGCCGCTGATTCCGAAGGACGACACGCCCGCGCGCCGCGGCCGGTCGGCGTCCGGCCATACGGTCTGCCCGGTCAGCAGCTCCACCGCCCCGGAGGACCAGTCGACGTGCGACGACGGGATCTCGGCGTGCAGCGTCCCGGGGAGGACGCCCCCGCGCATCGCCATCACCATCTTGATGACGCCCGCGACTCCGGCGGCGGCCTGCGTGTGACCGATGTTCGACTTGAGCGAGCCGAGCCACAGCGGACGCTCCGGGTCACGGTCCCGGCCGTACGTGGCCAGCAGCGCCTGCGCCTCGATCGGGTCACCGAGCCTCGTCCCCGTACCGTGCGCCTCCACCACGTCGACGTCGGCGCCGGTCAGTCCGGCGTTGGCGAGGGCCTGGCGGATGACCCGCTGCTGGGAAGGGCCGTTGGGGGCGGTGAGCCCGTTGGACGCGCCGTCCTGGTTGATCGCCGAGCCGCGTACGACCGCGAGGACACGGTGGCCGTTGCGCCGGGCGTCCGACAGCCGCTCCAGCAGGACGACACCGACACCCTCCGCCAGGGTCATCCCGTCGGCGGCCTCGGAGAACGGCTTGCAGCGGCCGTCGAGCGCGAGCGCCCGCTGCCTGCTGAAGCCCACGAAGGCGTGCGGGGTGGCCATGACGGCCGCGCCGCCGGCCAGCGCGAGGGAGCTCTCGCCGCTGCGCAGCGACTGGCAGGCCAGATGCATCGCGACCAGCGAGGACGAGCAGGCGGTGTCGACGGTGACGGCCGGGCCCTCGAACCCGTACAGATAGGACACCCGGCCCGACAGCACACTGGCCGCCGTGCCGGTGACCATGTGTACCTCGGAGCCCTCGGTGCCGTTCTGCACGCTGGTCGAGTAGTCCTGGTAGCTGGCGCCGATGAAGGTGCCTGCGGCGCTGCCCCGCAGTGAGTCCAGGTCGATCCCGGCGCGCTCGAAGGCTTCCCAGGAGGTCTCCAGCAGCAGGCGCTGCTGCGGGTCCATCGACACGGCCTCACGCGGCGAGATACCGAAGAAGCCGGGGTCGAACTCAGCGGCCTCGTGCAGGAACCCGCCCTGGGTGGAGTAGGTCCTGCCCTGCCGGTCGGGGTCGGGGTCGTAGAGTCCCCGGGCGTCCCAGCCTCGGTCGGCGGGGAACTCGGAGATCACGTCCGCGCCGTCCAGGGCGAGCCGGATCAGTTCCTCGGGCGAGCCCGCCCCGCCGGGGTAGCGGCAGCTCATGCCGATGATGGCGATCGGGTCGGAGTCCTCGTCGGGGGCGGCTCCGGCCCCGGCGGGCGCGGTGCGTGCCGCCACGGCCGTTTCCCGGCCGCCGCCCAGGGCGGTGGACTTCAGGAAGCCCGCCAGCGCGACGGCGTTCGGGTAGTCGAAGACCATGGTCGACGGCAGGGTCAGCCCGGTGGCCGCGACGATGCGGTTGCGCAGATCCACGGCGGTGACCGAGTCGAAGCCGATGTCGCGGAAGGCGCGCCGCTCGGGGAACGACTCGGCGGAGGCGTGGCCGAGGACGGCGGCGGCTTCCGTACGGACCAGGGTGAGCAGCAGCCGCTCCTGTTCGGGGCCCGACAGATCGTGCAGCCGCGCCGCGAGATCGCTCGTCTCCGGCCGTCCGCCGGTCTGTTCGGCGGTGCGGGTGAGCTGACGGGCGACCTCGGGCACCTCGTCGAAGAGGCGGGTGGGACGGCCCGCGGTGAAGACCGGGTAGTACGTGTCCCAGTCGATGTCCGTGAGCCCGATGACGGTCTCGTCGTCGTCCAGGACCGTGCCCAGCCCGCTCAGCGCCGGCCGCGGGTCGAGGTATTCGAGACCGCTGCGGCGGATGTGGTGCGGGTCGGCCAGCTCGCGCTCGATGTCGTCGGGCCACTTGCCCCAGTGCACCGAGGTGGTCCGCAGGCCACGGGCGCGGCGGCTGACGGCGAGAGCGGAGAGATAGGCGTTACCCGCGACATAGGCCGCGTGGTGGCCGCTCCCCCACATACCGGCGGTGGACGAGTAGAGGATGAAGTCGTCGAGTTCCTCGTCGTCGAGCAGTTCGTCCAGGTGCTGGGCACCGGTGACCTTGGCGTGCACGACGTCGGAGAAGGACTCCATCGTGGTCTCGGCCAGGGTGTACAGCTCGATGACGGCGGCGGTGTGGATAACCGTGCGTACGGTACGGCCCGCGGCCTTGAGGTCCGCGAGAAGCGCGGCGACGGCGTCGCGGTCGGTCACATCGCAGGCGACGGCGTCGGCTTCGGTGCCCGACGCGGCCAGTTCCGCGACCAGTTCGGCCGCGCCCGGGGCGTCGACGCCCCGGCGGCTGGCGAGCACCACATGGTCCGCGCCCCGGTCCGCGAGCCAGCGGGCCAGGTCGGGGGCGAGGGTGCCCGAGCCGCCGGTGACCAGGGTCGTACCGCGCGGTGTCCAGGTTCGGGACGTGCCCTGTCCGCCCGCTCCGGCGCGGACGATACGGCGGGTGAAGACCCCGGAGGGGCGGACGGCGAGCTGGTCCTCGTCGCCCAGCGCGCCCGCGAGGGCGCAGACCACGCGGGCGGCCGTGCGCTGGTCCAGCGTCGGCGGCAGATCGATCACGCCGCCCCATCGACGGGGGTGTTCCAGCGCGGCGGTCCAGCCGACGCCGGCGACCTGGGCCTGTACCGGGTGGGTGAGCGCGTCGGAGCGGCCGGTGGAGACCGCGCCGCGGGTGAGGAACCAGAGGGGGGCGTTCACCCCGGCGTCGCCGAGGGCCTGGACGAGCGAGACGGTCAGCGCGAGGCCGAGGGTGAGTCCCGGGTAGCGCTCGCCGCGCTCCTCCGCGGCGGCGAGCGTCGAGACGATCCCGGTGAACTCACCGATTCCGGCCAGCCGTTCGGCGAGGACCGCACGGTCCACGTACGACTCGTCCAGGACCAGCCTGGTCACCTCGGCGCCCGCGCCCTCCAGCAGGCCGGCGGTCTCGCTGTCGTCGGTGCCCGCGGCGGAGACGACGAGCCAGCCGCCGGTCAGCGACCGCTGCGGGACGGTGGTCACCGGCGACCAGGTCACCCGGTAGCGCCAGGAGTCGACGGTGGAGCGGTCGTTGCGGGACCTGCGCCAGGAGGAGAGCGCCGGCAGTACGGCGGCCACGGAATTCTCGTCCGTACGCAGCGCCGTGGTCAGCGCGGAGAGGTCTTCCCGCTCCACGGCCGCCCAGAACTCCGCGTCCAGTGGATCGATGGCGTCGACCCGGTCGAGCACGGCGGGGATGTTCCAGAAGCGCTCGTGCTGGAAGGCGTAGGTGGGCAGATCGATCCGGCGGACGTCCGTACCGGCGAAGAGTCCGGCCCAGTCGACCTCGACTCCGCGTACGAAGACCTCGGCGGCGGAGAGCAGGAAACGCGAGAGGTCGCCCCGGTCGCGCCGCAGCGTGCCGGTGGCGACGGCCGGTTCGCCGTACGCCTCGGTCATGTCCTGTACCGACATGGTCAGTACGGGGTGCGAGCTGACCTCGATGAACACACGGTGTTCGTCGGCCAGCAGAGCGCCGACCGCTTCCGCGAAGCGCACTCTCTGCCGCAGATTGCGGAACCAGTACCCCGCGTCCATCTGCTCGGTGTCCAGCCAGTCACCGGTCATCGTCGAGAAGAACGGGACGTCGGAGGCGCGCGGGCGGAGCGGCGCCAGGACGTCGAGGAGTTCGTCACGCAGGTCCTCGACCTGCGCGGAGTGCGAGGCGTAGTCCACCGCGACCCGCCGGACCCGTACGTCCTCGGCCGTCAGCGCGGCCGACAGCTCGTCCAGCGCGCCGGGCTCACCCGAGACGACGACCGAGCGCGGCCCGTTGACGGCGGCCACCGAAACGCGCCCCGACCAGGCCTCCAGCCGGCTCTCCACCTCGTCGGCGGGCAGCGGGACGGACATCATCCCGCCGTGGCCGGCCAGCGTGCGGCCGATCGCCTGGCTGCGCAGCGCGACCACCCGCGCGCCGTCCTCCAGCGAGAGCGCTCCGGCGACGACGGCCGCCGCGATCTCGCCCTGCGAGTGGCCCACGACCGCCGAGGGCTCCACGCCGTGGGAGCGCCAGAGGGCGGCGAGGGAGACCATCACGGCGAAGGACGCGGGCTGCACCACATCGACCCGCTCCAGCGACGGGGCGTCCGGCGCCCCGCGCAGCACACCCTCCAGCGACCAGTCCACGAACTCGCCCAGCGCGAGCGCGCATTCGCCGATACGCTGAGCGAAGACCGGTGACTCAGCGAGCAGTTGGGCGCCCATCCCGGCCCACTGCGAGCCTTGTCCGGGGAAGACGAACACCGTCTTGCCCTCGACATCGGCCACGCCCGAGACGAGATCCGTCCAGGACTGGCCGGTGCCGAGCGCCCCTGCCCCGCCGAGGAGTTCGTCACGGTTCGCGCCGATCACGACCGCGCGGTTCTCGAAGACCGAGCGTGACGTGAGGAGGGAGTGGCCCACGTCGGCGGGGAGCGCCGACGTGTCGGTCTCCAGCCGGGCCACGAGCGCGCTCGCCTGGTCACGTACCGCCGCCTCACCGCGGCCGGACACGACCCAGGGCACGGCGGGGCCCGCGAAGGGCGCCGGAACGTCCTCTCCGTCTTCCGCCCCGGCCGGGACCGGGGCCTGCTCCAGCAGGGCGTGGGCGTTGGTGCCGCTGATACCGAACGACGACACCGCGCACCGGCGCGGCCGTCCCGTCTCCGGCCACTCCACGGCGTCCGTCAGCAGCCGTACCGCGCCGGAGGACCAGTCGACATGCGACGAGGGGGTCCCGGCGTGCAGTGTTCTGGGCAGCACGCCCTCGCGCAGTGCCATCACCATCTTGATGACGCCCGCGACTCCGGCGGCGGCCTGCGTGTGACCGATGTTCGACTTGAGCGAGCCGAGCCACAGCGGACGCTCCGGGTCACGGTCCCGGCCGTACGTGGCCAGCAGCGCCTGCGCCTCGATCGGGTCACCGAGCCTCGTCCCCGTACCGTGCGCCTCCACCGCGTCCACGTCGGACGGGGACAGCCCGGCCGTCGCCAGGACCTGACGGACCACCCGTTCCTGGGAAGGGCCGTTGGGGGCGGTGAGCCCGTTGGACGCGCCGTCCTGGTTGACCGCGGAGCCGCGCAGCACGGCGAGGACCTGGTGCCCGTTGCGCCGCGCGTCGGAGAGGCGTTCCGCGATCAGCACGCCGACGCCCTCGCCCCAGCCCGTACCGTCCGCGTCGTCGGAGAATGCCTTGCAGCGTCCGTCGGGGGCCAGCCCGCCCTGCTTGCTGAACTCCACGAAGACGGAGGGCTCGGTGAGTACGGTGACGCCGCCGATGACGGCGAGCGAGGACTCGCCGTTGCGCAGCGACTGCGCCGCCACATGCAGGGCGACGAGCGAGGACGAGCAGGCGGTGTCGACCGTGATGGCGGGGCCTTCGAGCCCCAGGGTGTAGGCGAGCCGTCCGGACAGCACGCTGGCCGCGGTGCCGGTCAGCGCGTGTCCCTGGAGCTCACCGGCCGCGGCGGCCGAGGGCGCTCCCCAGTGGTAGGCGCCCACGAACACCCCGGCCCGGCTGCCGCGCAGCGCGGTCGGGGCGATGCCGGCCCGCTCCAGGGCCTCCCAGGTGACCTCAAGAAGCAGCCGCTGCTGGGGATCCATGGCGATCGCCTCGCGCGGGGAAATACCGAAGAAGCCCGCGTCGAATTCGGCCGCCTCGTAGAGAAAGCCGCCCTCGTGGGTGGCGCTGTTTCCTTCGCCCGTCCCGGTGAGCCGGTCGAGATCCCAGCCGCGGTCCACGGGAAATCCCGATATGGCGTCGCCGCCGGACTCGACGAGTTCCCACAGGGCTTCCGGTGAACGTACGCCTCCGGGCAGCCGGCAGCCCATTCCGACCAGGGCGATGGGCTCATTGTTCTTGAGCTCCAGTTCGCCGATGCGCTGGCGCGCGCGGCGGAGGTCGGAAGTGACCCTCCTCAAGTAGTCGACGACTTTGTCCTGCTGATCTTCTGGCACCGGTCCGTCCTCATCATCGGGTCGCGAACGAAAGCAACAATTCTCTATGTGGTTTCGAACTCTTCATCGATGATGTCGAGCAGTCTGTCGACCGACACCGTCTCGATGTCCTCGCCGGAAGTGCGCAGTGCGGAGGGCGTGGATTGCCGAAGGGTGGAGATGATTTTCTCCAGGCGGTCAGCGATCACCTGGCGTTCAAAACCGTCCGACGACACCGAGCGGATGACGGCCTCGAACCTGGAGAGTTCGTCGTCCGCCGATCCCGTCGCCGGGGCGGCGGGATCGGTGAGGAGCGCCGCGAGATGATCGGCGATCCGTACGGGCGTCGGGAAGTTGAAGACGAGCGTGCTGGGCAGCGCCCGGCCGGTGAGTACGCCGAGCCGGTCGCGGAGTTCGACACCCGCGAGCGAATCGAAGCCCATTTCCTTGAAGGCGTGCTGGGCGCCGATGGCGTCCGCGCTGCCGTGGCCGAGCACCGCGGCGGCCTCGGTCCGTACAAGATCGAGCAGATACCGTGCCCGCTTGGCCTCGGGCATCTCTTCCAACTGCTTGACCAGGGTGGGGACGTCTCCGTCCCGTACGCCCGGCTTGGCCGCCGGCGGCCGGGTGGTGCGGGTGCCGGCGGGCGCCGTACGGGTTCCGTTCCGGGGCGTCGCGGGGGCGGGCAGCAACTCCTGTGCGGACAGCGGCCGTACGCGCAGCGTCTCGACCGTGAGCACCGGCGTCCCGGAGAAGTCGGCGGCCGTCAGCTCCATCACGCGGCCTTCGCCGCTCTCACCGCCGTCGCCGCCGTCCCGGTCGTTGCCGTCGTTGCCGCGCGGGGCGAGCCGTACGCGCAGCGCGGAGGCCCCGAAGGCGTGCAGGGAGACACCTCGCCAGCGGTCGGGAAGACCGCCCTCGTCCGTCATGGCGGCGTGCCGCGCCGCGTCCAGCAGGGCGGGGTGGAGTCCGTACGCCTCCGCGTCGGCCACCTCGGCGGGCAGGGCGATCTCGGCGAAGGTCTCGGCGCCGCGCCGCCACAGCGCCCGCAGGCCCTGGAAGACCGGGCCGTAGTCGAAGCCGTGGTCGGCGAGGCGTTCGTAGTGGTCCGCCAGATCCACCGGCTCGGCGCCCTTCGGCGGCCAGACGCCGGTGCCGAAGCCGAGGTCCGCGACAGTGCGCGGCTCGCCCGGGACCGGGGTCAGGACACCGGTCGCGTGCCGCGTCCACGGTTCGTGGACGGCGCCCTCGGGCCTGGAGTGGACGGTGACGGTGCGCCAGCCGATGCCGTCCGGCGCGCTGAGGCGTACTTGCAGCCGTACGGAGCCGTGCTCGGGCAGGACGAGCGGTTCGGTGAGGATCAGTTCCTCTATCCGGTCGCCGCCCGTCTCGTCGCCGGCCCGGATCGCCAGCTCCAGCAGGGCTGTTCCCGGCAGCGTGATCCGTCCGGCGATCGCGTGCTGGGCCAGCCAGGGGTGGGTGCGGGTGGAGAGCCGCCCGGTGAACACCAGGCCCTCGCCGCCCGCGAGTTCCAGGGTGCCGCCGAGCAGCGGGTGTCCGGTGGCGCCCGCGCCCTGGTTGCCCGCACCGGCCGACGGCGGGGCCGGCCAGAAGCGCTCGTGCTGGAAGGCGTAGGTGGGCAGATCGACCCGCCGGGCGGTCGTGTCCGCGAAGAAGGCACGCCAGTCGACCGGGACCCCGGTGGTGTGCAGCCGGCCCAGCGTGGCGACAAGGGCTGCTTCCTCCGTGCGGTCCTTGCGCAGCGCGGGTACGACGGTCATGCGCCGGGCGGCCTCGCCGAGGCTCTCCTTGGCCATCGCGGAGAGCACGCTTCCGGGTCCCAGTTCCAGCAGGACGTCCACCTGCTCGTCGCGCAGGGCCAGGACGCCGTCGGCGAAGCGCACGGCCCGGCGTACATGCCGTACCCAGTAGTCGGGGGTGCACAGCCGCGCGTCGGCGAGTTCGCCGGTGAGGTTGGAGACGACCGGTACGGCCGGCTCGTGGAAGGTGAGCGTTTCCACGACGCGCCGGAAGTCGGTGAGCATCGGCTCCATCAGCGGCGAGTGGAAGGCGTGCGACACCGAGAGCCGGTTCGTCTTGCGGCCCTGGCCGGTGAAGTGCGCGGCGATCTCCAGGACGGCGCTCTCGTCGCCCGCGACGACAACGGACGCGGGTCCGTTGACGGCGGCGATGGAGACCCCGTCCGCGCGGCCCGCGAGGAGCGGAAGGATCTCGTCCTCGGCGGCCTGTACGGCGATCATCGCGCCGCCCGTGGGCAGTGCCTGCATCAGGGCGGCGCGCGCGGCGACCAGCCGGCAGGCGTCGGCGAGCGAGAAGACGCCCGCGACATGGGCAGCCGTGATCTCGCCGATCGAGTGGCCGCCGACCACTGCGGGGCGCACGCCCAGGGATTCCATTAGCCGGAACAGCGCCGTCTCGATGGCGAACAGCGCGGGCTGGGTCCAGCCGGTGAGGTTCAGCGTCTCCGAGTCGTCGCCCCACATGACGGTACGCAGCGGCCGGTCGAGATGTCCGTCCAGCTCGGTCAGTACCTCGTCGAGGGCGCGGGCGAAGACCGGGAAGCGCGCGTACAGTTCGCGCCCCATGCCCAGGCGCTGGCTGCCCTGGCCGGGGAAGAGGATCGCGGTGGTGCCGTCGCCCGCCTCGCCCCGGGCGGCTTCGGTGACGCCCTGGCCGTCCGCGAGCAGTACGGCCCGGTGCCGCAGCGCGGCCCGGCCGGTAGCGAGGGAGTACCCGATGTCGGCCGGTGCGAGACCGGGGGCGCCCGCCACGAAGTCCGTGAGCCGGGCCAGCTGGTCGTTCAGCGCCGCTTCGGTCCTGGCCGAGACGAGCCACGGCAGCACGGCGGGCGTGGTGTCCGGTACGGGAGCGGGCGGGGCCGGTTCGTCCGCGTCCGGGGCCTGTTCGACGATCAGATGCGCGTTGGTGCCGCTGATCCCGAAGGACGACACACCCGCGCGCCGGGGCCGGCCGTCCGCGTTCCACGGCACCGGCTCGGTCAGCAGCTCGACGGCGCCGCCCGACCAGTCCACATGGGAGGTCCGCTTGTTCACATGCAGGGTGCGCGGCATCAGTCCGTGCCGCATGGCCATCACCGTCTTGATGAAGCCCGCGACCCCGGCCGCCGCCTGGGCGTGCCCGATGTTCGACTTGAGGGAGCCGAGCCGCAGCGGGCGCCCGGGGAGACGGTCGCGGCCGTAGGTGGCGAGCAGCGCCCGCGCCTCGATCGGGTCGCCCAGCTTCGTACCGGTGCCGTGTGCCTCGACCAGATCGATGTCGGCTCCGGAGAGGCCCGCGTCGGCGAGCGCCTGGCGGATGACGTTCTCCTGCGCCCGGCCGCTCGGGGAGGTCAGGCCGTTGGAGGCGCCGTCCTGGTTGGTGGCGCTGCCGCGGATGACGGCGAGTACGGGGTGCCCGTGGGCACGGGCGTCGGAGAGGCGTTCCAGTACGACGATGCCGACGCCCTCGGCCCAGGCGGTGCCGTCCGCGTCGTCGGAGAACGCCTTGCAGCGGCCGTCGCGGGCCAGCCCGCCCTGCCGGGAGTAGCCGACGAACCCCACGGGGGTGGACATCACGGTGACGCCGCCGGCCAGCGCCAGCGAGCACTCCCCCGCGCGCAGGGAGCGCGCCGCCCAGTGCAGGGCGACCAGCGAGGAGGAGGAAGCGGTGTCGACGGTGACCGCCGGTCCTTCGAGACCGAGGGTGTAGGCGAGCCGTCCGGACGCGACGCTGGGGGAGAGTCCGGTCATGGCGTGGCCCGCCAGGTCTTCCCCGGACCGCTGGGTGACGGTGGCGTAGTCCTGGCCGTTGGTGCCGACGAACACGCCGGTGCGGCTGCCGTTCAGCGCGTGCGGGTCGATCCCGGCCCGTTCGACGGCCTCCCAGGAGGTTTCGAGCACCAGCCGCTGCTGCGGGTCCGTGGACACCGCCTCGCGGGGTGACATGCCGAAGAATGCGGCGTCGAAGTCGGCTGCGTCGTGCAGGAATCCGCCGTGGCGGGTCACACTGCGGCCCGGTCCTTCGCCGGCCAGCGCGTCCAGGTCCCAGCCGCGGTCCGCGGGGAAGCCGGAGATCGCGTCTCGGCCGGTCCGGACCAGCTCCCACAGCTCCTCGGGGGAGCGCACTCCTCCCGGACAGCGGCATGCCATCCCGACGACCACTACCGGGTCTTCGTCGGCTCCGATCGTCATGACGTTGCACACCCCTAGGAAAGTCGGGCCTCGGACACCTCTCCGTGCCGGATCGTATGGGCGCCGAGGCTGTACTTTTCCCTAAGGAATTCGGCCGCCCGCGACGGAAGACTAGGGATTCTCCGGAGCGTGGTGTGAGACCAAGTAACTGTTCCGCTTCATCGCGCGGCGCGGCCACCCGGCGACCGGCCGTGTGGGTTCCTGTGGCACCGAACGCTCCGGCTGCCACTTCCGAAGGGTGTTGTCCATGGGCTCGATTCGGCGGCCGATCCTGTTCGTCAGCTATGCCGAAAGCGGTCTTCTCAACCCGCTGCTCGTACTGGCCGAGGAATTGTCCCGCCGCGGGGTGGAGGATCTGTGGTTCGCGACCGACGAAAAGGGGCGCTCCGATATCGCGGCGGCCAAAGCGGGAACGCCCGTGGAGTTCGCGTCACTGGGTGATGTGGTGTCGCAGATGTCGGCCGTCACCTGGGACGACGAGACCTATCGGGAGGTGACCCAGCGTTCACGGTTCAAGGCGCATCGCGCGGTCATCAAGCATTCCTTCGCCCCGGAGTCACGGGTGGAGAAGTACAAGCGTCTCGAAGCCATTGTCGACGAGGTGAAGCCGGCGCTGATGGTCATCGAGTCGATGTGTCAGTTCGGGTACGAGCTGGCCATCACGAAGAAGATCCCCTTCGTGCTGGGCGTGCCGTTCGTGCCGAGCAATGTGCTCACCTCGCATGTGCCGTTCGCCACGTCGTACACCCCGGGCGGCTTCCCGGTGCCGCACTCGGGGCTGCCGCTGGACATGACGTTCGCGCAGCGGGTGGAGAACCAGCTGTTCCGGCTGCGGACTCTGGGGATGTTCATGACGTCCTCGGTGCGCAAGGTGGTCGAGGAGGACAACCGGATCCGCGCGGAGCTGGGGATCGCGGCCGAGGCGCGCCAGATGATGGCCAGGATCGACCATGCCGAGATGGTGCTCTGCTACTCGGTGCCCGAGCTGGACTATCCGTTCCCGATGCCGGAGAAGATGCGGCTGGTCGGCGCGATGGTGCCGCCGCTGCCGCAGGCTCCGGACGACGACGGGCTCTCCGAGTGGCTGGACGCCCAGGAGTCCGTGGTCTACATGGGGTTCGGCACGATCACCCGGCTCACCGGGGAACAGGTCGGCGCGCTGGTGGACGTGACGCGGCGGCTGGCGGGCAAGCACGCGGTCCTGTGGAAACTCCCCAAGGAACAGCAGGAGTTGCTGCCCTCCCGGGACGAACTGCCGGACAATCTGCGGATCGAGAACTGGGTTCCGTCCCAGCTCGATGTGCTGGCCCATCCGAACGTCAAGGTCTTCTTCACCCACGCCGGCGGCAACGGCTACCACGAGGGGCTGTACTTCGGTAAGCCGCTGGTGGTGCGTCCGCTCTGGGTCGACTGCGACGACCAGGCCATCCGCGGCCAGGACTTCGGGGTCAGTCTGACCCTCGACCGTCCGGAGACCGTCGATCCGGACGATGTGTTCGACAAGCTCACCCGGGTGCTCGACGACAGCGCGTTCCGTGAGCGCGCCGAGCACTTCGCGGAGCTGCTGCGCGCCGCGGGCGGACGTGCCGCCGCCGCGGATCTGCTCCTGGGCCTTCCGGCCCTCTCCGACCCGGCTCCCGCCACCGACTGATCGAGGCCTTCCATGTCCTACACCCATCCTGTGTCCAAGCCCTGGCTCGGCGGGCGTGAGCTCGAATATGTGACGGACGCCGTCAGCGACGGCTGGATCTCCTCGCAGGGGCCGTACGTCCGCAAGTTCGAGAGCGAGTTCGCCGACTACAACGGGATCGCGCACGGTGTCGCCTGCTCGTCCGGTACGACGGCGCTCACGCTGGCCCTGCGCGCCCTCGGTGTCGGCCCCGGCGACGAGGTGATCGTCCCCGAGTTCACGATGATCGCGACGGCGTGGGCGGTGACCTACACCGGTGCCACGCCCGTCTTCGTGGACTGCGGGGACGATCTCAACATCGATGTCTCGCTCATCGAGGAGAAGATCACCCCCCGCACCAAGGTGATCATGCCGGTGCACATCTACGGCCGCCGCTGCGACATGGCCACGATCATGGATCTGGCCCATGAGTACAACCTGCGGGTGGTGGAGGACTCCGCCGAGGCGCACGGCGTGCGGCCGGTCGCCGACATCGCCTGCTTCTCGCTCTTCGCCAACAAGATCATCACCGCCGGTGAGGGCGGCATCTGTCTCACCGACGACCAGCACCTCGCCGATCAGATGGCGCATCTGCGGGCGATGGCCTTCACCAAGGACCACAGCTTCCTGCACAAGAAGCTGGCCTACAACTTCCGTATGACCAGCATGCAGGCGGCCGTCGCGCTGGCGCAGACCGAGCAGCTCGACACGATCCTGGAGACCCGCCGGGAGATCGAGCGCCGGTACGACGAGGGCCTGAGCGGGATCGACGGGATCACGCTGATGCCGCCGCGCGATGTGCTGTGGATGTACGACCTGCGTGCCGAACGCCGGGAGGAGCTGCGGGACTTCCTGGCCGACGAGGGCATCGAGACACGGCTCTTCTTCAAGCCGATGAGCCGGCAGCCCGGCTACCTCCACCCCGACTGGCCCTCGCTGAACGCCAGCCGTTTCAGCGAGGACGGCTTCTACCTCCCGACCCACACCGGGCTGACCGGGGAGGACCAGGAGTTCATCACGGGAAAGATCCGCAAGTTCTATGGAGCCTGAGGGCTGTCGGCGATACGCAGGGGAATTGAGAAGATGACAACTACCGACAGGTGCCCGGTCGCCTTTCCGCTGCGGCGGCCCGGCCAGTCCTTTCCGCCACCGGAGTACCGGGACTTCCGTGAGCAGGACGGGCTGGTGCTCACGACCCTGCCCTCCGGGGTCCCCGTGTGGCTGGTGACGCGGCACGACGACGTACGTACGGTCCTCACCGATCCGCGGATCAGCTCCAACCCCTCGCACCCCGGCTTCCCTCGCGCGGCGAAGACCGGCGGTGTCCCGTCCCAGGACGAGGTGCCCGGCTGGTTCGTGGCGCTGGACCCGCCGGAGCACGGACGGTTCCGCAAGACGCTGATTCCCGAGTTCACCGTCCGCAAGGTCAGGGAGATGCGGCCGGCCATCCAGCAGATCGTCGACGAGCGCGTGGACGCGATGCTCGCGGCGGGGAACACCGCCGATCTGATCGCGGACTTCGCGCTGTCCGTGCCGTCCCTGGTGATCTCCAGTCTGCTCGGGGTGCCCAACGCCGACCGGGACTTCTTCGAGACCAAGACCCGGGTGCTGGTGACGCTCACCTCCACGGACGAGCAGCGGCAGGCGGCGTCCATGGCGCTGCTGCGCTATCTCAACCGGCTGATCACCATCAAGCAGAAGCGGCCCGGCGACGATCTGATCAGTCAGCTGCTGGCCGAGGGGACGCTGAGCAAGCAGGAACTGTCCGGCGTCTCGATGCTGCTGCTGATCGCCGGGCACGAGACGACGGCGAACAATATCGGGCTCGGGGTCGTCACACTGCTGTCCAATCCGCAGTGGATCGGCGACGAGCGGGCGGTGGAGGAGCTGCTGCGCTACTACTCGGTCGCCGACCTGGTCGCCTTCCGGGTGGCCGTCGAGGACGTGGAGATCGGCGGACAGCTCATCAGGGCGGGCGAGGGCATCATCCCGCTGGTCGCCGCGGCCAACCACGACGGGACCGTCTTCGACCGCCCCGACGAGTTCGACCCGAGCAGGTCCGCGCGCTCGCATGTGGCGTTCGGGTACGGAGTGCACCAGTGCCTCGGCCAGAACCTGGTCCGGGTCGAGATGGACATCGCCTACCGGACGCTGTTCGAACGGATCCCGACGCTGGAACTGGCCGTACCGGTCGAGGAGTTGCCGCTCAAGTACGACGGAGTGCTGTACGGGCTGCACGCCCTGCCCGTTCGCTGGTAGACCGGGCAGGGCAGGCGGAGTAAGAGGCCGCCCCACCTATGCGCGCGGCCTCCAAGACGCACGACCGCAGGTAACCGACGGAGGAATGATGGTTCACATCAGCGTGGACACCGAACGCTGTGTGGGAGCGGGGCAGTGCGTGCTGTCGGCTCCCGATGTCTTCGACCAGGACGACTCCGGGATCGTGATGGTCCTGGCGGAGCCGGAGGACGACCCGGGACAGGAGGCCGCGCGGCAGGCGGGGCTGATCTGCCCGTCCCAGGCGATCACCGTGAAGGAGAACTGAGCGGGCCGCTTCACGCTCACAACGGGCTCCGCCCCCAACGGCCGTGGGGGCGGAGCCCGTTGTGATGTCCCCGCCGGGACCGGATCCCCGCTACCAGGTGACCGGCAGTTCCGTGAGGCCGGCCGAGAGCTGGCCGCCCAGCACCTGAAGCTCCTCGACCGGGAGGGCCAGACGCAGTCCGGGCAGGCGCGTGAACAGCAGGGTGTACGCCGTCTTCAGCTGCATCCGGGCGAGTGGGGCGCCGATGCAGTGCCACATCCCGTGACCGAATGTCAGATGGGGGTTGGGCGAGCGGGTGATGTCGAACAGCTCGGGGTCGTCGAAGACCTGGGTGTCGAAGTTGGAGAGGGTGAAGTCGAGCAGGACCAGAGCACCGAACCGGATGGTGACCCCGCCGATCTCGACATCCTCGGTGGCGTACCGCGGCAGCACCGACCCGCCCGCTTTCGCCGAGCGCAGGATCTCCTCCACGGCTCCCGACATCAGCTTCGGGTCCCCCAGCGCCGCGTCGCGCTGCTCGGGGTAGAGGGAGAACAGCACGACACCGAGGTCGATATGGCTGGCGACGGCCTCCAGACCGGCGAAGAGCACTCCCGCCGCTATCGGCCCGATGCGCTCGTCCGAGGGCTCGTTCACGCACAGCCGGGAGATCACGTCGTCGCCCGGCTCGGCCCTCTTGCGGCCCGCCAGCTCCACCAGATAACCGAAGAGGTCCTGCTGTCCGCCCTGGACGGTGTTCGGGTCGTCCAGACCGCCCATCCGGGACAGCAGGGTGACGAGCAGGCCACGGTCCTCGGCGGGCACACCGATGAGTTCACCGAGCACGGTCAGCGAGAACGGCAGCGAGAACCCGCCGTGCAGATCGGCGGGCGGCCCCTGGGCGACGAAGCTCTCCAGCAGGCCCTCCGCGATGGCCTCGACCTTCGGCATCAGATTGAGCACACGCCGGGCCGAGAAGTTCGGGGTGAGCATCGCGCGGGTCTCGGAGTGCAGCTTCCGCGCCAGCTCCGCGTCGTCGCTGACGAGCATGTCCAGGAACGGGTTCTGGACATAGCGCGGGGCGTTCGCCGGGTCGGGGTGCGCGCGGGCCAGCCGCTCGTCGCGGAGCAGTTCCTTGAGTTCGGCGTGGCGGGTCACCAGCCATCCCTCGTCGCCGGCGGGGGTGCGCACCTTGCAGACGGGGCTCCTGGTCTGGAGTTCACGCAGCAACGGGCTCAGTCGCAGCACGGTGGGCGGCACGCCCCTGAGCGACGGCAGCTCGTGGGATGTGGTCATGGGGGGGCTCTCCTCTGGACGGTGGGACGGTGGTGCGCGGGTGCCGGTGTTCGCCGGGGCCCGCCGCCTGTGGGGCGGGGCCGGGCGGGGCGGCCCCGTACGACCACCGCTCCGCCCGGCCCCGCCCGGGGGTCATGCCTCGCCGGCGGGCAGGCCGCCGAGCCACTCCTCGATCGTCCGCGCCGTCAGCGCGGAGTGCTCCTTGGCGAGGGACAGATGGTTGGCCTGGATCTCACGGATGTCGTCGGCGGGGACGCCCCCGGTGTCGAACAGGAAGCCGTCCAGCGACTCCACACACCGCACGAGCATCGTCGGCGCGGTGGTGGGCACCGTCTCGATGTCGGTCATCGCCATGAACCAGTGCGCCATCGCGGAGAGCCTGGCGCTGTTCAGCGTCACCGACGGCGAGTCGATGTCGGCCAGGTAGTACCGGGTGGTCCTGTCGAGATCCTTGCCCTCACCCGGCTGGTACCGGATGCTCGCGGTGTCCAGCAGGATCACCGCTTCGGGGCGGATGCCCCAGGTCTCCTCCAGTACGCCCGCGGCCAGATAGGCGAGCGAGCCGCCCGTCGAGTGGCCCACCAGGACGAAGGGTTCGCCGTCGCTGGCGTGCAGGGCGCTCTCCGCCACGATACGGGCGGCTGCCTCGCTCGTGGCCGGCAGCAGCTCACCGGGGGCGAACCCCATGAGCGGGAGCGCGGAGACATGCCGCCTGCCGCGGAAGTGCGCCGCGATACGCGCGTACTGGTGGACGCCGCCGGTGGCACCCGGGGCGCTGACGAAGACCAGCCGGGGGCTGCTCGGACCGTCCGCCAGGACGACGGGCGCCGACAACTCCTCCAGGTCGGCGGGGGTCTCGAAGGTCGGCCGGGTATTGGCGACCGCCTTCAGCATGCGCATGCCCTCGACCATCTTTCCGGCCCGCACCGCCGCGTAGAACAGGCCCTCCAGCGTCTCGTCCGGGTTCTGGTCGCCGCGCGCGCCGGTGGGAGCGGTGGTGGTGGTGGTGCCCGGAGTGCCGGAGGAGAGCTGCCCGGCCAGTTCCCCATGGAGCCACCGGGCGAGCTTCACGGGTGTCGCGTTGTCGAAGACCACCGAGCTCGGCAGCCGCAGCCCGAGCGCCTCCGCGAGCTGGTTGCGCAGCCCGACGGAGACCAGCGAGTCGAACCCCAGCTCCAGGAAGCCGCGTTCGGGGTCGACACCGCTCGGGTCGGGGTGGCCGAGGAGCGCGGCGGAGTAGCCCACCACCAGCTCGGTGAGCAGGCTCTCCCGCTCGGCCGCGCCCAGGTGCCGCAGCCGCTCGCGCAGGGTGACCGGCGAGCGGTCGGCCGCGGCGGCGGAGCGGCGGGTACGGGGTACCAGCTCCCGCCACAGCGCGGGCAGGGCCTGCTGCTCCTGGAGTCCGGCGACATTGATCCGGGTCGGGACCACCGTGGCCCGGTCCCGTACGAGCGCGGCGTCAAAAAGCGCGAGACCCTGGTCGATGGCCAGCGGCGGCATGCCGCCCCGGGCCATCCGCTCCAGGTCGGCGGCGCTGACATGGCTGGTCATACCGCCGCCCCGGCCCCAGGGACCCCAGGCGAGGGAGACCGCGGGCAGATCCTGGCCCCTGCGGTGCTGGGCGAGGGCGTCCAGGAAGGCGTTGGCGGCGGCGTAGTTGCCCTGGCCGGGACCGCCCAGCACCCCGGAGACCGAGGAGTAGAGCACGAAGGCGGCCAGATCGAGACCGCGGGTCGCCTCGTGCAGATACCAGGCGGCGTCCGCCTTCGGCCGCAGTACGCGCTCCAGCAGCTCCGGCGTCAGCGAGCCGGTCAGCGCGTCGCCCAGCACACCGGCGGTGTGGACGACGGCGGTGAGCGGACGGTCCTCGGGCACACCGGCGATCAGCGAGGTCACCGACTCCCGGTCGGCCAGGTCGCAGGAGACCACGCAGACCACGGCGCCCCGCTCGGCCAGGGCGGCGAGCAGTTCCGGCACGCCCGGGGCGTCCTGGCCGCTCCTGCTGGCCAGCAGGAGATGCCGTACGCCGTGCTCGGCGACCAGATGGCGCGCCAGCTCCTTGCCGAGACCGCCGGTTCCGCCGGTGATCAGTACGGTGCCCTCGGGGTCCCAGGGGCGCGCCGCGCCGCCGGCCGTGGGGGTCTCGTCGTTCTCGGGCAGCCGGGTGAGACGGCCGGCCCTGACCGTGTGGGAGCGGACGACCAACTGCTGTTCGTCGAGGCCGAGCAGACCGGGCAGGACCCCCGCCGACAGGAACGCGTCGTCCATGTCGACCAGCAGGAAGCTGCCGGGGTTCTCGGTCTGCGCGGACCGTACGAGGCCCCAGACCGCGGCGGCGGCGATGTCCCGGATGTCCTCGCCGTCGACGGCGACGGCGCCGCGGGTGACGAAGACCAGCCGCGAGCGCGCCAGCGCCGGTTCGTTGAGCCACTCCTGGAGGAGGCCCAGGACGAAGGTGGTGAGGGCGCGCACCGACTCGGGTCCGGCCGCCGCCGGGTCTCCGACCACGGGCACCAGGAAGACATCGGGGGCGACACCGCTGTCGCCGACCGCGCCGGTCAGGGACTCCGCGTACGCGCTGACGGTCTCGTCGGCGCGGTGCATCGCGTAGCCCAGGTCGAGTTCGTCGACGCCGACGACCGCCCAGCGGGTGCCGGTGGCGGCCACCGGCTCGGGGACGGGCACCCAGTCGAGCGCGAGGAACGAGCCGCGCTCGGTGCCGCCGGTCGTGGGCGTGGCCTGCCGGGGCTCGCCGGAGGGCGGACCCAGGACGAGCGAATCGACCGAGAGCACCGGGGCGCCGGTCGTGTCGACCGCGCTCAGCGCCACCTCGTGCGGGCCGGTCGCGGTGAGCCGTACGCGCAGGGCGGAGGCCGCCGCGGCGTGCAGGGTCAGTCCTCTCCAGGCCACCGGGACGAGGGCGGGTGCGCCGTCGGGGTCGAGGAAGCCCGCCGCGCGGGCGGCGGCGTCCAGCAGCGCCGGGTGGATCCCGAACGCGCCGGCGTCCTCGGCCGCCGGGGGCAGCGCCACCTCCGCGTAGACCTCGCCCTCGCGCCGCCAGACGCCCGACAGCCCCTGGAACACGGGCCCGTGTTCCAGTCCGGCGACGGTGAGCCGTTCGGTCAGTCCGTCCGGGGCGACCGGCTTGGCGTCGCGCGGCGGCCAGACGGCGGTGTCGAACCCGCCGGTCTCCTCGGCCTGCCCGGCCGCCGCCAGCACACCTCGGGCGTGCGGTGTCCAGCCGTCCGTGTCGCGACCGGCGGGGCGGGAGTGCACCGTCAGCGCCCGGTTGCCGGAGTCGTCCGACGCGCCCACCCGTACCTGTACGGTGACCGCGTCGCGACCGGTCAGTACGAGCGGGGCGGACAGCGTCAGGTCCGTGACGCGGTCCCGGCCCGCCTGGTCGCCCGCCCGGATCGCCAGCTCCGCGAAGGCCGCGCCGGGCAGCACGATCCGGCCGGAGATCCGGTGGTCGGCGAGCCACGGATGCGACTGCGCCGACAGGCTGCCGGTCAGCACGATCTCGTCCGACTCGGCGATCGTGACCGCGGCGCCGAGCAGCGGATGCCCGGCGGCCACCAGACCGAGCCCCGCGGCGTCACCGCGGACCGCGCGGGCCGTGGGCCAGTACCGCTCGCTCTGGAAGGCGTACGTCGGCAGCTCCACCCGGCGCGCGCCCGTGCCGGCGAACAGTCCGGCCCAGTCCACCGCGACACCGCGCGTGTACAGCGTGGCGAGGGCGGTGACGGCCGCGCTCTCCTCGGGCCGGCCCTCGCGCAGGACCGGCAGCGCCGTCACGGCCGGGTCCTGGACGGATTCCGGTACGAGGGCGGAGAGCACCGCGTCCGGGCCCAGCTCCAGGAAGGTCCGTACGCCGCGCCCGGCGAGCGTGCGCACACCGTCGCCGAACCGCACGGGCTCGCGGACATGGCGGACCCAGTAGCCGGGGTCGGCGAGTTCGCCCGTGGTGGCCACCTCGCCGGTCAGGTTCGAGACGACCGGTACGGCCGGCTCCTGGAAGGCCAGGCCCGCCACCACGGCGCGGAACGCGTCGAGCATGGGCTCCATCAGCGGCGAGTGGAACGCGTGACTGACCGCGAGCCGGGTGGTTTTGCGGCCGTCGGCCGCCAGCCGGTCCGCGAGGCCGAGCACCGCGGCCTCGTCGCCGGAGACGACCACCGCGTCGGGCCCGTTGACCGCGGCGACCGACACCCGGTCGGTCAGCAGCGGCGTGATCTCGTCCTCGGTGGCCCGTACGGCGACCATCGCGCCCCCGGCGGGCAGCGCCCGCATCAGCCGGGCCCGCGCGGCGACCAGCCGGCAGGCGTCCGCCAGCGACAACACCCCGGCCACATGCGCGGCCGTGATCTCACCGATGGAGTGCCCGGCCAGGAAGTCCGGCTCGACGCCCCAGGAGCGGACCAGCCGGTACAGCGCGACCTCGACGGCGAACAGGGCGGGCTGGGTGAAGCCCGTGTCGTTCAGCGCGTCCGCGTCGTCGCCCCACATGACCTCGCGCAGCGGACGGTCCAACTCCCCGTCCAGCTGGGCCAGTACGGCGTCCAGGGCCTCCGCGAAGACGGGGAAGCGCGCGTACAGCTCCCGGCCCATGCCGGTGCGCTGCGAGCCCTGACCGGAGAAGAGCACGGCGAGCGGGCCCTTGCCGGACGTCCCGCGCGCCACCTCGACGGGCGCCCCGTCCCCGGTGCCGGTGGTGGCCAGCAGCACCGCGCGGTGCTCGAAGGCGGTGCGGGTCGTGGCGAGCGAGAAGCCGATGTCGAGCGGGTCGGTGCCGCGCGTGTCCGCGAAGGCGCGGACCCGGTCCAGCTGCGCGTCGAGCGCGGCCCCGCCGCGGCCCGACACCGGCCAGGGCACGGCGTTCGGCGTGACGGCCGGCTCGGGCTCGGGCTCGGCCGCCGCCTCGGCGGGCGGCGCCTGTTCGATGACCACATGCGCGTTGGTGCCGCTGATGCCGAACGACGACACACCGGCGCGGCGCACCCGGTCGCCCTCCGGCCACGGGACCGGCTCGGTCAGCAGCCGTACGTCACCGGCCGTCCAGTCCACATGCGAGGAGGCCCCGTCCACATGCAGCGTCCTGGGCAGCACGCCGTTGCGGAGCGCGAGCACGATCTTCATCACACCCGCGACGCCCGCCGCCGCCTGGGTGTGTCCGATGTTCGACTTGACCGCGCCGAGCCACAGCGGGCGCTCCGGCTCGCGGTCCTGGCCGTAGGTGGCGAGCAGGGCGCCCGCCTCGATCGGATCGCCCAGGGTGGTGCCCGTACCGTGCGCCTCGACCGCGTCGACATCGGACGGGGAGAGTCCGGCGCCGGCCAGCGCCTGGCGGATCACCCGCTGCTGGGAGGGGCCGTTGGGCGCGCTCAGACCGTTGGACGCGCCGTCCTGATTGACCGCGCTGCCGCGCAGCACCGCGAGGACGGGGTGTCCGTTGCGCTGGGCGTCGGACAGCCGCTCGACGACCAGCAGACCGGCGCCCTCGGACCAGGCCGTGCCGTCCGCCGCGTCCGAGAAGGCCTTGCAGCGCCCGTCGGCGGCCAGCCCGCCCTGGACGCTGAACCCGGCGAAACTGGAGGAGGTCGCCATCACGGTCACCCCGCCGGCCAGCGCCAGCGAGCATTCGCCGTTGCGTACGGCCTGCGCGGCGAGGTGCAGGGTCACCAGCGAGGACGAGCACGCGGTGTCCAGCGTGACCGCGGGGCCTTCGAGTCCAAGGACGAAGGAGAGCCGGCCCGACAGGACGCTCGCCGCGAGGCCGTTGCCCGCGTAGCCGCCCATGTCGTCGCGCGAGGCGAGCACCAGGTGCGCGTAGTCCTGGGAGTTGGTGCCGACGAACACACCGGTCCTGCTGCCGCGCAGGGTGGCCGGGTCGATGCCGGAGCGCTCGACGGCCTCCCAGGCCACCTCCAGGAGCAGCCGCTGCTGCGGGTCCATGGCGAGGGCCTCGCGCGGTGAGATGTCGAAGAAGCCCGGGTCGAACCGCGGCGCGTCGTGGACGAAGCCGCCTTCCTGGGTGGCGCTGCGTCCTTCTCCGTCACCGGCGAGTACGTCCAGGTCCCAGCCTCGGTCGTCGGGGAATCCGGAGATGGCGCCGCGGCCGTCGGCGAGCAGCGCCCACAGGTCCTCGGGGGACCGGACCCCGCCCGGGAACCTGCATCCCATCCCGACGATCGCGACCGGCTCGTGACGGCCTGATTGGGCCTCTTCGAGTCGTTGGCGGGTCTGGTGCAGATCCGTCGTGACCCACTTCAGGTATTCGACGAGTTTCTTTTCGTCCGGCATCGTCCGTGAACCTTCCTCAGATGTATCGCGTGCGTAGGGAGTGGGCCCCTGTCAGGAATCCGTCGACCTGCCGAGCTCGTTGTCGATGAAGGCGAGGATCTCGTCGGCGCTCGCGGCCTCGATCCGTTCGGTGACCACGGCTCCGCCGGTCTCCGGGTCGGCTCCGTCCCACCGCGCGAGGAGCCTGCGCAGCCGTCCGGCGACTCCGGTCCTGGTGACCTCGTCGAGTTCGCCGTCGGTGAGCGCCGCCTCCAGCTGGTCGAGCGCCGCCAGCGGCGAGCCGTCCGTGCCGGAGGTCTCCGCGCCGAACAGCGCCGGCGTCAGATGCCCGGCGACGGCGAGCGGTGTGGGGTGGTCGAAGACGAGGGTGGCGGAGAGCCGTATCCCCGTGGCCGCCGTCAGCCTGGTGCGCAGCTCCACCGCCATCAGCGAGTCGAAGCCGAGCCGGCTGAAGTCCCGGTCGGCCGGGACGGCGTCCGGGGTGGCGTGTCCCAGTACGGCGGCGGTCTCGGTCCGTACCAGCTCCACCAGGGCCGCTTCCCGCTCCTGCGCGTTCAGCCCTTCCAGGCGCCGCGTCAGACCGGTGGCGGGGCTCCGGGTGGCGGCCGTACGGCGCTTGGCGCGTGTCAGGCCGCGCAGGAGCGCGGGGATCTCGGCCGCCGTGGGCGCCGTCTCCGGGCCCGCGCCGGTGGCGATCCGTACCGGCACGACCAGGGCCTCGTCGCGGGTGCTCGCCGCGTCGAACAGCGCGAGGCCCTGTTCCACCGGGAGCGGGGCGAGGTCCGAGCGGGACATCCGGCGCAGATCGGTGTCGCTCAGGGCGCCCGTCATACCGGTCTCCGAGGTCCAGGGGCCCCAGGCGAGCGACAGAGCGGGCAGACCGAGGGCGGCGCGGTGCCCGGCCAGGGCGTCCAGGAACGTGTTGGCGGCGGCGTAGTTTCCCTGTCCCGGTCCCCCGGTGATGCCCGCGACCGAGGAGTACAGGACGAACCCGGCGAGATGAGGAGCGAGTTCGCGGGTCGCCTCGTGCAACTCCCAGGCGGCGTCCGCCTTCGGACGCAGTATCCGGTCGACCAGCGTGGGGGTGAGCGAGCCGATGGTGGCGTCGCCGAGCACACCGGCGGTGTGCACCACGGCGGTCAGCGGGTGTTCGGCCGGTACGGCGGACAGCAGCGCGTCGAGCGCCGTACGGTCGGCGACATCGCAGGCGGCGACGGTGATGTCGGCGCCGAGGGCGGTCAGTTCGGCCCGCAGTTCCGCGGCGCCGGGCGCGTCGGGGCCGCGCCGGCCGGCCAGCAGCAGATGCTTCATGCCGTGCGCGGTCACCAGATGCCTGGCGAGTGCGCTGCCGAGACCGCCGGTGCCGCCGGTGATCAGGACCGTTCCGTCACGGTTCCAGGACCGGACCTGGTCGGGCGGCGGGGTGACACCGCTCTCGGACAGCCGGGCGAGGCGGGCGACCCGTACGGCGCCGTCGCGCAGCGCCCCCTGGGTCTCACCGGCCTCCAGCAGCCCCGGCAGGGCGGTAAGAGCCCTGCCCAGGACGTCGGTGCCGCCGCGGTCGTCGATGTCGAGCAGCAGGAAGGAGCCGGGCTCCTCCGACTGCGCGGAGCGGACCAGGCCCCATACCGGGGCGGCGGCCAGGTCCTGTACGTCCTCCGCGCCGACGGCGACCGCGCGCCGGGTGACGAACACCAGCCGCGATCCCGTGGCCCGCCGATCGGCGGACCAGGCGCGCAGCAGGTCGAGGGCGGCTGACGTCGTGGTCCGCACGGCCGCGGGGACATGCCCGGCGCCGGACCGGTCCCCGATGACCGGGGCCAGCACGACGTCCGGCAACGGCCCTTCGGCGTCGAGGAGTTCACCAAGGGTTGGGGCGCGTACGGCGGGCACCGCGCCCGCCGCGTCCAGCGCGGTCGCCAGGCCCGCCGGGTCCGCGCCGACGACCGCCCAGCGGAGCCCGGCGGGGGCCACCGGGGCGGGGGCCGCCTCCCAGACCACGCCGAACAGTGAGGCCCGCCCGCCGCCGGCTCCCGCCGCGACGGGAGCCGCGTCGGTGGCCGGGCGGAGGGTGAGCGAGCGTACGGAGATCACCGGCGCGCCGTCCACATCGACGGCCGCCAGCGACACGGTGTCCCGGCCGGTGGCGGTGAGCCGTACCCGCAGCGCCGTGGCGGCGCCCGCGTGCAGGGTCAGTCCCTGCCACGCGAACGCTTCGACGTCGCCGGCCATGCCGTCGCCGTCCAGCAGTCCCGCCGCACGGACGGCACCCTCCAGCAGTGTCGGATGGATCGTGAACGCGCCGTCCCCGCCCGGCTCTTCGTCCAGCGTGACCTCCGCGAACACCGCGACGTCCCGCCGCCAGGCGGTGCGCGGGCCGGTGTCGTCCCGCCCGGACTCGACAGCCTGTGCCCCGGTCGGGGGCCAGACCGTGGTGTCGAACTCCTCGTCCGGTGTCCCGGCCGCGTCACCGGCGGCCAGCACTCCGGTGGCGTGCCGGGTCCAGGGGAGGTCCGGTCCGCCCTCCGGGCGGGCGTGCACGTCCAGGGCGCGGCGGCCCGCCTCGTCGGCGGCGCTCACCCGCACCTGGATCCGTACCGCGCCCTCCTCGGGCACGAACAGCCCGGCCTCCACGGTCAGTTCCTCGATCAGCGGGCGGCCCACCTCGTCACCGGCGCGTACGGCCAGCTCGGCGAAGGCCGCCGCGGGCAGCGGCACGGGCCCGTCGGAGATCCGGTGGGCGGCCAGCCAGGGGTGCGTCGGGAGCGACACCCGGCCCGTCAGCACCACGTCGTCGGAGCCGGCCACCGTCATCGCCGCGCCCAGCAGCGGATGTCCGGCGGCCACCAGACCGAAGCCGGAGGCGTCGCCCGGCGCGGCCGGCGACACCGAGGGCCAGTAGCGCTCGCGCTGGAAGGCGTAGGTCGGCAGCTCCACCCGACGCGCGCCCGTGCCGGCGAAGATCCCGGCCCAGTCGGTGGGGACACCGTGCGCGTGCAGCTGGGCGAGCGCGGTGACGGCCGTCAGTTCCTCGGACCTGTCCTTGCGCAGGACGGGCACGACGACCGCGTCGTCGGGTACGGACGCGCGGACCAGGGCGGAGAGCACGCCGTCCGGGCCCAGCTCCAGGAACGTGCCGACTCCCCGGCCGGCGAGGGTCCGTACCCCGTCGGCGAAGCGGACCGCCTCGCGGACGTGCCGTACCCAGTAGTCGGCGTCGGAGAGTTCGCCGGCCGTGGCCGGCTCGCCGGTCAGGTTCGAGACGACCGGAATGCGGGGCTCCGCGAAGGTGAGCTTCTCGGCGACCGCCCGGAATTCGTCCAGCATCGGGTCCATCAGGGGCGAGTGGAACGCGTGGCTCACCGGGAGCCGGGTCGTCCTGCGTCCCCCGGCCGCCAGGCGCTCCGCGGTCTTCAGGACCTGGTCCCCGGCGCCGGAGACGACCACCGCCGTGGGTCCGTTGACGGCGGCGATCGCCACCTCGGCGCGGAGCAGCCGCCGTACCTCGTCCTCGGTGGCCTCCACGGCGACCATGGCTCCGCCCTCGGGCAGCGCCTCCATCAGCCGGGCGCGGGCCGCGACCAGCCGGGCCGCGTCCGCCAGCGAGAACACGCCGGCCACATGCGCGGCGGCGATCTCACCGATCGAGTGACCCGCCACGAAGTCCGGGGCCACCCCCCACGACTCCACCAGCCGGAACAGCGCCACCTCGACGGCGAACAGCGCGGGCTGGGTGTACGCGGTGCGGTTCAGCGTGCCGGCGTCGTCCCCCCAGATCACCTCGCGCAGCGGACGGGTCAGCTCCCCGTCCAGATGGGCGAGTACGGAGTCGAGCGCGTCGGCGAAGACCGGGAAGCGCTCGTAGAGCTCACGGCCCATTCCCAGCCGCTGGCTGCCCTGGCCGGAGAAGAGGACCGCCGTCGGCCGTTCCCCGGCCACTCCCCTGGCGACCTGCGGCGCGGACGCGTCCGCTCGGTCGCCCGGGGCGATGAGCACGGCCCGGTGTTCGAAGGCCGACCGGCTCCCGGCCAGCGAGAGACCGAGGTCGAGCGGGGAGAGCCCGGGGCGGTCCGCCACGAAGGAGCGCAGCCGGTCCAGCTGTGCGTCCAGCGCGGCTTCGCTCTTGGCCGAGACGGGCCACGGCACGGCGGCCGGCGTCACCTCGGGGGCCTGGGCCGGGGCCAACGGCTCGGCAGGCGGTGCCTGTTCGAGCACCACATGCGCGTTGGTGCCACTGATCCCGAAGGACGACACACCGGCCCGGCGGGCATGCCCGGTCTCCGGCCACTCCCGCTGTTCGGTGAGCAACTCCACCGCTCCCGACGACCAGTTGACCCGGGTCGAGGGCTCGCTGACATGCAGTGTCCGGGGCAGCTCGGCGTGCCGGAGCGCCAGCACCATCTTCAGCACACCGGCGACGCCCGCGGCGGCCTGGGTGTGTCCGAGGTTCGACTTCACGGATCCGAGCAGCAGGGGCCGCTCGGGATCGCGGTCACGCCCGTACGTCGCGAGGAGGGCCCCCGCCTCGATGGGGTCGCCCAGGGTGGTGCCGGTGCCGTGGGCCTCGACGGCGTCCACGTCCGAGGGCGTGAGACCGCCGGCGGCGAGGGCCTGGCGGATCACGCGCTGCTGGGAGGGGCCGTTGGGTGCGGTCAGTCCGTTCGACGCGCCGTCCTGGTTGACGGCGGAACCACGCAGCACGGCCAGGATCTCGTGACCGGCGCGCCGGGCGTCGGACAGCCGCTCGACGACCACCACGCCGACGCCTTCCGACCAGCCGGTGCCATCCGCCGAGTCGGAGAACGCCTTGCAGCGCCCGTCCGGGGCCAGACCGCCCTGGCGGGTGAATCCGGCGAAGCTGGTCGAGGTCGACATGACGGTGACACCGCCGACCAGCGCCATGGAGCACTCGCCGGCGCGCAGCGCCTGGGCGGCCCAGTGCAGCGCGACCAGGGAGGAGGAGCAGGCGGTGTCCACGGTGACGGCGGGGCCCTCGAAGCCGAAGGCGTAGGAGAGCCTGCCGGAGATGACGCTCGCGGCCAGACCCGTGCCCGCGTGCCCCTCGACGTCCTCGTTGGCCCGGAGGATCAGGTTGGCGTAGTCCTGACCGTTGGTGCCGACGAACACCCCGGTCCGGCTGCCGCGCAGCGAGGCCGGGTCGGTCCCGGTGCGCTCGAACGCCTCCCACGCGGTCTCCAGCAGCAGCCGCTGCTGCGGATCCATGGCGAGGGCCTCACGCGGTGAGATGCCGAAGAAGCCCGGGTCGAAGTCGGCGGCCTCGTAGAGGAAGCCGCCCTCGCGCGTGGCGCTGCGGCCCTGGCCGTCGCCCGCGAGGACATCGAGGTTCCAGCCACGGTCCGTGGGGAACTCCCCGATGCCGTCCCGGCCTTCGGTGAGCAGCCGCCACAGATCCTCGGGCGAGCGCACCCCGCCGGGGAAGCGGCAGGCCATGCCGACGATGACGACCGGGTCGTCGGTGACCTCGGCGGACCCGGGTGAAACGGTGCCCGGGGCATCGGGTCCGGTCCGCTCCCCGGCCTCCTCGCCGAGCAGTTCGGTGAGGAGATGGCGGGCGAGCGCGTGCGGGTTCGGATAGTCGAAGACCAGGCTCGCGGGGAGGGCCAGACCGGTCATCTCCGTGAGCCGGTTGCTCAGTTCGACGGCGGTCAGCGAGTCGAAGCCGAGATCGCGGAAGGCCTTGTCGCCCCTGATCGCGTCGGCGCCGGTGTGTCCCAGTACGGCCGCGGCCTGGGTACGGACCACGGTGAGCAGTACGGCGCTCCGGTCGGCCCCGGTCGCCGCGCGCAGCCGCTCGCGCAGCCCGCCGGAGGCCGATTCGCTCTCCCGCCGCGCTTCCCGTACCGCTGTCAGCGCCTTGCGTGCCTCGGGCAGATCGGCGAGCAACGGGCTGGGGCGCAGAGTCAGCAGCGCGCTCAGCAGCCGCGGCTGCTGGAGGTCGGCGAGGACCACGGTCGGCTCGGGCTCCACCACGACACGGAGCAGCGCGGAGACCGCGAGGACGGGGTCGAGCGCGCTCGGTCCCGTCTGGTGGGCGGACGGGCCGGGGTGGGCGGGCCGGCCGGCCATACCGCCGCCGTCCCACGCGCCCCAGGCGATCGAGGTCGCCGGCAGACCGAGCGACCGGCGCCGCTCGGCCAGGGCGTCGAGAACGGTGTTGGCGGCGGCGTAGTTGGCCTGGCCGGGGTTGCCCACGGCGCCCGCCACCGAGGAGAACAGCGCGAACACCGTCAGATCGAGATCCCGGGTCAGTTCGTCGAGCAACAGCGCGGAGGCGACCTTCGCGCGGAACACCGTCTCGAACCGTTCGGCCGTCAGCCCTGTCAGCACACCGTCGTCCAGGACACCCGCCGTATGCACCACACCCGTCAGCGGGCTGTCCTCGGGGACAGCGCCGAGGACCCGTGTCAACTGGTCCCTGTCGGCGGCGTCGCAGGCGGTGAGGGTGACCCGCGCGCCGAGAGCGGTCAGTTCCGCCCGCAGCTCCTCGGCGCCGGGCGCCTCCGGGCCGCGGCGGCTCAGCAGTACGAGATGCCGGACGCCCTCGCTCGCCAGCCGGCGCGCGACATGGGCGCCGAGCGCGCCCGTACCGCCGGTGATGAGCACGGTGCCGGACGGCTGCCAGCGCTCCTCGGCGGTCCCGGCCCTCTCGATGCCGGGCGCGGGCGCCATCCTGCGGCCGAACACGCCCGAGGCGCGGACGGCCACCTGGTCCTCGCCGTCCCGGCCCGCCAGGACGGCGATGAAGCGCCGCACGGCCCGCTCGTCCAGTTCCTCGGGCAGATCGGCCAGCCCGCCCCACTGGCGGGGGTTTTCGAGTGCCGCGACCCGGCCGAGGCCCCAGACGGCGGCCTGCGCCGGACTGGTGGGCGGCTCGGAGCGGACGGGTGAGACGGCGCCGCGCGTGACGGCCCAGAGGGGGGCCGCGATGCCCGCCTCGCCGAGCGCGCGGACGAGCGCGGCGGTGGCGAGCAGCCCCGCGGGCACACCGGCGGTACCGGCCGACTCGTCCAGGGCGAGCAGCGACACCACACCCGTGATCTCCGCCGGGGCGCCCGAGGCGGCCTCGGACAGCCGGGTGACCAGGCCGGTGGCGTCGAGTGCGCCGGTGCCGGATGCTCCGAGGTCGGATGCGCCGAGGTCGCCCCTTACGGCGGCGGGGCCGAGCCCGTCGATCAGCGAGGTCACCCACGCGTCGGCGATCCCGGGCGCGGGCGCCAGTACCAGCCAGGTCCCGGACAGCGTGGCCGCGGAGCCGCTGACGGTCAGCGGCTTCCAGCTCTGCCGGTAGCGCCACGCGTCCACGGCGGAACGGGCCTTGCGCCGGGTGCGCCACGACGACAGCGCGGGCAGTACGGCCCCGAGCGAGTCGCCGTCCACGTCCAGTCCGGCCGCGAGGGACTCCAGGTCCTCCCGCTCCACGGCGGCCCAGAACTCCGCGTCGACCGGGTCCGTACCGTCGGCGGGCGCGGCCTCGACCACCTCGGGCCAGAACCGTTCGCGCTGGAAGGCGTAGGTGGGCAGATCGACCTGCCGGGCACCGGTGCCCGCGAAGACCCCGGTCCAGTCGACGGCGACACCCGCGACATGCAGCCGGGCCACCGCGGTGACCAGCGCGGCTTCCTCGTCACGGTCCTTGCTCAGCGCCGGAACCACCACGGCGGTGGCGGGCACGGACTCGCGTGCCATCGCGGAGAGCACCCCGTCGGGGCCCAGCTCCAGGAACGTACCGACGCCCCGGTCGGCGAGCGCGCGCACCCCGTCGGCGAAGCGCACGGCCTCGCGGACATGCCGTACCCAGTACGCGGCCGAGCACAGCTCGCCTGCCGCCGCCGGAGCGCCCGTCAGGTTGGACACGACGGGAAGGGCCGGTTCGGCGTACGTCAGGCCTTCCGCGACGGTGCGGAACTCGTCCAGCATCGGGTCCATCAGCGGCGAGTGGAACGCGTGCGAGACCCGGAGCCTGCTCGTCCTGCGGCCCTGCTCCCCCAGCCGCG
>NZ_JBIWLW010000049.1:0-42142 GCF_044766385.1 Streptomyces sp. NPDC102274 | reverse complement strand
GGGCTTTTCCCTTCGGTCTTGCGTTTCCGACTCTATCAGACTCTTCCGTGTCCGATTCCCCGTCGGAGCGGGGCCGCCTTCCAGATTTCCGCTTTCGCGTTTCCCTTTCCGGCGATTCCGACTCTATCAGATCCTTTCGGGCCTGATTCCCAGTCGGAGCGGGGTTTGTCATCCCGGCCGTTGGGCCGTTCCGACGTCCCAAACCTTAGCGGATTCCGCAGACGACTCATAATCGAGCCCTCGAAATTAATTTCGGCATGCCGAAATTAATCCCGGCTGGGAGATCGTGCTGAGTTTGGGTGCCGCTGCTGCGGCGGGAGTGGCTGTCGCAAAACCGTTCCGGCCCCGTGACAGCTCGGAGAACTTTACGGATCGGCCGGGGGCCTGTCAAACCACCCCGCTCGCCCCGTCCTCCGCTGCCTCAGTCCAGGTCGTTCAGGCGTCCGCCCGCGTCCGGCTGGGCGTGTTCCACGCGGCGCAGGAGGCGGATCAGCATCCCACCGAGGACTCCGCGCTCGTCCCCGGACAGGTCCTGGAGCAGCTCCTCCTCGAACTCGGAGGCCATCCTCATCGCGGCGAGCCACTTCGTACGGCCCTCGTCCGTCAGCTCCACGATCACACGGACGCGGTTGTTCTCGTCGCGGTCGCGCGTGACCAGGCCCTCGCCCGCCATGCGGTCGATGCGGTGGGTCATGGCGGCCGGGGTGAGACCGAGGCGCTTGGCGAGTTCGCCGGGGCCCAGGCGGTAGGGGGCTCCGGCGAGTACGAGGGTCTTGAGAACCTCCCACTCGGCGTTGCTGATACCGAGGTCGGAGACCTGCCGGCCGTACGCCACGTTCATACGGCGGTTCAGCCGGCCGAGTGCCGAGACGATCTGCTCGACCTGGGGGTCGAGATCCCGGAACTCGCGCTGATAGGCGGCGATCTGCTCGTCGAGGCTCGGCTCCTGGAGATCCGGCGTACCGGGTTTCTCGGGGGTGTCGGACATCGGGGCAGTATGCCACGCACCTCTGCTGGCGTTGAAGTCCTTCGATGTGTATTGTTGAGACTCTAACTTTAGCTTTGAAGTCTTGAGACTTCAGTTCTTCAATCTTCTGAGGCAGGTGAGTGTGACCAGGGCGATGGGCGCGGCGATGCGCGGGATCCAGGCAGGGAACGCGCTGAGTGCGTTCGGGCTCGGGTTCACGGTTCCGTATCTCTATGTGTATGTGGCTCAGGTGCGGGACCTGGGCGCGGGTACGGCCGGTGCCGTGCTGGCGGTCTTCGCCATGGCGGCACTGGTCGTCCTTCCGTTCACCGGCCGGGTCATCGACCGGCGCGGGCCGCTGCCCGTGCTGGTGGGGGGCGCGGTGCTGGCCTCCGTGGGTGCGCTGGCCATGGGGTTGTCCGGGGGCGTCCCGGCGGCCGTGCTGTCGGCCACGCTTCTCGGTGCCGGTACGGCCGTCATACAGCCGGCCCTGGCCACGATGATCGTCTGGTGCTCGTCGCCGACGACGCGGACGCGGGCGTTCGCGACCCAGTTCTTCCTGGCGAATCTGGGGCTCGGGGTCGGCGGGCTGATCGGCGGGCAGCTCGTCGACGAGAGCAGGCCGGGGAGCTTCACGCTGCTGTTCTCCATCGAGGCCGTGATGTTCCTCGTCCTGGCGGGCATCGCCCTTACCGTCCGGCTGCCCCGGCCGGACGCTCTCGCGGGTGTCGTGCCCCAGGGCGTCATCGCCGACGGTCGTCGGGGTGGCGGGATACGGGTGCTGCTGGGCCACCGGGCCATGCTCCAGCTGTGTGTGCTGGGGTTCGTGCTGTTCTTCGCCTGCTACGGGCAGTTCGAGTCGGGGCTCGCCGCGTACGGCACCGAGGCGGCCGGGATCGATCCGTCGACCCTCGGGATCGCGCTGGCCGCCAATACGGCGGTGATAGTGATCGCGCAGTTCGTGGTGTTGCGGCTGGTCGAGCGCCGCAGGCGCAGCCGGGTGATCGCGGCCGTCGGGCTGATCTGGGCTCTCGCCTGGGTCATCGCGGGATACGCGGGGCTCGGGCACGGCAGTCGGATGATGGCGACGGTCGCCTTCATCTCGACGTACGCGCTGTTCGGGCTCGGTGAGGCGATGCTGTCGCCGACCGTGGCCCCGCTGGTGGCCGATCTGGCCCCGGCGCCCATGGTCGGGCGGTACAACTCGGCGTTCGCGCTGGTCAAGCAGCTCGCCCTGGCCGTCGGTCCTGCTGTGGGCGGTCCCATGGGGGCCGCGCTGCACGGTCCGTACATCGTGACGTTCGTACTGTTCTCGCTCGGCATTACCGTGCTGGCCCTCCGGCTGGGGCGACAGCTCACCCCCGTACAGGACCAGCCCTCGCTCGCACCGGCCTCTCGGGTGGTCGTCCGGCACCAGCCGGAGACCGCGACCGCCTTGGCACCGACCAACTGACAGCAGTCGGCCTACTGACGGCAGTCGGCGAACTCACAGCCGCCGGCCAACCGACGGCGGCCGGGCCGCCGTGGCGGTCAGTGCGGCAGGGCGAACTCGCACCACACCGCCTTGCCGCCCCCGGGTGTACGGCGTGATCCCCAGGACGAGGCGATCGTCGCGACGATCGAGATTCCGCGGCCCGCCTCGTCCGCCGGTTCGGCGCGGCGGCGGCGCGGCAGATGGTCGTCCCCGTCCGTCACCTCGATGATCAGCCGGCGGTCGGTACGGCGGAGTCTGAGGCGCATGGGCGGTGTGCCGTGCTGCAGGGAATTCGCCACCAGTTCGCTGGTGGCCAGCACGCCCAGATCGCGCAGCTCGACGGGGAAACGCCAGGAGGCGAGCACCCCCATCGCGAAGGCGCGGGCGCGCGGGGCCGCCTCGATGCCGCCGAGCAGATCGAGCGCGGCGTTGTGGAACAGCTCCGCGTCCGGGCCGGTACGGCAGGGGTGCTGCAGGACGAGCACGGCGACATCGTCGTCATGGTCGGCCGTGACGCCCTGCGAGCGGATCAGCCGGTCGCAGACGACCTGGGGTGACCCCTTCGCGCCGGAGAGCGCGCGTTCCAGGGAGGCCACGCCCTCGTCGATGTCCTCACCGCGCCGCTCGACCAGGCCGTCCGTGTAGAGGACGGCCGTGGAGCCGGGCGGGAGCGGGATGGAGCCGGAGGAGTGCAGCCAGCCGCCGGTGCCGAGCGGCGGGCCCGTCGGATCCGCCGCGCGCAGGACCGAGCCGTCCTCGGCCCGTACCAGGATCGGCAGATGGCCGGCGGACGCGTAGACGAGCCGCCCCTCGTTGGGGTCGTGGACGGCGTAGACGCAGGTGGCGATCTGGCTGGCGTCGATCTCCGCGGCGAGTCCGTCGAGCAGCTGGAGGACTTCGTGCGGCGGGAGGTCGAGCCGGGCGTAGGCGCGGACGGCCGTACGCAGCTGGCCCATGACGGCGGCGGCGCGCACGCCCCGGCCCATGACGTCGCCGATGACCAGGGCCGTACGCCCGGCGCCGAGCGTGATCACGTCGTACCAGTCGCCGCCGACCGCCGCGTCTCCTCCGCCCGGCTGGTACGTGGCGGCGACGCGCAGATCGTCGGGCTGCTCCAGCTCCTGCGGGAGCAGGGAGCGCTGGAGGGTGACCGCGGTCTGGCGGTGTCTGCGCTCGCTGGTGCGGAGGCGCTCGGCCGCCTCGGCATGGTCGGTGACATCGGCGGCGAAGACGAGGACGCCCCCGGAGCCCTGGCAGTCGACCGGGGTGCACGTGACGGTGTACGAGCCCTCCTGGGCGCCCTCGACGCGCTCCCCGGCGTGCTCCCTGGTCTGTTCCTTGGCCTGTTCCTTCTGCCGGCCGCGGAGCCGGACCTTGCGTGACTTGACGGTCCGCGGCTTTCCGCTGCGGAGCACCTGGTCGAGCAGCGGGAACAGCCCCAGCTCTGCCAGCTCGGGGCAGCTCGCGGCCGCCGTGGCGCCGAGCGGACGCCGGCCGAAGGCGGCGGCGTACGCGTCGTTCACATACGCCACCCGGTGCTCGGGGCCGTACAACAGGGCGACCAGGGCAGGCAGTCCGCCGAGGATTTCCCGTACGGAGAGGTCTTCGAGGGCGGGAACGTCCGTCACAGGGGCCGGGTCGGGCTCGGGGTCGGGCTGCTGCTCGTACTCACCACGGGCCGCGGGCACGGAACCGCGGCCCGTTCGCGCGGCGGCGCGGCGCTGCGTACCGGGGAGCCGGGCGCTCCAACGCGTGAAGTTCACGGAATCTCAGGCCTCATGGTGTCGATTTGCTGTTCGTCTTGGCCGGGCTGGTCGAGCCGGGGCAGGTCGTCGGGGCCGGATTGCGCCGAGCGGGCCGGATCACTCTGTGCAGATGTGAACCCACCTATGGTCACACGTCCAGTGTGGCCGACCGCACTGACAACGGGGCCAGTCGCGTCTTCTAGGTGTCCTTGGGGCGCTCGGGACGTTCGCCTCCTGCGGCGAGTTCGAATTCGGCGCGCGGGTGCTCCAGCGAACCGAGGGAGACGATCTCCCGTTTGAAGAGCCCGGAAAGGGTCCATTCCGCGAGGACGCGGGCCTTCCTGTTGAAGGTGGGGACGCGGCTGAGGTGGTACACGCGGTGCATCAGCCAGGCCGGATAGCCCTTGAGCTTACGGCCGTAGACATGCGCCACACCCTTGTGGAGACCGAGGGATGCGACCGAGCCCGCGTAGGCGTGACGGTAGTCCTGGAGGGGTTCGCCGCGCAGGTAAGCGACGATGTTCTCGGCCAGGACTTTGGCCTGGCGTACCGCGTGCTGGGCGTTGGGCGCGCACTCCTTGCCGGGCTCGTCCGCCGTCAGATCGGGGACGGCCGCCGCGTCACCGGCCGCCCAGGCGTGCTCGGCGCCGTCGACGGAGAGCTTCGCCGTACAGACGAGGCGGCCCCGTCCGTTCAACGGCAGATCGGCGGCCGCGAGGATCGGGTGCGGTTTGACGCCGGCGGTCCAGACGACCGTACGGGTACGGAAACGGGCGCCGTCGCTCAGTACGGCGACCCGGTCCTCGCAGGACTCCAGGCGGGTGTCGAGCCGTACGTCGATATTGCGGGCGCGTAGCTCGCGTACGGCGTACTTGCCCATCTCCTCGCCGACCTCGGGAAGGATCTTGCCGGTGGCCTCGACGAGGATCCACTTCATGTCGTCGGCCTTGATGTTGTGGTAGTACCGCGAGGCGTAGCGGGCCATGTCCTCCAGCTCGGCGAGCGCCTCGACGCCCGCGTATCCGCCGCCGACGAAGACGAAGGTCAGGGCGGCGGCGCGGATCGCGGGGTCGCGGGTGGAGGAGGCGATGTCCATCTGCTCGATGACGTGGTTGCGCAGCCCGATGGCCTCCTCGACGGTCTTGAAGCCGATGCCGTGCTCGGCCAGGCCGGGGATGGGGAGGGTACGGGAGACGGAGCCCGGTGCGAGGACGAGTTCGTCGTAGGTGAACTCGACGGTGCCGGTTCCCTCCTCCTCGGAGCCCAGGGTCCGCAGGGTGGCGGTGCGCTTGGCGTGGTCGATGGCCGTGGCCTCGCCGATGAGGATCGTGCAGCCGGGCAGTACCCGCCGGAGCGGGACCACGACATGGCGGGGCGAGATGTTCCCGGCCGCCGCCTCCGGCAGGAACGGCTGATACGTCATATAAGGGTCGGGCGACACCACGATGACCTCGGCCTCGCCGCTCCTCAGCTTCTGCTGCAGACGCAGCGCGGTGTACATCCCGACATAGCCGCCGCCGACCACGAGAACGCGCGCGGCCGGCGAGGGAGCGGGGGTCGTCCCCCGGGAGTTCTCAGCCTTCACCATCCCATGACGCAACGGGCCCCGGTGTTTGTCCACAGGCACGACAGATTGTGTGACCGGAGGCCGTTCGCGGTCCCGGGCGGGGGAAAGCGCGGCAATTGCCGGAGGAACGCAGGTCAGCGGGGGCGCGAGAGGGGGTGGGAGGGGGGCGAATCAGGCACCTTCCGGTCCTTGCTCCGATCGGGGGGCGCTCCGTGCGGAACCACCCCCTTCTGAATTGACCCGGGCTCAACTATGTTCGTACCTCGTCGAGGTGTCCGGCTCGTGACTGGACCGCGACCTCGGCTGTCAGAGCGGGGAGTCTCCGGGGGGAGACATCATTACCGGGGGAACGCTATGCACATTCAGGATTCGCATCGGCAGGCTGCCGTCGTCTCGGAAGACGGCGGTAGAACGGGCACGGCGGATACGGCAGGCACGGCGGGCACAGTAGGTGCCGCCGCGAGTACGGCGGGTATAGGCGGTGCGACGGGGCCCGGTGTGCCGGGCCGTTCAGCGCCGCTCCGCGTGGACGCACAGCGCAATCTGGAGCATGTACTGCGGGCGGCTCGCGAGGTGTTCGGCGAGCTGGGGTACGGGGCGCCGATGGAGGACGTGGCGCGCCGGGCCAGGGTCGGGGTCGGTACGGTCTACCGGCGGTTCCCGAGCAAGGACGTACTGGTCAGGCGGATAGCCGAGGAGGAGACGGCCCGGCTGACGGACCAGGCGCGTACGGCGCTGGGGCAGGAGGACGAGCCATGGTCGGCTCTCTCCCGTTTCCTGCGCACTTCGGTGGCGTCGGGCGCGGGACGGCTGCTGCCCCCGCAGGTGCTGCGGGTGGGCGCGGACGCCGAGGACGAGGCGGCGGGACGCGGCGCGCAGGACGAGGCGCGGGTGCCGCAGCAGCGGCAGGCCGGCCGGCCAGAGCTGCGGGTGGTCGGACAGCGGCTGTCGGCGGAGGAGCTGGACGACCCGGGCGCCGTCGAACTGCTGGAGGTCGTCGGGCAGCTGGTGGAGCGGGCGCGGGCGGCGGGTGAGCTGCGGGGCGATGTGACCGTGGCCGATGTGCTGCTGGTGATAGCCACGGCCGCGCCCGCGCTGCCCGACGCCGCGCATCAGGCGGCGGCCTCGGCACGGCTGCTGGACATCCTGCTGGAAGGGCTGCGGTCCCGGCCCGCGTAAGGCGGCGCTCGTACGGCCGGTCGCGGGGGTCCGTTCGGGCCCTCGCGGCCGTCCCGCTTCGAACTGGCCTACCGATCAACGCCCTTGATCTCTCCCCGAAAGGGTGAAGATTAAAGCGATCGTCCGGGAAACCACCCCGGATGAGTGGTTGCCTGGCACGAAGGCACGGGCGGTGCGGCGCGCTGTGGCACGCTGGCCCGGTGTTCGGGTCAGAGGGGTGCGTACGGGGGGTACGGGGGCTTCCGCGATGAGGGGTGACGGACGGGGCAAGCCGCTGCGTGGCGGCGGTGCCGGCGGCGGCACAGGCGGCACCACCGGGGGCGATACGGAACCCGAAGGGGCGTCCGCGTCCGCACGGCAGGTGCCGAGCCAGGGCGGGCCCAAAGGGGCCCCCGGGCTTGGGAGTTCGGGGCGTCGGAGTTCGGGGCTGGGGAGTTCGGGGCGTCGTGGCGGCTCGGGCGGTGCGAGCGGGCCCGCGGAGGCGGAGACCAGCGTGCCGCCGCAGCGTGAACGGAGCAGCGGTTCTTCCGTGGAGCAGCCCGCGGAACCAGTTGTGGATCAATCCGCGGGCCAGGCCGCGGATCGGTCGGGCGACCAGGGGGGCAGTCAGTCGGGCGGTCGGGCGGGCGGTCGGGCGGGCGGTCGGTCCGTGGATCAGCCGACACTCGAACTGTCCGCGGCCGGGCGGCCCATGTCGGACGCCGATCTGATCCAGCGGATGCGGGACGGCGACGACCACGCGTACGAGGAACTGTTCCGCAGGCACTCGGAATCGGTGCGCCGTTACGCCCGCACCTGCTGCCGCGACGCGCACACCGCCGAAGACCTGACGGCCGAGGTGTTCGCCCGTACCTTGCAGGCGGTACGGGGCGGGGCCGGGCCCGAGCAGGCGGTGCGCGCCTATCTGATGACGACCGTACGGCGCGTGGCCGCATCCTGGACGAAGTCCGCGAAACGGGAGCAACTGGTCGATGACTTCGCGGTGTTCGCGGCGCAGGCCGCGCGCGCCTCCGAGGTCGCGGACGCGGACACCCTCGATCTGGGCGCGGACGTCCTGGCGATGCGCGAGGCCGAGCAGTCCATGGCCATGCAGGCGTTCCGCAGCCTGCCCGAGCGCTGGCAGGCCGTGCTCTGGCACACCACGGTGGAGGAGGAGTCGCCGAGCGAGGTCGCGCCACTCTTCGGGCTGACCGCCAATGCCACGGCCGTGCTGGCCAGCCGGGCGCGCGAGGGCCTCAAGCAGGCGTATCTCCAGGCCCATGTGAACTCCGCGCTCATCTCGGAGGGCGACTGTTCCCGGTACGCGGACCGGCTCGGGGCGTATGCGCGCGGCGGGCTGCGGATGCGTGCCGAACGCGGGCTGCGCAAGCATCTGGACGAGTGCGTCAAGTGCCGCCTCGCGGCGGGCGAACTGGCGCAGTTCAACGCCGAGATTCCGGCTGTGGTCCTGCCGGTCGCGGTGATCGGCTGGTTCGCCGCCGGCTACTCGTTGAAGGCGGCCGGGATCGTGGCGGGTGGCGCCGCCGGGGTGGCGGGCGCCGGTGCCGCCGCCGCGGCGACCGGTGCCTCGGGTGGCGCCGCCGCCGGAGCGTCCGGCGGGACCGCGGGCGGCACTGCGGGCGGGACTGCGGGCGGGACTGTGGGCGGAGCCGCCGGTGGAGCGTCCGGCGGGGCCGCCGGTGGAGCCGCCGGTGGAGCCGCCGCGTCCGAGGGGCTCGGCGCCCCGGTGAAGGCCGGCATCGGCGGGCTGGTGGCCGTCGCCGCGGCGGCCGGTCTCGTCTTCGCGCTGGTGAACAACTCCGGGCCCGAGCAGCCGCCCAGGGCCAAGCCTCCGGTCACGGAGCCCCTCGTGCCGCAGAAGCCGGCCCCGTCGCCCGAGCCGCCGGAACCAACCGCGCCCAAGCGGCCCCCGGCCGCGCCCACGCCCACAGCCTCGCCCACCGCCACGCCCACCGCCACGCCCGGCGAGAAGCCCGCTCCCTCGCCGAAGCCCACTCCGTCGAAGACCCCCGCCCCGAAGCCACCGTCCGAACCCAGGCCCGAACCGCCGGCGCCTCCCGCGCCGAAGCCGCCCCCCAGCCCTGAGCCACCGCCGGCCCCCGCCGACTTCCAGGTGAACCAACTGGCGTACAGCGCCTTCGGCGACGGCTCCAAGCCGGAGGTACGGCTCGGCCATAGCGGCTGGCTCTGGCAGCGGTCGAGCGTTTCGATCGGCGGCACCCGCTACGGCCACGGCGTGACCATGCACGCCGCCTCCTCGGTCACCATCGATCTCAACCGGAGCTGCTCCCGCTACGCGGCCCTGGTCGGCGTGGACGATCTCACGATGGGGCTGGGTTCCGTGCGCTTCTCGGTATACGGCGACGGGGCGCGGCTCTGGCGCTCGCCCGTGCTGAGCGGTGGCGACGCGGCCGTGCCCGTGGACGTGGGGATCTCGGGGCGGAAGACCATCCGACTGGTGGTCGAGCCGCATAAGCCGTTCGACGTGGTGGCGCTCGCCGACTGGGCGCGGTCACGGATCAGCTGCCGCTGACGGTCGGCCGCCGGGCCGCCGGCTCACAGTGCCTGCTCGTCGTGCCGGTCCCGCCCGTCGGACCGCCCCTGGCGCTCGGGCTCCTGGCGCTCGGGCTCCTGGCGGGGCGGCGGTGCGAGCGCGCGGTCCGGCAGCTCCAGCAGTCCGGCGACCTGGTCGGGGGTGAGGGCGCGCCCGGCCTCGTACTCCGCCTCGTACCCTCGCGCGCCCAGCTCCGCGCGGGCGAGCGTCTCGATCCGCCGAGCCTCGGTCCACTCCGGTACGGAGCGCGGGCAGTCCACCCGCCACGTCCCGGCGGCGGCCAGGATCCGCACGGCGCGCCGAGGATCACCGGCGAGCAGCATCACCGGGGCCGCCATCTCGGCGAGCTGGGCGACGATGGGGTCCGTCAGCCTGCTCTCCCGTGCCGTCCGCAGCACGGCCGCCAGCGAACGGGCCGCGGCCACCGGCCCCTTCGTCTCGTGCGCGGCGATCCGCGCGTCCAGCGCGTTGGTCACCGCGGCGAAGTGGGGTGGCGGTGAGCCGCGCCCGCTGCCGGACCTCGCCTCGTCCAGCAGCAGTCTGGCGCGGGCGGTCTCGCCCCGGTCCAGGGCGAAGACCGCCCGCATGAGGTGGACGAAAGCGCGGGCGTCCTGGACCTGATAGTGCTCGGCCTCTTCGGCGGCGCGGTCGAGCCTTCTCTCCGCGGCGTCCGTGTCACCGGCGCGGTACGACAGCTCGGCCAGGCGCGCGAGCAGGAAAGGCGCCTCGGCGTGCGCCCCCACCTCGCCGGCGAACCGCAGCGCTTCCTCGTACGCGCACCGCGCCTCTTCGTACCGCCCGCGCGCCATACCCGCCTCGCCGACGACGCTCGCCACCTGCGCGCGCATCCAGCGGTCACCGACGCGTCGGCTCAGCTCGCGCAACTCGGCCAGGTCCCGATCGACGCCGTCCAGTCCCCCGGGCCTGTCGACGATCATGTGCGTACGGCCCATCAGCAGCACGCCCGTCTCCCAATCGCCGCCGTGGGCACGGCAGTTGGCGATGGCCGCGTCCATCAGGGCGCGTATGTCCAGCTTCTCGTCGCTCGCGTAGACGATCAGCACCCAGAGCAGCCCGGGAAAGCGGGCGGACTGCGGACCCGGTCTGCCGAAGACCTCGCGGATCCGCAGGACGAGTTCCTGGAAGTGCGGGTCGGCGCGGAGCTTCTCGTTCTGGCCGCTCTCACCGGCGAGAAAGACCCGTAGCACCTGGAGCTGCATCCGGGGCCAGTACCGGAGGTCGTCGGTGCCGGCCGGTTCGGCGCCGAGGCCGAGCGCGCACTCCACCCAGGCCAGGCCCTCGGGGCGGTGGTTGCGCAGCCACCAGAACCAGCCCATGGCGAAGACCAGCCGCAGCGTCGTCTCCTCGTCGCCCGCGAGGACGCTGCGGTGGAGGGCTGCGCGGATGTTGTCGAGGTCGCTCTCCAGGCGGCTGATCCAGGGGAGTTGGTCCCCGGAGCGCAGCCGGGGCTCGGCCTCCTCGGCGAGAGCGGTGAAGTACGCGGTGTGCGCGCGCTCGGCGGCGGACCGCACGGCAGGTGTCTCGGCGGCGCGTTCCGCGGCGTACTCGTGGATGGTCTCCAGGAGGCGGTAGCGCATCGCGCCGCCGGGGCCGGGGACCGGGGTGGCGACGACGAGGGACTTGTCGACCAGCGCGCCCAGCAGATCGGGGACATGGGGCGAGTCGGGGGACGCACGGCCGAAGGAGCCGTGGGACGCGCCGCCCGAGGGGGCACCTGAGGGGGCACCCGCCGCGCCGTCCGAGGGGGCACCCGCCGCGCCGCCGCACACGCCCTCGGCCGCCGTCAGATCCCAGCTGCCCGCGAAGACGGACACCTCGCACAGGACCGTACGCTCCCGCTCGTCCAGCAGGTCCCAGGACCAGTCGACGACCGCGCGCAGCGTCTGCTGACGCGGCAGAACGGTCCGGCTCCCGCTGGTCAGCAGCCGGAAACGGTCATCGAGCCGATCCGCGATCTGACGCGGAGTCAGCATCCGCAACCGCGCCGCCCCCAGCTCGATCGCCAGCGGCAGCCCGTCGAGACGACGGCAGATCTCCGCCACCGCCTCCGGATCCCCCGCCGGATCGAACCCCGGCCGCACCGCACGGGCACGCTCCGCGAACAGGCGATGCGCCGGATTCGGCGGCAACGGCTCCACCGGCCGCACCGACTCACCGGGCACCCCCAACGGCTCACGACTGGTGGCGAGGATACGGAGGCCGGGGCAGTGGGTGAGCAGTGTCTCGGCCAGGGCGGCGGCGGCCCCTATTACATGCTCGCAGTTGTCGAGAACGAGGAGCGTGCCGCTGCGAGCGAGATGTTCCACCAGCCGGGCGGTCGGATCGTTCTGGGCGGGGCGGCCGTCGCGGGCGGCGAGTTGGGTCTCGCGCAGCCCGAGCGCGCTCAGTACGGCGCCGGGGACGGCGGAGGGATGGTCCAGCGGGGCCAGTTCGGCGAGCCACGCGTTCCGGGGCGCGGCCTCCTCGGCGAGGCGGGTCTTGCCGGAGCCGCCGGGGCCGGTGAGTGTGACGAGGCGGGAGCGGCGCAGATCGGCACGGATGGCGTGGAGTTCGCTCTCGCGGCCGACGAAGGAGGTCAGGCGGGGGCGCAGATTGCCGTGCGGCTCGTGGCTCTCCCCGGCGGGCGCTCCGGCAGCGGCATCGGCGACACCAGCGACATCGGCAGCACCAGCGGCCCCAGCGGTATCGACGACACCAGCGACATCGGCGACGCCCCTATGGGCGGTGTCGCCCGCCGTCAGGGAGCCGTTGCCCGCGGCGGTCTCCCGGGCGCCACCCGCTCCGGTGGCCGCTCCGGTGCCCGCTCCGGTGGCCGCTCCGGTGGCCGCTCCGGTGGCCGCCAGCAACTGTCTTTGCAGCGAGGTCAGTTCGGGACCGGGATCGGCGCCGAGCCCGTCCGCCAGGAAGCGGCGCGTGTCCTCGTACGCCGCGAGCGCGTCGGCCTGCCGGCCTTCCGCCCACAGGGCCCGGATGAGCTGCGCCCTGAAGGGCTCGTCGTACGGGTGGTCCGCGGCCAGTTCCCTCAGCTCCGGTACGAGCGTGGCCGTGGCGCCCCGGCGCAGATCGGCCTCTATGCGCTGCTGGAGGGCGGCCAGCCGCTGGGCCTCGGGCCGTACGCCGCGGTCCCGGTCGGGCAGATCGGCGAGCGCCGCCCCGCGCCAGAGCGCGAGCGCCGCGCGCAGGACGCGGGCGGCGCTCCGCGGGTCGCCCGCGTCGAGCTGCTCCGCGCCCTCGCGCGTGAGCCGCTCGAAGACATACAGATCGATATCGTCGGGCACGGCCGCGAGCCGGTAGCCGCCGGGGGCCGACTCGATCGCCTCCTTACCGAGGACGCGCCTCAGCCGCCCGACGAGCGCCTGGAGCGCGGCGGGCGCGTCCTGCGGCGGCTCGCCGCCCCACACCTCGTCCACCAGCTCACCGACGGCGACGGGCCGGCCGGGGCGCAGCGCGAGCGCGGCGAGGAGCGCCCGCCGCCGGGGTCCCCCCAGCGGCAGGCTCCCGCCGTGTCCGTCACGCACCTCCGTGACGCCAAGGATGAGATACCGCACGCGGCCCATTGTGACCGGAGGGTCTGACAACGGCCGTCGGGTTTCCCGGAGCGGCGCCGTCTTTGCGGGAGACCTCTGCCCCCGCACCCCGCCGCCTGCCCCAGCACCCCGCCGCCTCGCGCCGGACCCCGCTCCACTGGTCCGACGCCTCTACCGGACCGGCGTCGCTACTGATGCAGCGTCGGCCGCGGGATCACGCCGCCCGCCACCGCGCGCTGGCGCGGCGCCGCCGTCCCCGTCCAGCAGGTGCCGCGCCGGGACAGCAGCCGCCGCAGCCACAGCTCCGTGGAGACGAGGTCCGCGATCCCGTCCAAGGGCACCGGCTCGCCCTCGGCCGCCGCGCGCAGCGCCTTGCGTACGACCCGGGCCTCCACCAGGCCCGCGTCGGCGAGCAGCGGCGCGTCGAAAAGGTCGATCAGCTCGCCCACCGCCGCGCGCAGGCCCACGCGCGTGGTGGCGGCGGCGCCGTCCCGGGAGGTGGCGCCCCAGCCCGGCGGCAGCTCATGGATACCGGCCCCGGCGAGGACCGTACGGAGCACGTCCGCGCGGGCGCCCGGCTGCACCCGCAGCGCCTCGGGCAGATCGCGGCAGGCCCGTACCACCTGGTTGTCGAGGAACGGCGCGTGCAGCCGCTGGCTGCGGATCTCCGCGGCCTGCTCGAAGACGCGGTGGTCGGCCGCGTGGCGGGCGAGCGCGGCGCGGGCGCGGGCCTCGCCGGGGCGCTGTACGGAGGTGGGCCGGGTCGACGCCGACATCAGGCGAACCGATACTTCGGCGAGCGCCTCCCCCGTCAGCCAGCGCGCGGCGGGGCCGGGTCTGGACCAGGTGAGGGCGGCCAGCGACGCCCCCAGCGGGCTGATCGCGGCGGCGGTCAGCACCCCCCTGTTGGCCTCGGGGAGCCGGGCGGCGGCCTCTTCGAGACCGGTGCGATACGGCGTACGCGCCAGCCTGCGGGCCGCCCGGTAGACGGTCAGCGGGATGAACAGCGAGGCCGGCGACGGGCCTTCGGCCCTGGCGAGCGCGCTGACCGGGTGCAGGAGATGGCGTCTGCGCCGGTCGAGCAGCAGATCGGCCAGGCGCGCCGGGTGCGCGTCGAGCACCTCGCGGGCGCCGGCCCCGGTGAAGTGGTCGGCGCTGCCCGCGGCGAGCCTGCGGCGGTGCCGCTCGGCGGTGACGAGGGACGGCCCCGGTTCGTCGGTGAGCGGTCCCTCCAACTCGGCGTACGGCAGGGCCTCGTCACCGGCCGCGACGACGACATGGTGCAGCCGCGGGTTGGCGGCGATGGCGCGGGCCCGTTCCAGTTCGGCTTCGTCGCGGCCGCCTGCGGACAGATCGTTGAAGGTGACGGCGAGCAGCCGCTCCCCCGCGCCGGTGCCGTGGCCCAGGACCGTGCCCGGCGCCCCGGGCAGCCCGGCGGCGAGCAGCGCGAGGGTGCCGGAGGCGCTGCCGCCGGACAGGTCGGCGCCGATGCCGGGGACGGGCCCGCCCCGGGCGGCGCGCCGCTCGGCGGGCCCCATGCCGGGGACCGGTCCCGGGTCGGGCGGCAGGGTCTCGGGGGCGTGGCGCGGCGCCAGCAGCCTGGCGCGTACGGCTTCGATGAGCGCGTCCCGTACGCCCTCGACGGCGCGGTCCGGGTCGCGCTGGGGCCCGGCGACGGCGAGGGAGGCGACCGGCTCGTATCCGGTGATCTCGCGCGAGCCCTCGCGCAGCACGAGCGCGTGCCCCGGCGGGATGCGTTTGACGCCGTCGTACGGGGTGGTGTCGCGCAGCGCCTCCGGGGTCTCGGGGCAGGCGAGGAGCGCGGCCAGATGCCCGATGTCGAGCTGCGCCTCGATGAGATCGGCGAGCGGCAGGGCGGCGGTGGCGTACGCCGTGCCGTTCGCCCACGGCGTGTAGAAGACGGGCCGCGCCCCGGCCAGGTCACCGGCGATGGTGATGCGGCGGCCGATCTGGGCGACGGCGGTGTAACTGCCGGGCCAGGCGGTGAGATGGCGCAGGGCGCCGCCGCGCGCGGCGAACAGCCCGACCCGCAGCTCCTCGTCGGTGGCCCCGCAGCAGCCGAGCACGGCGAGCCGGGTGAAGGGATCGACGGTGACGACCCTGACCTCGTCCGGCCGCCAGTCGCCCACCGCCCACAGCGGATCCGGGTCGCCCCACAGGAGCTGGGATCCGACGGGGTGCACGCTGCCGGAATCGGAGCCTTCACCGACCGGGCCGACGGCCCCTGCCGTACCGAAACGCGCGGCGATACTGCTCCATCCCACCAACCAGCGCATCGCCGCCTCCACAGCCTGTGGACAAGTCCAGACCAAGCTGGAAACGCTTGAGCTGAAGCCGTTCGGGAACATGCTGCCATGACAACAGCGCACAGGAGGGCCTACGGAAGCGCGGGTGGGAATGCGAATGCGCCCCTGGCATTGGCCATTTGGCGGAGATGTGGCCCTCCGCGGACAGACAGCATTCAGCCAATCTCCGGGCCCGGCACGTCAGTTCAGCGCCGGTGTACGTTCAGTCCGGGAGGCGTGTCCCGCCTCCCGGACTGATCCACCGCCCGCGGGGATTGGGGCGGCGGGATCCCCCAGCCCACTGGTTCCAGTACGCAGTGGGCCGACCCACGCAGGTCTCATGGAAGCGCTCCCGCTCCACCGGGGCCAAGAGCGCACGGCCGGGCGCACGCTACACAGCCGGAGCACGGCGCGCCGCTCGGGGACCCGCGGCGCGATCATCGCACGGACAACAATCCCGCCATCCGGAACTCCGCCCCTTAACGGTCGGGATGTGGCGAACTACGCTGGGTTTACGAATGCCGCGCGCCTATGCCGCGAAGCGGCGGGCGTCTGTGTGCCGAGGGGTGACGCATGTCCAGGGAGCTACGCGGGCCGAACGAAAAGCTCGGAACCGTTCTCGCCCTCGCGGGAATCAGCAACGCCGGCCTCGCCCGGCGGGTCAACGACCTCGGGGCGCAACGCGGCCTGACACTCCGCTACGACAAGACCTCCGTGGCGCGATGGGTGTCGAAAGGGATGGTTCCGCAGGGTGCGGCGCCCCATCTCATCGCCGCCGCCATCGGAGCCAAGCTGGGACGTCCCGTCCCACTCCATGAGATCGGTCTCGCGGACGCGGATCCGGCCCCCGAGGTCGGGCTCGCCTTCCCGCGCGACGTGGGCGAGGCGGTGCGCGCGGCCACGGAACTGTACCGGCTGGACCTCGCGGGCCGCCGGGCGGGCAGCGGCGGCATATGGCAGTCGCTGGCCGGATCCTTCGCAGTGAGCGCTTACGCCACACCCGCTTCCCGGTGGCTGATAACACCCGCCGACTCCTCGGTCGCCCGTGATGCGGCGGTCGCGGAGGCGGCGCAGGGAGCGCATGGCGGGAGCGGGGGAGCCGTCGATGCCTCTGGATCGGGCGAGGTCACGCCACTGCGCGTGGGCCACAGCGACGTGGCCAAGCTGCGCGAGGCGGCCTCGGACGCCCGGCGCTGGGATTCCAAGTACGGCGGCGGGGACTGGCGTTCCTCGATGGTGCCCGAGTGCCTGCGGGTCGACGCGGCGCCGCTGCTCCTCGGCGCGTACAGCGACGAGGTGGGCAGGGGGCTCTTCGGCGCCACCGCCGAACTGACCAGGCTGGCCGGCTGGATGGCCTTCGACACCGGCCAGCAGGAGGCCGCGCAGCGCTACTACATCCAGGCGCTGCGGCTGGCCCGCGCCGCCGCCGACGTACCGCTCGGCGGTTATGTGCTGGCCTCCATGTCGCTCCAGGCGACCTACCGCGGCTTCGCGGACGAGGGCGTGGATCTCGCCCAGGCGGCGCTGGAGCGCAACCGCGGTCTTGCCACCGCCCGCACGATGAGCTTCTTCCGGCTGGTGGAGGCGCGCGCGCACGCGAAGGCGGGCGACGCGGTGGCGGCGGGGGCCGCGCTGAAGGCGGCCGAGGGCTGGCTGGAGCGCTCCCGGGACGGCGACGCCGATCCCTCGTGGCTGGGTTTCTACTCGTACGACCGGTTCGCGGCCGATGCCGCCGAGTGCTACCGCGATCTGAAGGCACCGCGCCAGGTACGCCAGTTCACGGAGCAGGCGCTGTCCCGGCCGACGGAGGAGTTCGTACGCTCGCACGGCTTGCGCCTGGTGGTGAGCGCCGTCGCCGAGCTGGAGTCGGGCAATCTGGACGCGGCCTGCGCGGCGGGCACGCGGGCCGTGGAGGTGGCGGGCCGGATCTCCTCCGCGCGTACGACGGAGTACGTACGGGATCTGCTGCACCGCCTGGAACCGTACGGGGACGAGCCGCGGGTGGTGGAACTGCGGGAGCGCGCACGGCCCCTGCTGGTGGCGCCCGCCTGATCCCGGGGCCCCGGGGCCCCGGACGGACGGCGCCGCTCCGAAAAGCTGCGTCAATAATTGCGTCGAACGCTGGTTCGAAGAGCTGCTTCGGGGCTGCTTCGGAGAGCCGCTGCGGAGAGCCGCTTCGCAGACGTGCCATAGCCATCAGGCATGGCGCACATGTCCACCGGTCAACGGTTCGAGCGCGGTGGTTTAAGCGCGTCTCCGGCGGGCCAGTGCACTATCGGGGTGGGAGGTGGCGCGCATGAGCGGACGCGGACGTGTGGGATTCGACTGCGAGGTGCTGGTGATCGGCGGCGGAATCGTCGGTCTCTCGACGGCGTACGCGATCACGCGTGCCGCTCCGGGCACCAGGGTCGTCGTGCTGGAGAAGGAGCCGGGCCCGGCCCGCCATCAGACGGGCCACAACAGCGGGGTGATCCACAGCGGCGTCTACTACCGCCCCGGCTCGCTCAAGGCGCGGTACGCGGTGCGCGGCTCCGCCGAGATGGTCAAGTTCTGCGCGGAGTACGGCATCGCGCACGAGATCACGGGCAAGCTGATCGTCGCGACGCGGCGCGACGAGCTGCCCCGGCTGCACGCCCTGGTCCAGCGCGGCAGGGAGAACGGCATTCCGGTGCGCGAGCTGGGCCCGGCGCAGATCACGGAGTACGAGCCCCAGGTGCGCGGCCTCGCGGCGATCCAGGTCGGTACGACCGGGGTGTGCGACTTCGTCGCGGTCGCCGAGCAGCTCGCCGAGTCGGCCGAGGCGGCGGGTGCGTCCGTACGGTACGGATCCGAGGTCACGGCCATCGACCGGCGCCCCTGGGGCGTCGCCGTCCGAACGGCCTCCGGCGCGGTGGTCAGGGCGCGGGCCCTGGTGAACTGCGCGGGGCTCCAGTGCGACCAGGTGGCGCGGCTGGCGGGCGACGACCCGGGGATGCGGATCGTGCCGTTCCGGGGCGAGTACTACGAGCTGGCCAGACCGGATCTCGTACGGGGGCTGGTCTATCCGGTGCCCGACCCGGCGTTCCCGTTCCTGGGCGTGCATCTGACCCGCTCCATCGACGGCGGGGTCCACGTCGGGCCGAACGCGGTTCTGGCACTGGCCCGCGAGGGCTACACCTGGTCGGACGTACGCCTCGCCGAACTGGCGGCCACCCTCAGCTGGCCCGGGTCGTGGCGCACGGCCCGCAAGCACTGGCGGTACGGCGCCGGTGAGCTGCACCGTTCGCTCTCGAAGCGCGCCTTCGCGACGGCAGTACGGCGGCTGCTCCCGGCGGTCACGGACGCGGACCTGCGCCCGGCGGCGGCCGGGGTACGGGCCCAGGCGGTGCTGCGGGACGGCACGCTCGCGGACGACTTCCTGATCCGGCAGACACCCCGCACGGTGCATGTCCTGAACGCCCCGTCCCCGGCGGCGACCGCCGCCCTGCCCATCGGCCGGGAGGTCGCGCGGCGGACGCTGGCGGTGCTGGCGGAGGACTGAGCCCCGAAGCCTCGGGTCTCCGTGGAAGGATCCGTGCCTCCGTAGAATCGGAGGCACTGTGAACGAGACGAACGAGATGGCCGAGAACCGCACCATGAGCCGGATGTTTCCCGAGGGCACGGGCCCCGCGGCCGACCCCGCCGGATCCCACTTCGAACGGCGCATCCGCAGCTTCCAGCCACGCCGGAGCCGTGTCACCACCGGCCAGGCGGAGGCGCTGCGCCGGATGTGGGCCGACTGGGGCACGGACATCGACGGGCAGCGGGTTCTCGACCCGGACGAGATGTTCGGCGGACTGCCGGTCGTCCTGGAGATCGGTTTCGGGATGGGCGAGGCCACGGCGCGCATGGCCGCGGCCGACCGCGGCACCGGCATCCTCGCCGTCGATGTGCACACCCCCGGCCAGGGAAATCTGCTCCGGCTCGCGGAGGAGAACGGTCTGACCAACATCCGGGTGGCCAACGGCGACGCGATCATCCTGCTCAGCGAGATGCTGCCGGCCGAGTCCCTCGCCGGGCTGCGGATCTACTTCCCCGACCCCTGGCCCAAGAAGCGGCACCACAAGCGGCGGCTGATCCAGCGGGAGTTCCTCACGCTGGCCGCGAGCCGGCTCAAGCCGGGGGCCGTACTGCACTGCGCGACCGACTGGGAGCCGTACGCCGAGCAGATGCTGGCGGAGCTGACCGCGCACCCGGGCTTCGAGAACACCCAGGGGGACGGCGGTTACGCGCCACGGCCCGCCTTCCGTCCGCTGACCCGGTTCGAGGGACAGGGACTCGACAAGGGCCATGTCGTGCACGACCTGCTGTTCCGCCGCGTACCGGATCTCCGGCTCCGGACAGCGGAAGGGGACGCGGCGGGACTCCACGCACCTGAGCGCCCTTCCGTCACCGGGCCCGCGTAACCCGCCCCGCACAACTCGACCCGTGTGACCCGCCCCGCGTGACCCGGACCACGTAACCCGAGGTAGTGGCTCGGGCACCATCGCCAGGTGTCAGTGCCCCTCGTTAGGGTCGTCGGGTGTCAGAACCGTCCCCGCAGCCACCCGGTCCGCGTCCGGCGATCCCCGTCTACGAGCGTGAGCAGCGGCCCGATGAGCTGTGGGCCGCCCTGCCGGAGCCCGCCCACAGGCGCTACCGGCCGCGCCGCGCGTTCTGGCGCCGCCGCGCGGTGCGAGTGGCGGCCGTGATCATGGTGCTCGCCCTCTGCGCTCTGGTGATCCTCGCGCTCGTCCGGGACCAGACCGGCACGCAGGGCTTTCTGGTGGGCCTCGGTCTGGCCGTCCTGCCCGTACCGCTGCTCATCACGGCCTTCCGCTGGCTGGACCGGGTCGAGCCGGGCCCCTGGCCGAATCTGATCTTCGCCCTCGCGTGGGGTGCCTTCGCCGCCGCCCTCGTCGCGATCATCGCGAACTCGTTCGCGACCGAATGGATAGCCACCGCCACCGCCGACCCGGCGGGCGCGGAATCCCTCGGTGCCACGGTGATAGCCCCCGTCGTCGAGGAGAGCGCCAAGGCCGCCGCGATCCTGCTGATCTTCCTCTTCCGCGGCAGGACCTTCACCGGGCTCGTCGACGGCGTCGTGATCGCGGGGTTCAGCGCCACCGGCTTCGCCTTCACCGAGAACATCCTCTATCTCGGCAGCGCCTTCGGCGAGGACCAGCACCTGGGCAACTCCGGCCTGGCCTCCGTCACGGCCGCGACCTTCTTCGTACGGGTCGTCATGTCGCCGTTCGCCCATCCACTCTTCACCGTGCTCACCGGCATCGGCTTCGGCCTGGCGGCGACGGCGGCCCGCCGCCAGAAGATCCGCCGGTTCGCCCTGCCCCTGCTCGGTCTGGCCCTGGCGATGGGCCTGCACGCGCTGTGGAACGGATCGGGGCCGGCCTTCGGCCCGTACGGCTTCTATGTGGTGTACGGGGTGTTCATGGTGCCGGTCTTCGCCCTGCTGACCTGGCTGGTGATCTGGAGCCGCCAGCGCGAGCTGCGCACGATCGGGTCCGAGCTCCCCGCGTACGCCGCGGCCGGCTGGCTGACCCCGGCAGCCCCCCTCGCGCTCTCCTCCATGCGGGCGCGCACCCTGGCGCGTGATTTCGCGGGCCGTACGTACGGCCCCGGGGCGGCCAGATCGGTCGGGGAGTACGAGGCGTTCGCGACCTCCCTGGCGTTTCTGCGCCACCGAGCCCACCGGGGAGCCGTGGGCCCGGACTTCATCGAGCGCGAGCAGGAACTGCTGCACCATCTGTGGCAGCGCAGGGAGATAGCCGGGCCCGCGCTGACCTATGCGGCGCGGGCCACGGGCCGGGTGCGGGTACCGCCGCCGTACATCGACTACGACGGCTACAACCCGTACCGCCAATGAGAAACCTGTCCGACGAGGGCGTCAGGCGGACGCCGCGGTGAGCTCCGCCAGCTCCTCCCCCGTCAGTTCGAGGTCAGCCGCCGCCAGCAGCGCGGGCAGCTGCTCGGTCGAACGCGCGGACGCGAGCGGTGCGACCACGGTCGGCTGCGCCGCCAGCCAGGCCAGCGCGATGGTCGGGATCTCGGCGTCCCGCGCCCCGGCGATCCGGTCCAGCGCGGTCAGGACCTTGGCGCCCCGCTCGGACCTCAGATATTCGGCCGCCCTGCCGGCACGAGGACTGTCGACCGTGGTCCCAGGACGGTACTTACCGGTGAGGAAACCCGAGGCCAGCGCGGGGTACGGCACGGTCGAGAGGCCGTGACGCCGCACGGTGTCCCGGAGGTCGCCCTCGTACGTGTCCCGGGAGACCAGGTTGTACCGCGGCTGGAGCGCGACATAACGGGCCAGCCCCTCGCTCTCCGAGAAGGCGAGCGACGCGGCCAGCCGCTCCGCGTCGATGTTGGAGGCGCCGATCGCGCGGACCTTGCCCGCCTTCACCAACTGGTCGAGGGTGGTGATGATCTCCTCGACCGGGACCTCGGGGTCGTCGAAGTGCGTGTAGTAGAGGTCGATGTGGTCCGTACGGAGCCGGCGCAGCGACTCCTCGACGCCGGCCGTGATGGTGGCCGCCCGGAGCCCCTTGTACCGCGGGTGCGCGCCGATCTTGGTCGCGACCAGCACCTCGGAGCGATTGCCGCGCGAAGCGATCCAGTTGCCGATGACGGTCTCGGATTCACCGCCCTCGTTTCCCGGTGCCCACGAGGAGTACAGGTCGGCGGTGTCGATGAAGTTCCCGCCCGCGGCGGCGTACGCGTCGAGAACGGCGAAGGAGGCCGTCTCGTCGGCGGTCCAGCCGAAGACATTCCCGCCGAGGGCGAGCGGGAAAACGTGCAGGTCGGAGGAGCCCAGAGGGCGCAGAGTGGTCACGGGCGGCTGTAACTCCCCGAGGAGTCCGCCCTATTCCGCTCCGCGCCCTCATGTGGGCCGTATGGAGGAACGTCCGCGGGGAGATGCCCGCGGGGAAGGTCTGTGGAGGAAAGGTCCGCGGAAGGGAGGTCTACGGGGTGAGGCCCTTGCCGCGCAGCCAGCTCATCGGGTCGATACCCGTGCCGCCCGCCGTGTGGACTTCGAGGTGCAGATGCGCGCCGGTCACATTGCCGGTCGCGCCGACCCTGCCGATGACCTCGCCGGTGGTGACCTTCTGCCCGGCGCTCACGCTGATGGACGACTGGTGGGCGTACCAGATCTCCGTGCCGTCATCGAGCTCCAGGACCGTGCGGTATCCGTACGAGCCCGACCAGCCGGCCGACTTGACGGTGCCGCTGTGCACGGCCTTGAGCGGGGTGCCCGTCGGCGCGGCGAAGTCCAGGCCGGTGTGGTAGCCGGAGGACCACAGGGAGCCGGACTGACCGAAGGTCGAGGTGATCGTGTACGAGGAGGTGGGGATCGCGTAGCTGGCGGCCAGCTTGGCCAGCCGTTCCTTCTCCGCCTTGGCCTTGGCCTCCGCCTCGGCCTTCTTCTTCGCCTCTTCGATCTTCTTCTCGGCCTCGGTCTGCTGCTTCTTGGCCTCGGCCGCGGCCTTCTTCGCCGCCGCCGACTCCGCGGCCGCCTGCCGCGCCGCGTCGGCCCCGGTCTGCTGCGCCTCGGCCTGCTGGAGGATACGGGCGCGCAGCGCCTCTCCCGCGTCGGTGGCGCCCTGTTCGGTGTCCGTGACCGTGAGCCCGGCGGTGGTGAGCGGGGCGGCGAGCGTTTCGGGCTCGGAGTCGTCCGACCCGAGGGAGCCCATTCCCGGCAGGGACTTGGCGTCCGGGAGCTTGTCCGTGATCGCGTCGGGCAGGGATATGGAGACCGCGGGCTTGTCCTGCGCGGTGGCGATGCCGCCCGCGCCGACGGCGGCGATGACGCCGACACCGAGGACAGTGGAGCTACGGGCCAGTCCGCGCTGCTTGGCGACGCGGTGCCTGCCGCGTACGGGCCGTATGGACTCCTCGGTGGGGTTCCATTCCCCCCATGCCCTGTCCGGCTCGTCGCCGGGGGAGCGTGTTTCGAAGAGGGCTTCGGGGGCAGGCTTGTTGGACGCCACTGAGGCGTGCTCCTTTCCTTCCTTCTCGCCTACCGGGTTAGCTGACGGGTTCGGAGCAGGAAGGTCTCCTACGGGCGCTCCTGCCGCACAAGGCGACAAAAGACACCCGATTCACCCCAATTGGTGGTTCCCCGGTTCCCTCGCGGGATTCGGCGCGTGCGCACGGTGCCATCTCTTGCGACGGCTGGGACGACCGCGCTGCGTTATCGAACGTTAATAGAGACCCGGGCCTTATTCCAAGCTGTTCCGGGTGATCGTTAACGACTTCGCATCGGACGTACCAGGACAGACAGGAACGCAATCGGGCGAGTTGAGGGCCCGTCAGGGCGGTTCGCATTTCTGACGGTGTGTCAAATGTTATGCGGAGCGGTACCTCTCGACTACGGACGGTGGCGAGGGCTCCGGCGAGGGCGATTCCGGTGCCGTCGCGGGAGCCGGCTCCGGCGCCGGCCGCGGCCGTCTCACGGCACCAGCGTCCGCCTCACGGCGCCGGCCGCCGACTCACGGCACCAAGGGAATGGTCCTGCGCCGCTCCGGCTCACCCTCCGAGGGCCGGCTGACCGCCAGCAGCGCCATGTCGTCCTGGCTCCCGCCGCCCGTGTGCCGCCGCACGTCGTCGATGATCGCCTGGAGCATCTCGTCGGGCCCCTGGAAAACCCGTCCGTCGAGCCGTTCGCGCGGGACGTAGAAGACCCCATGGGCATCGCGCGCCTCGGTGAGCCCGTCCGTGTAGAAGAGCAGCGTCGCGCCTTCCGGATACAGGGCCTGTTCCGCGCGGTCCGGCCACGAGCCCAGTTCGCTCATCCCGAGCGGCAGCGCGGGGTCGCTCGGGATGAGCATCCGCACCTCGCCGTCGCCGCGCATCAGCAGCGGCTCGGGGTGGCCGCGGTTGACCAGCCGCACCACACCCTCGTCGTGCGGGATCTCGGCGAGCACGGCCGTGGTGAACCCCTCGAAGACATCGAGCCCGTCCCGCCGCGTCCCCTCCCGCCTGAGCGCGCGCTCCAGCCGCTGCGCGACCGCTTCGAGCGAACTCTCCTGCTCGGCGGCCTCCCGGAAGGACCCGATGACCACCGCCACCGCTTCGACCGCGTCAAGACCCTTCCCCCGTACGTCACCGACCACCAGCCGCACCCCGTACGGCGTGTCCTGTACGGCGAAGAGGTCCCCGCCGATGAACGCGCCCTCCTGCGCCGCCTCGTACCGCGCGGCGATCCGCAGCCCCCCGATCCGCTCGGCGGGTCTGGGCAGCACGGCGCGCTGGGCGGTCTCGGCGATGACGCGGGCGGAGGCCAGCCGCTCACCGCTGCGCCGTACGACACCGTTGATGTACAGCGCCAGCAGGGAGACCACCAGCACCGTCAGCACCTCGCTGATCGACTCCACCTGGAACTGGGTGTCCGCATGCGTATGCAGCACCACCTCGGCGACCAGCGAGGTGAAGGCGATGATGACGGTGCCGGCCATCGGGTAGAACGGGGCGGCGATCAGCGGAGCCGCGGCGAAGAGGGGGGACGCGGTGACGCGCGTCGGGGTCACCAGGTCGAAGATCACCGCGGCAATGATCACCAGCACGGGCAGCACCCGCACCAGCCTGCGTCCGGTACGGCCACGTCCGCCCGGATACCGGCCGCCGCCGCGGACATTGTCGCCGGGCGTCCAGAAACCCGTTCCACGACCTGCCCAGCGACCGGCCTCCTCAGCCGCCCGTCGGCCTCTGCCGCCGATGCCCTTTCCGAGCTTCCTCAGTCTCCACACCAGTGGTCTCCTGCCCGGTCCGCCGACTGCTGCGGACGGTGCCGCGCTCCACCAGGCTGGCCGCTGCCACCCCGGGCGGCGACTCGCCGTCGGCCGAGTGGACTACCGCGGCGGATCCGCCGGCCGGCCGAAGCTCCCGGGGAACGGCGAGCCGACGGCCCGATCAGTCGGTCAGGTGGCGCTCGGCGTACACCTTCATGGCATCCCGCACGAGCACAGCCGTACCTTCACCGTACTTGTCGTACGTGGCGGCGAAGCGCGCGTCATCGACATACATCGCCGACACCCCGATGACATACGACCTGGTGGGCTCGGACGTGGCAGACAGCCAGTCGCAGTGACGCCGGGCCACCGCCTGCGCCTGGTCGCTGTCGGCGGCGAGCCCCGCCGCGGCCGCGCGCCCCCAGTCCCGGGCGATGCCCTCGTGCTGGTCCAGGTACCCCCGCCGCTCCTCCTCGCTCAGCGACCGCCACCAGCGGTCGCTCTTCTCGTATGCCGCGCGGCCCCACCGCTCGGTCACCTCCTCCTCGTACCGCGTGTGATCGAATCCGTCGAGTACGTCCTCGGCCATGAGTTCCTCTCCCGTCGCCGTCTTGTGGAGAGTGGTCCGCACCGAGGCGATCAGCCGCCCGATGCGCTCGCGTTCCTGCTCCAGCAGCTTCAGATGGCCGCGCAGGGCGGCGGCCGTGTCCTGCTGGCCGTCGAGGACCCGCGCGATCGCCGGCAGACCGAGCCCCAGTTCCCGCAGCAGCAGAATCCGCTGGAGCCGGAGCAGGGCGTCCTGCCCGTAGTAGCGATAGCCATTGCTGCCGGTACGGCTGGGCTCAAGGAGCCCCAGCTCGCCGTAGTGCCTGAGCGTGCGGCTCGTCGTGCCCGCTTTCTTCGCGATTTCCTGGATCGACCACTCCATGGCTTCGACGGTAGAACTTGACGTTACGTAAAGGTCAAGACGTAAAGGTCGAGCGGGTAAGCCGGACCGGGCGGCCGGGTGGGCGGACACGACGAAGGCCCGGATTCACCAGGAATCCGGGCCTTCGTTTTCTTCCAGTAGCGGGGACAGGATTTGAACCTGCGACCTCTGGGTTATGAGCCCAGCGAGCTACCGAGCTGCTCCACCCCGCGCCGTTGAATGCAACTCTACGCCATCCGGAGCAAGATCATCACCACTCGGCGCACGGACGTCCTAGGCGGCCTCGACGACATCCGCGTGGACGGCGGCGGCCCACTCCACCAGAAGCCGCTGGTAGCGCTCCTGCTCGGCGGGCGGCAGCGTGCCACCGGCGCGCGCCCACAGGGCACGGATCTCCGCGTTGACGACAGCGGCGGACCTGACGGCGCGTAACGAGTCACCGTCACCGGAAGCGTGGGAAGAAGTGGACGAGGAAGCGAACATAGGAGCAAGGCTACGGCCAGCCACTGACAATCGGCAGAGCGTGTCCCCCTGGGGCCTGTCTTCGAAGTAGTGCCGGCCGCCGCCGGGCAGCCGGGACTTTGAAGGCAGGCCCCAGGTCCTGGCCGGTCGATCTTCGTGGCCCGCGGGCTGATCCACGAAGATCGGCCGGCCAGGACCTAGGCTTACACCGGTGATTGAAACCATCGTGTTCGACGTCGGCGAGACCCTCGTCCGCGACGACCGCTACTGGGCGTCCTGGGCCGACTGGCTGGGCATTCCCCGGCACACCATCTCCGCGCTCGTCGGCGCCGCCACCGTCCAGAACCGGGACAACGCCGACGCCCTCCGCCTCATCAAGCCCGGCATGGACGTCGGCGAGGCCTACCGCGCCAGGGAGGCCGCCGGCCGCGGCGACCATCTCGACGAGTCCGATCTCTATCCCGATGTACGGCCCGCCCTGGCGAGCCTCCGGTCCCTCGGCGTCCGCGTCGTCCTCGCGGGCAACCAGACGGTCAGGACCGGGGAGCTACTGCGCGGCCTCGATCTGCCCGTCGATCTCATCGCCACCTCGGGCGAGTGGGGCGTCGAGAAGCCGTCACCGGAGTTCTTCGCGCGTGTCATCGAGGCGTCCGGGGCGGCGCCCGACAGGACGGTGTACGTGGGCGACCATCCCGCGTACGACCTGTTCCCCGCCCGGGAGGCAGGCCTGCGCGCCGCCCATCTGCGGCGCGGGCCGTGGGGCTATCTGTGGGCGGACGACCCGGAGGTGATCGAGGCGGCGGACTGGCGTATCGACAACCTGACGCAGCTGACCTCGATCGCGGCGGAGCAGAGGGAACGGGCCGGCTACGCGGAACGGGCGGACCAACAGGGCTGACACTGCTGACAGGGCTCCCGAAGCTGACGAGGCGGAAAGGACCTGGGCGGGGCGGCGCGCCGGGCGCGCGGTCCACGGGGCTCACAGGTCCGCGTACTCGCCCACGTACTCACCCAGGCCCACCCACGTACTCACCCAGGCCCACCCACGTACTCGCCCACGCCCACGCACGACGCCGGCTCACACCACGGTGTACTCATGCGCCGGGCCGCCCTGCCACTCCACCCAGGCCGGGTCGTCCAGCAGCTCCCAGGCGTCCGGCAGCCCCGCCAGACGCAGGAATTCGATCAGATGGTCGTCGGAGTGGGCGAGCCCCATGATCCGCCCACGGACCGTGACCCGCCGCCCGCCTGTCCCTGACGCCCGGTGGACGACGATCGGTGCATCACTCATAGGCCCAAGAGTGCGTCGATCCCGCCCCATCCGCAGCCTCTGGGACCCGCTTCTTTTCCGCACGGGCTGTCGGTTGGATCACACCCGGTCGTGCCGGGGACGTGCCAGGGAGGTGCCCGTCTCAGCGGAGGAGGGCGAAGACCTCGTCGATCGCGGCGCACGTCCGGTCCGTGTCGTCGTCCGTCACGGCGGCCGAGACGAACCAGCAGGCGAGTCCGTGGGCGTTGGTGTGGATCCCGCGGCGCAGCAGTTCGTGCCGGAAGGTGTCGTAGCGCCGCTGGTCGAGGCGGAGGGTGTCGCGGTAGTGCCGGGTGGGGGCGCCGTCGTCCGAGAACACCACCTGGAACATCGCGCCGACCCCTTGCACCGCGCACGGGACCCGGTGGTCGGTGGCTGCCCGGCGCACGGCCTCCATGATCCGCTGCCCGGTGTCGTCGATCCTCTTGATGACGGCCGGGTCGGCGAGCGTGCTGAGCGTGACCAGGGCGGCCGTGGCGCAGAGGGGCGAGGCGTTGTACGTACCACCGTGCTTGACCCGGCCGGTGGCGAGCGCCGCCATCACCTCGTGGCGGCCGGCGAACGCGGCGATGGGCAGTCCGCCGCCCAGGGCCTTCGAGTAGACGGCCAGATCGGGGACGACGTCGAAGAGCGCCTGCGCACCGCCCGGACCGGTACGGAAGCCGGTGCAGACCTCGTCGAAGATCAGGATGATCCCGCGCTCCGTGCACTCGTCGCGCAGCAGCCGCAGATAGCCGGGGGCGGGCATGGTGCAGGCGTTGTTGGCGACGATGGGTTCGCAGATGACGGCGGCGAGTCGGCCGCGGTGGGCGTCGAGTACGGCGCGCAGGGCGTCCGGGTCGTTCCAGGGGCAGACGACGACATCGCCGGTGACACCCTCCGGGATCCCCGGGGAGTGCGGGACGGAGTGCGGGGCGGCGTACGGGCCCGCCGCCGCCTCGGGCGGCCGGTTGGAGATGGCGAGGGTGTCCGACCACCCGTGGTAGTGGCCCTCGAACTTGAGGACCTTGGAGAGTCCGGTGTGACCGCGGGCGACTCGTACGGCCCCCTGGACCGCCTCCGAGCCGGAGTTGGCGAACCGGACCAGATCGGCGCAGGGGACCATCGCGCGGATCAGCTCGGCGAGTTCGACCTCGGGCACATTGCAGGTGCCGAACATGGGGCCGCTGGCGAGGACTCCGGTCAGGGCGTCGGTGAGCGCGGGGTGTCCATGGCCGAGAATGGCGCTTCCGTACGCGGCGAGAAAATCGATGTACTCGTTTCCGTCCACATCCCGAATACGGGCCCCGGAGCCACCGTTTATATAGAGCGGGTAGGGATGCGGGCCGGTGGAAGTCAGCCTGGAGGAGGAACTGATACCGCCCGCGAGAGACTTCTTCGCGCGTTCGAACAAGGCGCTGCTCATGGCGGTTCCGCCAAGCGCCGGTACGGCCTGCGCCGCCGCTCCGGCCGGTACGCCGGAGAAATTCTGCCGGGCCATATGTCACTCCTGTCCGGGGCGCCATCGCCCGCGTGGAACAACTCTTCGGCTTTCACGCAGCCTTGACCGGGATCGCGGACGGTGTCCAGACTCGCTGCGGAGATCCAGAATGCGGCGAAAGGAAGTCCGGCATGACTGAATCCGCTGAATTGGCCGAAAAGATCTCGGTCGTCACGGGCGCGGGCAGCGGTATCGGTCGCGCGTGCGCGCTGGGGCTGCTGGCGGACGGCTGGACGGTCGTCCTGGCCGGGCGGCGGAAAGACCCGCTCGTGGAGACGGCGGCGCTGGCCGGAGCGGACGTGGCGCGCGCGATACCGGTGCCGGCGGACATCACGGACGGGGACTCGGTAGCACGGCTGTTCGGCGAGGTGGCGACGCGTTTCGGACGTATCGATCTTCTCTTCAACAACGCGGCGGACACCATGCCGTACACACCGACCGAGGACGTCTCGGTCGAGGACTGGCACCGCGTCATGGACTCCATCGCCACCGGAAGCTTCCTGTGCGCGCGGGCGGCGTACCGGATGATGAAGGACCAGACGCCGCGCGGCGGCCGGATCATCAACAACGGCGCCCCCTCCGCGCAGGTCCCGAGGCCGGATTCGATCGCCTTCACCGCCGCGAAGCACGCGGTGGCGGGGCTGACGCGCTCGCTCTCGCTGGACGGCCGCCGTTACGACATCTCGTGCGGGCAGATCGACATCGGCAACGTGACACCGGTGGGGCGGGAGCAGCCCGCGGTCCGGCAGGCGGACGGGACCCTGCGGGTGGAGCCGACCATGGACGTACGGCATGTGGTCGAGATGGTGCTCGTCATGGCGAACCTACCCGTGGGCGTGAACGTCCAGTCCGTCGCCGTCATGCCCAGTGCCATGCCGTACGTCGGCCGCGGTTAGATCCTGTCCCGCCCCCGGGTCCCGGCCCGCGCCCGGTACGTGTCCGGTGGACGCCAGGTCCTCCTCGTACGCCAGGTCCTCCTCATACGCCAGGAACGCCTCGATCCGGGTTCCGGCGGTGAGACGTCCCGCGCGCTCCCAGGCCAGTGCCCGGTGCAGCCCGTCGAGATGGATCAGCCCCTCCCGCACTACCAGCCCCGCGTAGTCGACGCCGGGCACCGCCCGCGTGCTGAGAAACAGCGGGGTGAAGGGCGCGGCGGCCAGGCGGTCGAGCTTGCGGGCACAGACCGGGTTCGTACGGGCGTACGCGCCGCCCGCCGCCTCCAGCCGGGCCACCGCGTCGGCGACCGTCAGCCCGGACTTGGGGATCAGCTCCCGTTCGCCGCCCTCGCCCAGATGCCAGGGCAGGACGACGCGGAGCAGATCGTCCCGGTCGAGCAGCACCCGCCGCCACGCCCCGAGGGACAACTCGGCGTTACGGATGTGCTCCTCGGCCTCGTCGTTCGTGTTGGCCTCGTGGGCGCGGTCGAGCGGATGCGCCCGCGCGAAGGTGTCCAGGACGGATGAGAACGGGACGGCTGCGACGACCTTCATGACACGTTGCCCTTCATTTCGTCAGCCGGACCCGGCCGGGCTCAGCCGGGCTCATCAGGACCCGGGGCTCAGCCGGGACTCGTCCGGACTCCAGCCGGGCTCGACGGAACTCATCCGCCTCAGGCGCGCACGTACTCGGTGAAGTGCCGTTCGGCGAAGAGCTCCGGCCACCGGCCCCGCCCGAGGTCCAGATCCCGCGCGGTGGCGAGCAGATGACGCCAGTACGGCTTGACCGGCGGCCAGCGCGTGCCGGTCTGGCAGTACGAGGCGTCGATCATGTAGCGGGGCCCGCCCGACGCGCCGGGGACCGTACGGCGGGCGTGGAACAAGGCGGAGTGCAGCACCACCGTGGATCCGGGCGGCAGTTCGTCGATGACGGCCTCGGAGGGCAGCGCGGCGGTGCCGAGGTGGGCGCGGGCCGTCTTGTCGGCGACTTCGCGGTGGGAACCCGGGAGGACCGCGAGCCCGCCCATGGCCGGCCGGAGACCGCCGATGTAGTGCAGGGCATGGACCATGAGATGGTCGCGGTCGCGCTGCGGGGACTGTTCGTAGTCATGGTGCCAGCCCTTGCCGGGGGCGCCCGGCGCGCGGCGGTCGCTGTGCAGATGGTGGAAGACGAACGACGGCCCCATGAGACGCGAGAGCAAGGACATCAACGGCGGATGCACGGCCAGTTCGCCGTGGGCCGCGAGCTCTATCTCCACCCTGTCCGGCACGCCGTACACCTCGGGTTCGAGCGCCGCGGCGATGGAACGCTTTCGCAGACCGCTGTCCACCCAGAGGTCGACTTCACGTTCCAGGGACTCCAGTGAATCGGAAGGGATAAATCCGGGAAGGACGAGATAGCCCCGCTCCCTGAATTGCTCCAGCGTGCTCTCGTCGAGTTCCGGGGAAAGTTGTTCGCGCATGGTGCGATGCCCCTCCTTCTCCGCTCTCCACGAATAGCCCGGCGTCCGGTTTTCTCCGGAGGAGCGCCCAAAGGTAGCCAACTATTCATCTCGGCAGACCGGGTGCGCGGAACAATGGCCGAAGCGTGACGATGTGGCGGGAAATACGCGAAGAGATGCGCGAATGGAAAGGTGCCTCCCGCAGGCGATTTTCGGCCGCGGCAGTAAAGGCAACGGCTATCGCGGGGGCATATGCCTGCTCACGCCTCGGCGAGCCGGATCACGTACCGGATGCCCTGCAGTTCCCTCCTTGCCCGCGACGAGAGTTCCCCGTCGTCGAGCAGTGCCGGCAGACATTCGCTGAGCGCGCTCCCCGCCGGGCCCCCGGGCCGCAACAGATTCGGCCGGGCCGCCAGCAGCGCCCACAGGGTGTGGACATTGAGGTCGAAGAACCCGTGACACGGCGTCAGCCCCCGTACGAGGTGATGCATCAGTTTGTCGCCCGGCCAGCGGTCCGGGGTGCGGGCCGCGATGAAGTCGTCGGAGAGCTGGATGTGCGGTGCCTCGCCGATCCAGTACGCCCAGTAGTTCAGATTGGCTGCCTCGCCCGCGTCGTCGTCGGCGAGGGTGCTGTCGATGAAGTGACGCATCCGGTCGCGGTCGCCCTGCCGGGCGGCGACCGCCGCCACCGAGCGGGAGTTGAGCCAGCCCGACAGCCAGTCGTCGGGCCGTTCGGTGCGCTGCTGGCGGGCCAGCCAGCCGGGGGTGTCGGCCCGGTCGTCATAGCCGGCCAGATACAGGGCCTGGCGCCGCAGCAGAAAGCTCTCCGTCCCACGGGCCCGCTCGGCGGTGCGCCGCATCTCCGAGAAGAAGCGGCGCCGGTCCGCGGCCGCCAGCTCGGGCCCCTGGGGCACCGGCCCCCGCCGGGGACGCGGCGGCTCGGGCAACGCGCTCAGACACGTGGGAGCGACCCCGTTGAGCGGCCAGGCGAGCACCTCGACCAGATCCCGCCGCATGACGCACGCGCCGAGCGGGTTGGCCTCGTACGAGGAACCGCCGTCCAGCGCGCCGGCGAGCAGGACGTCCGCCTCCATGGCGCGCTCCAGGGAGAGCAGGAGCGCGGGGACGGTGCCCAGCCGCATCAGCCGGTGGCTGTACACGAACAGCTGCCCGACGGGTACGGCGGTCAGCGCCCGCCGCCCCGACTCCCACCCGGCCACGGTGTCGGCCGACACCCGGAACTGCTCGGCCAGCGCTTCCTGGGTGAGCCCCAGCTGCTCACGGATGATCCGGAAGACAGAACCGGACACGATCCCCGCACGGGCCCTCGGCACTCTTTCCCGACCGCCGGTCAGGGTGAACCGCGGAACGTTCGGCACGAGGCCCCCAATTGCACGCGGACCGCGGCCGGCTACCCGTACCCGTGGTCACTTCAAGCGGTGATCTCCGCTCCCTACTGTCATGAGCCCAGTAATGGACGGGCGACTCAGCGTAGCGGGGAGGGTGTCATGGTGATTGCCGTGGCAGCGCCCCGGCCCAGTGGGTACGGCGTGGAAGCCACACCTACGGATGACACGCCGACCCGGGCGACGACGGACGGACACGATGTGGAAGCGGCCCAGTGACGCCGAAGGCGCCCGCCTATACGGCGCCGGCGTGCCGTATCGAGGAGCACGCGGAGTGCCACGGACCGGGCGAGACCCGGCTCCCCTGGCAGTCGCGCACGGGACCGGCGATCGAAACGCTGCGCTGCGACTGCCCCTGCCACGCCACCCCCCAACGCCACCTGCACACGGCCCCGGACCCGGCCCCGGCTCGCATCCCGTCCCCGTCCCCGTCTCCTTCCCTGGCGCCGACGCCGACGCCGGGAGGATTCCTGACCTGGGCCGAGGCGTAGGCGGCCAAAGCCACCTGGTCGGACACTCCGCACCGCAGGGTTGCCGGGTAAGGGAGTTGAGAGCGTGGATGGCGGACATGAAGAGTGTCGGGTGAGCCGACTCTGTCCGGAAGGCCCCTCACGCCCGTCCGCTCACACATAAGCCGGGGAAACGCCGGAGTGCCCCGGCCGGTCGGAACCGAGCGGGGCACTCTGTGGCAGGCCGGATGGGGTAACCCTTCCCTGCGGGTGGTAGGCCGTGTGGGACTCGAACCCACAACCAACGGATTAAAAGTCCGCTGCTCTGCCAATTGAGCTAACGGCCCTCGGCACAACACACACGAGCATAGCCCGCCCTCGGCCCTGCGCCGATCGGGTATCCCGTCGTGGGTATGTCGCGCGTCGGCGCGGGTGTCTGCGCGGTTCGCGGGGGAGGTGTCGGCAGGGTGGCCGGAGGCGGTTTTCGCGGGCGGAGGCGGACGGGGTGTCCGGAGCCTCGGGCCCTCGGACGCGGGCAGGGCCCGTGCCCCACCTCGGGGGTGGGGCACGGGCCCTGGTGACGCGTCAGGCCGGCCGATGGAGTGTCGGCGTACGGTCAGCCGTTGCGCTTCCAGCGCGGCTTGTCGTCGCGGCGGCCGAAGGAGCCGGTGCCGGTGCCCGTCGTGCCGCCGCGGTGGTCGTCACGGCGGGTGGACGGGCGGTCGTGGCCGCCGGGGCGGAAGCCGCTCGACGGGCGGTCGTCGCGGCGGTCGCGGTTGAACGGGCGGTCGCTGCCCCGGTGGTCACGGCGCTCGAAGGAACGGCCGCCGCGGTCGTCACGACGCTCGCCACCACGGTCGTCACGACGCTCACGGTTGAACCCACCGCGCTCGCCGCCCCGCTCGCCGCCACGGTCGTCACGGCGCTGGAACCCGCCGCGGTCGTCACGACGGTCGCGGTTGAACCCGCCGCGCTCGCCACCGCGCTCACCGCCCCGCTCGCCACCACGGTCGTCACGGCGCTGGAAGCCACCGCGGTCGTTGTCCCTGCGCTCGTCCCGGCGCTCGTCCCTGCGGAAGCCACCGCGGTCGTCGCGGCGCTGGAACCCGCCGCGGTCACCGCCGCGCTCGTCACGCGGCGTGTAGCCCCGCGCGCCGCCCCGGCCACTGCGCTCGCCGCGGTCGTCGCGGCGCCCGAAGTTGCCCCGGTCGTCGCGGCTGTCCCTGCGCTCCTCGCGCTGCGCCGGTACGGCGGCGGCCGCTGCGGCCGCCTCCTCCACCGCGCGCTCGGCCTCGGCGGCCACCTCGGCCACCGCCGCCTCCGGGTCGTCGCCCCGCTCGCGCGCGGCGCGGGCGACCAGGCGCTCGGCCTCCTCGCGCAGTTCGGCGGCGCGGCGCTGGACGCGCTCCAGCTGCTTGGCCAGCTCGGCGGCCTCGCGCTCGGCCTGCTTGGCCGCGTTGTTCGCCGAGTCGGCCTGGACCTCGGTGAGCGAACGCGCGCCGGTGATCTCGGCGACCTCCGGGTCGAACGCGCCGGCTCCGCCGACCATGTGACGCGAGGCGTCCACGCCCGCGTCCTCCATCAGCCGGAAGATCTGGCGGCGCTGGTGCGGCAGCGCCAGCGAGACGACGACACCGGACTTGCCGGCCCGCGCCGTACGGCCCGAACGGTGCAGATAGTCCTTGTGGTCCCCGGCCGGGTCCACGTTCAGCACCAGGTCGATGCCGTCCACGTGGATACCGCGCGCGGCCACGTCGGTGGCGACCAGCGCGTTGACGTGACCGTCCTTGAAGTCGGCCAGCGTCCGGGTCCGCGCGCCCTGCGTCATACCGCCGTGCAGCGCGTCGGCCTTCACGCCCGAGTCGCGCAGCTGCTCGGCGATACGGTCGGCGCCCAGCTGCGTCCGTACGAAGATGATCGTGCGGCCCTTGCGGGCGGCGATCGCCGCGGTGACCGGGGCCTTGTCCTTCGGCTTCACGACGAGCACGTGGTGCGTCATGGTCGTGACATTGCCCTGGGCGCTGTCGACCTCGTGGCTGACCGGGTTGGTCAGATACCGCTTGACCAGCGTGCTGATCTCGTTCTCCATGGTGGCGGAGAAGAGCATGCGCTGACCGCCCGCGGGCACCAGGTCGAGCAGCTCGGTGACCTCGGGCAGGAAGCCCAGGTCCGACATCTGGTCGGCCTCGTCGAGGATCGCGATCTGGACCTGCTCCAGCGAGCAGGCACCGCGGTTGATGATGTCGCGCAGCCGGCCCGGGGTGGCGACGAGAATGTCGACGCCGCGCTCCAGCGCGTAGATCTGGTTGCCCATCGACGTACCGCCGCAGACGACCTTCATCTTCAGGCCGAGCACGTCGCCGTACGGCTGGAGGGCGTCCGCGACCTGCATCGCCAGCTCACGGGTCGGGGTGAGGATGACGCCGCGGGGCTTCTTCTTCTCGGTGTGGCCGCCGGCGAGCGTGGCCAGCAGCGGCAGACCGAAGGAGAGGGTCTTGCCTGAGCCGGTACGGCCACGGCCCAGGATGTCCTTGCCGGCCAGGGCGTCCGGGATGGTCGCGGCCTGGATCGGGAAGGGGGCGGTGACGCCGTTCTGGGTGAGCTTGCGGACGATGCCGTCGGGGAGGCCCAGGTCGCCGAAGGTGAGCCCGGGGGTCTCGTCGGCGTCCGACGCCTCGTCAACCTCGAAGGTGTCGGGGCTCTCGGGGGCCTCGGTGGCCGTCCCGGGGGCCACGACGGCCTCCGCAGCCTCGACGGCCTCCGCAGCCTCGACGGTCTCGGCGGTCTCAACGATCACGGCGGTCTCGGCGGTCACATCGGCGACCGTCTCGGGGGACTCGTTCTCGGGCATGACGGCGTGGTCAGTACTGGAAATGGACATGCGAAATGCGAAACCTTCCGGAGTCTCGGCACGCGCCCAAACTCCGTGATTCGCAAATCGACCGCCTCAATGCGGTCAGCCACGGCAAGGGAGAGTACGCGCCACGCGGCGCTCTTCTGTGTCGGCGCCAGGCAAATGATCAAACGATCTACTACCATACGCACCCTCCCCCCTCTTAGGCAAACCGGTAGACGGGCCACGCGCGGACCACCTCCACCGTTCCCCCCCGTCACACCGGCCCGAGCTGCGGCGATGCCGTTGGCTCCTTCCGCATCCCCATCCCGTCGTCGGCCGACATCGCGCCCACACGGACGTCCGCCGCCGGTGACGCGGACGGCTGCTCCGGCGGCTCGGTCGGCTCCGGCTCGGGCTGCGGTTCCGGATCCGGGGGCTCCGGCGGCGGGGAGTCCGGTGGCGCGGGGCGCGGGGGCTCCTCGGGCGGTACGGGCCCGTCGCCCGGCGGGACCGGCTTACCGGGCCCCGGGCGCGTGCCCTTCGAGGGCTCGGACGAGGGCGTGACGGCGGAACCGGCGCTCGGCGAAGCGCCGTTGCCGCCGCTGTTGCCGTTGCCGCTCCTGCCGCCCTCGTCGCCCGTGCTCTTGCCGTCGCCCTCCTCCTCGTCCCCGTCCTCCTCGCCGTGGCCCTCCGCGCCGGACTCCTCGGCGTCGCCGTCTTCCGTACCGCCCTGCCAGGCGTAGGGCTCACCGGCCCCGGCGCCCTCGCCCGTGACGCCGTCGGGCTCGGTCGCGGCGCCCCGGCCCCCCGCCGACCGCGAGGGCGCTGGCTTTCCTTCGTCCTCACCGACATTCATGCAGCCTGCGGAGGCCGCGACCGCCAGTGACGTGACGATCCAGACGGCGAAACGGCCTGGGGCGGACAACTGGCGCACGAGTGGCACCTCCGGGGGCGCGGAACGGGTCTCCCCGCCGGCGGCGAGGGAAGGGTTTCACTGCTCAACTCCCTTTTCCCCGCCGGGGACACGCCCGGGGCACATCCCGCACCCACGCATGCGGAAGACGGGGGCCGTTCGGCCGGACTCTGCTGGACAATGGCCATGTGCTGGAGATGACACGCGAGACCTTCGAAGAGCTGGTGAGCCAGGCCCTTGATCAGATCCCACCGGAGCTGACCAAGGTGATGGACAACGTCGCCGTCTTCGTCGAGGACGAACCCGACGCGTCCGACCCCGAACTCCTGGGGCTCTACGAAGGGACTCCGCTCACGGACCGCGGCGAGTGGTACGCCGGGGTGCTGCCCGACCGGATCTCCATCTACATGGGGCCGACCCTGCGCTACTGCGAGACCCCCGAGGACGTGGTGCACGAGGTCTCCGTGACCGTCGTCCATGAGATCGCCCACCACTTCGGCATCGCGGACGACCGGCTGCACGAGCTCGGCTGGGGGTGACGAGCCGAGTCGGGGGCAATGAGCCGGGCTCGGGGGTACGGGCCGGGCCGGGGGTACGAGCCGGGCCGCGGGTGAGCGGAATCCCCGCCACTAGTTCTGATGCCACTACTCCTGTTGGCGGCGCCCAGGCATGTCCGGCCTCCGTCGTGGGCATACGCGACCAATGGCCCGTGTTGTACCACGCTTCCCGTTCCGTACCTCGCTCACCCGCATCCAGGGCCATCTCAGTTCCCGCCGCGACGCCCCCACCAGCGCCCTGATCCACTCCCCGCACCCCTACAGCCGCGCTGTCGGGCTGCTCTCCGTCGTCCTGCTGGGCGCCTGGCTCGGACTGCTGATCGTCGGCAGCGTACGGACCCCGGTCGGGCCGATGGACACCAAGATGACGCTGCGCCCGTCCCTGACCGGCGGCACCAAGATCAATGTCTCGCCGCTGGGCGCGCTGGAGCTGAGCACGCACACCGCCCCCATCCGCCTCGACGTCGATGTGGACCAGCTGGACCCCGTACGGTCCCAGGCGCTCGTCGAGCACCCTGAGCGGCTCTCCGGCCTCCAGGGCGAGGTCAGCCACGACGTCATGAACGGCACCACGGACCTGGCCGTACGGTCCGTCGCCGCCGTCGTCTTCGGAGCCACCGCCCTCGGACTCGCCGTCTACCGCCGCCCGCGTCGCGCCCTCGTCGCCGGCGGGCTGGCGCTCACGCTGCTGGCCGCCTCGGGCGTCGGCGCGTATGCCACCTGGAACCCCAAGTCGGTGCTGGAGCCGCGGTTCTCCGGACTGCTCTCCTCCGCCCCGCAGGTGGTCGGCAGCGCGCGTTCGATCGTGAACGATTTCGACGTCTACCAGAAGGAGTTGGCGCGGCTGGTCACCAACGTGACCAAGCTGTACGACGCCGCCTCGACGCTCCCCACCTTCCAGCCGGACCCGGCCACCCTCCGGGTGCTGCATGTCTCGGACATCCATCTCAACCCGGCGGCCTGGCACATCATCGGCTCCCTCGTGGAGCAGTACGGAATCAACGTGATCATCGACTCCGGCGACACCATGGACCACGGCGCCTCCGCCGAGAACACCTTCCTCGACCCCATCGCCGACCTGGACGTCCCGTACGTCTGGGTGCGCGGCAACCACGACTCGCGGGGCACCCAGGAGTATCTGGGGCGCATGAGGAACGTCCGGGTCCTGGACGAGGGCCGGGCCGTGACCGTCGGCGGGGTACGGGTGGCGGGCAGCGGCGACCCGCAGTTCACCCCCGACCGCTCGGTGGAGGCCCAGGGCGACCCGGCCGAACGCATGATGGGCATCCGGCTCGCCTCGGCCCTCCGCGACCAGCGGCGGGCCGGTACGCCGGTGGACATCGCAGTCGCCCACAACCCGGTGGCGGCGCGGGAGACCGACGGCCTCGTCCCGCTGGCCCTCTCGGGCCATATCCATCAGCGCGAGACCGTGGTGCTGCCGCACGGCACCCGGCTGAAGATCGAGGGCTCCACGGGCGGCGGCGGGCTGCGCGCCGTACAGAACGAGAGCCCGGAGAAGGTGCAGATGTCGGTGCTCTACCTGGACCGGAAGACGAAGCGGCTCCAGGCCTGGGACGAGATCACCCTCGGCGGGCTCGGTCTGACGACCGCCGAGGTCAGCCGCCACCTTCCGCAGGAGGTGGTCACACCGGGAGCCGGCGCCTCGCCCGGCCCGGATCCGTCGGGCACCGGCGGCACGGGAGCATCGTCGGGCACCGGCTCCCCGTCACCGCCGCCCGGCTCCCCCTCGCGTACGCCGGGCGCCCCCTCGCCCGCGCCCACCGCACCCTCGCGGACCCCGCCGGGCCTCCCCGTACCCGCTCCCTAAGAGGTCACGTGCATAGGCGGTGCGGAGAGAGGAGCGGGGCCAGGCGCCGCCCATCTCCACGCGACGCCGCCCCACCTGTGCACGCGACCTCCAAACCGTTTTGGCGATAGCTCTGCCCATCCCATATGCTTCTGACGTCCCCGACGCGCTGCAAAGCGCCCAGGCGGGCCCTTAGCCCTCATCGTCTAGTGGCCCAGGACGCCGCCCTTTCAAGGCGGTAGCACGGGTTCGAATCCCGTTGGGGGCACCACGCCAATAGTCCCCCTGACCAGCGGAAAAGCTGGTCAGGGGGACTCTTTGTATCTATAACGTCAGCACCGTGTCAGCACCGTTCTGTTTTACGGTGCGCTGCATGGCGTACATCAGGCAGCGAGCAAAGAGCGACGGTACGACCAGTTACACGGTCATGTGGCGCGCTGGCAGGGCACGGGGCGGGAAGCAGGAGTCCGAGGTCTTCGATGACTCAACGGATGCCGAGCGGTTCCAAAATCTGGTGAACGGCCACGGTCAGCAGTGGCCGCCTGGGTGGGTGCGCGGGCGCGGCTTCGTCGAGGACGTGCGCGAATCCGGCGAACTCTTCGAACCCTTCGCGCTTCGCTACATCGATCAGCTCACCGGAGTCCAGGGCGACACCAAGGCCGAGTACCGCAAGCTGGTCCACCAGAAGCTCTCCCCGTGGTTCCGCAGCTATTCGATGCGCGATGGGGAGGGCGGGCTCACCTCAGACCTCATACGCACCTGGGTCAACGACTTGGAGGCCGGGCGGCCGGCTCCGCATGATCCGGAAGGCACCAAACGCCGCAAACTCAGCCCCAAGACCATCCGCAACGTCCACGGGTTGCTCTCCGGCATCTGTCAGAGCGCGGTAGAGAGGAACCCACCCCTGCGGACGAAGAACCCTTGTGCAGGCACCCGGCTCCCCCGCAAGGACGACGGGGTCGAAGACGAGATGGTCTTCCTCGAACGTGACGAGTGGGCACTGCTGCGCACTCACCTGGTCGACCAGGATGCTCGCGAGCTCGCCGACGCTCTCGCCGAGACCGGCGCCCGCTGGGGCGAGATCACCGCGCTCCAGCCTCGGGACCTCGTGCGTCGCAGCGGTCGGCCCGCGATCCGCATCCAGCGCGCCTGGAAGCGGGACGAGGACGGCGCGGCCTACCTCGGCGCACCCAAGACCAAGAAGGCCCGCCGGACCATAGTGATCACCAGCAATCTGGACCAAATGCTCCGAAGACGAGCCAAGGGCATCACTCCCAACGATCTCCTCTTCACGGGGCCCAAGGGCGGGCGCTGGGACACTTGGACCTTCCGTAGCCTGCGCTGGCACCTCGCGATTGAAGGCGCCCGCGCCGAAGGGCTCACCAAGGCTCCGCGCGTGCACGACCTACGGCACTCGCATGCTTCCTGGCTCATCGCTGCGAAGGTTCCGCTCCCAGCCATTCAGGGCCGCCTCGGACACGAGTCCATCACCACGACCGTCGACCGTTATGGCCATCTGCTCGACGCCTTGGACGACGAAGTCATCGCCGCAATCGACTGGGCCATGAACCCGAACGCACCGCTGTCCGCGTCTTCCCTGGCTGCATGACGGCCTCAGGGCCTCCCCGCACCCCCTCGGAGGGGTGCGGGTGAACGGCCGCGTGGCGGGTGAACTGTTCCACGCAGACCAACGCACGGCGAGCAGTGCGGTACAGGCGAAGCGGGTAAAGAACCCATTTCAGCCCGTCGGTCTTCGTCGGGTATAGTCAGCACTCGGTTCAGGCGCCAGCGCCAGAACCAATCCCCAGCATTACGTGCCCCTTAGCCGGATGCGCGATGCTCAAGGTCCTGTGGAGCAGTTTGGAGTGCTCGCCACCCTGTCAAGGTGGAGGCCGCGGGTTCAAATCCCGTCAGGACCGCTGAAGTTCCTTGTGAACTTCGTGGCTGGGTAGCTCAGTCGGTACGAGCGATCGCCTGAAAAGCGATAGGTCGCCGGTTCGATCCCGGCCCCAGCCACAGCTAAGGCCCCGATCTTTGGATCGGGGCCTTATTGCATTTCGCTGGCAATCTGTGCGACATCCCGTGAGTTCTCTTGAGCCTCGCTGAGTCCCCGGGCCCGTGGCCGGGGGGTTCTTCCTCCTTCGGGTGCTCTGCTGGCCTGTGACGTAACTTCGGGATTCCTGAAGCGTTCTCATCTCGTCCGACCGATCTGCGGTCGGGCTGAAGGCGAGGAGGCTCGGGTTGGCGGCGCTGGCAGTCGTACGGGACCTGCGCGAGCACTGGGCGCCCGCATCGGCGGAGGAACTGGAGCGGTTCGAGACCGACGTGCTGTCCGGGTTCGTCCTGGCGCGGGCCTCGGCAGGGCTGGCGGACGGCACCATCCGCGGGGACGTCGGGCACCTGGATCAGATCAGGTCCTGGTTCGGCCGGCCGCTGTGGGACATGGAGCCCGCTGACGCGGACGTGTACTTCGGGAAGGTGCTGCGGAACTCTCCCAGCGGCACTCGACTGGGCCGGTCGCAGGCGCTGAGCACG
>NZ_JBIWLW010000048.1:0-46459 GCF_044766385.1 Streptomyces sp. NPDC102274 | reverse complement strand
CCCCTTCGGCGGCTACAAGGCCAGCGGGATCGGCCGTGAGTACGGCAAGGTCGGCCTCACCGGCTACGTCGAGCACAAGTCCATCACCCGCACCCGCACCCGCACCCGGTAAGTCCACACCGGGAACCTGCGGAACCCGTACGGCCACGACGCAAGGCTCCCGGTCCGGAGGAGCGGCCGCATTCACGATTCCGTGGATGGGTGGTGTCGGTCGGACCCACTGAGGTCGCGGTCCCCGGGTGTCGCTGCCCGGGGACCCTTGACAAGGCGGGGTGGGACAGATCAGTTGCGTCCGGCCATGACGCCGCCGTCGACGTTCCAGACGGCGCCGGTGACCCAGTCCGTCTGGTTCGACAGCAGGAACGCGACGGTGGCGGCCACGTCGTCGGGGGTGCCGGTCCGGCCGAGCGGGTGGAAGGTGTTGAAGCCGTCGAGCGTGGAGTCGAGGTCCGACCGGGGAATGAACTCCTCGTAGATCGGGGTACGCACGACGGCGGGGGCGATCGCGTTGACGCGGATGCCGTGCGCGGCGAGTTCCATCCCGAGGTGCTGGGTCAGTGAGTGCAGTCCTGCCTTGGCCATCGAGTACGCCGACGAGGGCGTCGCCGCGATGGCCTGGTGCGCCCACATGGAGCCGATGTTGACGACAGATCCCTTCGCACCGCGGGCGATCATGTTGCCGACGACGGTCTGGGTGAGGAAGAAGAAGGCCCGGTTGATGGCCTGGTAGCGGTCGTAGTCCTCGGACGCGTGCTCCAGGAAGGCCTTCGGAGCGAACACACCGGCCGCATTGACGAGAAGAGTGGCGTCGGCGTGCTCCTCGGTGAGGACGGCGCGCAGGCGGTCGACGGCCACGGGATCGGCGAGGTCGGCCGCCAGGCCTACAGCCTTGCCGTGGGTGGACAGGGCGGCCGCCGCCTCGTCGGAGCCCGCCTGCCTGCGGCCGGTGACGACGGCGGTGCCGCCGCCGTCGAGGACGTGGCGGGCGACGGCGTAGCCCATGCCGCTGGTCCCGCCGATGACGATGACCTTCTGGCCGGTGAAGTCGAGGGTGGTGGTACTGGACATGTGGTTCTCCTGTTTCGGACGGGATTCCCGGATGGGAAAGGGCGCGTCCGGTGCGGTCGTCAGACGTAGGGGTTGCAGACGAGGTAGCCGTCGATCCGGCTGAGCCAGTCCGACTCGGGGTCGGGCGGGAGCGAGTGTCCGAGGTTCTCGGTACGGACCTCGCTGATCCACTGGTCGTGCTGGTACTCGTGGTTGATGAGCGCGGTGAGCAGATGGTTCGCGACGACGGTCAGTTGGGTGGGGGCGCCGACCTTGCCGACTGTGATGTCACCGATGCGAACGTGGACCCGCTCGGCGACGGTGTCGCGGAACACCGCCAGCCGTTCGACGGTCGGCAGCGCGCCCCGGAACTTCTCCGGATTCGCGGAGTCCATGACGCCGTCCAGTTCCGGGTCGGGGCTGGGCTCGGCCGCGGTCAGGTTGCGGATCATGAAGTGGGCGACGTGGGCCTGGTGGCCGAGATGCCAGCCGATGGCACTGGAATTCTCATGCGGGCGCCAGGTCACCTCGTCCGGGCCGAGGTCCTTCCACAGCTCGTCGGTGTAGGCGCGGGCACGGTCGTACTCGCGAAGCAACGCTGGGAGTTCCTGCATGACTCCACCTGTCGGTGTCGGAGGATGGAAAGGGATCAGCGCCCCGAGTCAAGTGCGGGCGGTCTTCGCCAAGCGCGGCAGGGTGATCACGACTCCCAGCGGCGCCAGTGCGGTGATCGTGAGCATGGCGAGCTTGAAGCCGGGCAGCAGCTGCCCGTGCTCGGCCTCCTCGATGCGTGGGTGGCGCCGACGTGCACCCCGGGGAAACCCGACGGCGAAGGCGATGCCCATCAGCCGGCGGGCGGCCGTCACAGGGACTCGGATGGGTCAATCCGTGCCGAACACGCGGACGTTGGCCGCGCGGCTGCCCAGGTCAAGACGTGGCCGGCCGCGCAGTGGCACGACTGAGCGCTGCCCGGACCGTGAGCTTCGCGAAGGGTCGGACCGTGCCGTGGACGCGTACCTCAGGTGCCGCCTTCGACATCGAGGACAGGCCACCGACCGCATCGCGGGTGAACAGGTCGCTCGCCAGGTACGCCTTCGCGTCGGCCACGGTCTGAAAGCCGTGGAGGACCTGGACGTCCTCGCGGACGAGGAGTTCCTCGCTGGTGGCGGCCGAGTCGGTGTCCAGGAACGGCTGTTTGTGCCTCTCGTACACACCCGCGGCCGCGACGCGATGGGCCGGGTCCACCTGCAGCGCGATCTGAAGATACGCCATGGTTATGCCTCACTCGATCGGCAGGTAATGAGCGGAGCGGTGGGTACCGCAATGTGCCTGCAAAGTTAGCCATCCCCTGTGGGGTCCGGTAGAGGATCCCGTTGAATCAGGCTATAAGCAGCGCGTATGGCTACGGGACGGCCCTCAGCGGGCGGTTGCGAGGCTGTCCGCCAGGCGGAGCAGGTCCGCTCCGAGCGGGGAGTCGGCACTCCACACCGCTTCGAAGGAGATCTGAACCTCACGCCCCTCATTCACCAGCGGCCGGTGAGGCACGCCGGGCGAGGTGAGCTTCGAGCGGGGGACCATGGCCGAGCCCAGGCCCAGTTTCGTCCAGTCCTCCAGGACCCGGTAGCTGGCGGCCTCCCCCGGATAGGTGTGGAGGGGCATCTCGTTGGCCCGGAAGAGCTGCGTGGTGAACGTGGTCAGGCCGCAGGTGTCCGGCACGAGAATGAAGCACTCCTTGCCGGCCTCTTCGAGTTCGAGCGGAGCCGCCTCTACGGAATCGGGGCTGACGACGACGACCGGCTCGACGTCGATGACGCGGTGCTCGAAGCGCGGCATCGCGGCCACGGCCGGGATCAGGATGATGTCGAGCCGGCCCGCCAGCAGACATTCGCGCAGATCCTGCATGTTCGCCTCGCGCAGCACGAGGTCGCGGGGCACGGGCAGGTCGCAGACCATGCTGAACGCCCGGGCAACCAGGTGCGAGCCGATCAGGGGCGAGACGCCCATACGGATCTTCTGCTCGCCCGGTTCGGTCAGCCGCCTGGCTTCTGCCCCGACGGCGTCGAGCGCGGCCAGGGCGCGCTCGATCAGCGGCAGGATCCGGACGCCGAAAGCGGTCTGGGTCACGCCGCGCGGCGACCGGTCGAACAGCTTGTCGCCGAGGCGCTCCTCCAGCTTGGCGATCCCGTTGGACAGGGCGGGCTGGGTGACACCGTAAGCGCGCGCGGCGGCGCTGAACGACTTGGTCTCGGCGACAGCCTGCGCGTACCGGAGTGCCTCGGGATTCAGTCGATCGATCATAGCCATGCCTTATCACTGCATTCACCGATGTCCCCTACCAGGCGCGTTTTCCTCTGCCTACGGTGGGACTCCTGCTGATCCAGCATAACCAGCAGCTATGGGCATCGTCGCGATCGGAAGGGAAAGGCACCATGTCAGACACTGCCGTGGCCATGGTCGTGACCCGGCCCCTGGGCTCCCTGAGCCCCTTGGTCGCGCAGACGGCATCGCCGACGGGCATGTGGGTGTGGGTCCGTGTGTCCGTCACGGCGAGCGGTATGTGCAACGCCGACATCGGAGGGGCCGCGGCCACTGGCGCCGACACCGTTTTCCCGGTCGTCCCCGGGCACGAGATCGCCGGGGTCATCGCCGAGCTGGGCGACCAGGTCCAGGGCTGGTCGGTCGGGGACCGGGCGGCCGTCGGATGGTTCGGCGGCAGCTGCGGGCACTGCGCGTTCTGCCGGGCGGGCGACGTCGTCCACTGTCCCGAGCGCAAGGTTCCTGGCCTCTCCTACCCCGGTGGGTGGGCCCAGAGCATCACGGTGCCCGCCGACGCGCTCGCGCGCATCCCCGACGAGCTCGACCTGGTCGACGCGGCCCCGCTCGGCTGCGCGGGGGCGTGACGACCTTCAACGCCGTCCGCAGGGCCGGTCTTCGCGTGGGCGGACGGGTCGCCGTGTTCGGGATCGGCCGACGGCCCTCGCGCCTCCGTCAGCCACTCCCCGAGACGGGCCAGGAGCGCGTCGTCGGCGGCGTTCTCGGCGTGCCCCATGCCCGGTTCCAGCCATAGTTCGGCGGCGGCGGCCTGGGGCACTCCGCCGTCCAGTTCGCGGCCGCGCTCGGATACGAGACCATCGCCATCGCCCGGGGCAGCGACCGCGAGAAACCGGCCCGCGGTCTCGGCGCCCGGCACTACATCGACAGCGTCGCCCAGGCGCCCGGAGCCGCCCTGAAGGAACTCGGTGGCGCCGACCTCATCGTCTACACCGCCTCCTCCACCGCCCCGGTGGACGAGCTGCTCACCGGCCTGAACGTGCACGGGCGGCTCACCCTCGTCGGTGTCGACGCGGGACGCGTGACGGTACCGGCCGCGCGGCTGGTCATGAACGGCCACACCGTCACCGGACACCTGACCGGCAGCGCGCGCGAGACCGAAGAGGCGATGCGGTTCGCTGTCATCACGGGCGTACGGCCCGTGGTCGAGCGCGTGCCGCTGGAGAAAGCCGGCGACGCCGTCAGCCGGCTCCGCTCCGGGGCTTCCCGCTTCCGCATCGTCCTGGACACCGCCGGCGGCGGGTGACCGAACCCCCTGTGGCCGCCCCGCTCCGCTGCCCCGGTGCGGGGCGGTCACCAGCCCTGCTCTCCACCGGCCGCCGAAACACCACCCGCCGAACGGCAGTGGGGGCCTGATCAGAAAGGAAGCCACACATGTCCCACCGGGACAGTCACGATGTGATCGTGGTCGGCGCCGGTGCCTCCGGACTGGCCGCGGCCACGGCTCTGCACACAGCCGGCCGTGACACGGTCACCCTGGAGGCCCGCGACCGTATCGGCGGACGCCTGCTCTCGGCCCCCACATCGCACCCTCAGCGAGCCCTCGATCTTGGTGCCACCTGGTTCTGGGACGGTGAGGAGCGTGTACGGGCACTGGCGGCACGCACCGGCATCGAGACCTTCGGCCAGCACCTTGCCGGCGACACCCTTCTGCAGGAGACCACCGGCATACGCCGACTCGCCGGCAACCTGATCGACGCCCCCTCCCACCGCTTCGCAGGAGGATCCCAGACCATCGCCACCGCCCTCGCCGCCGCTCTCCCCCGCGACACATTGCCGCTGCAGGAGATCCACGACATGTCAGGGCCCGACGGCCGGCCGGCCGCACTCTTCGGATTCGCGCACGCACGGGCTGTCCGCCCGGGCTTCGCCGAGGCCGTCACCGCCCAGCTCGCGCAGCTCTTCGGGCCTGCCGCCGCTACCCCCGACGTGCTGCACGTGCAGAACTGGAGCGCGGAGTCGTGGACGTCCCCGTCCACTGTGCAGCGCCTTGCCGACTACTCGCTCTTCGGCCACCCCCTCTACCAGCGGCCTGCCCTGGACGGTCGACTGCACTGGGCGTCGACCGAGACGGCGACCGATCACGCCGGCCACGTCGAAGGCGCCCTCACCGCCGGAGAGAGAGCGGGGACCGTAGGGGCGGCGGCACCCGGCGTCTCGAACAGCGTGCCCGCCTGTGCGTCGTATGACAGTACCAAGAAACCGAACCTGCTCCGCCGTTCTTAGACATCGCCCTGTTGCCGATGAAGCTCCGCGCTTCACAACCGGCCCATTTTCGTACCCGTCAACAAGGTCTCAGCGTGCCGCTCATACAGAGTCTCTTTCACGCCAAGCATGCAGTTTTTCGGGGTTCATCATCAGCCATAGATGACTGATAAAACCGTCTCTGACCTCCGGTGCGATAACAGCGAACGTCACGCCGTCGAGACGACCGACAAGTCCGGGGCGCCCATTGACGTCCGCCACACTGAAGGACATACGTGGCTCTTTCCGCATGACTCCCAGGAAAAGCCGTGCGATCTTGTCCGCGCCGACCACCGGCCTGAGAGCCGTACGAACCTTTCCGCCTCCGTCCGCATGCACGGCAGCGTCCGGATCCAGCAATTTCACGAGGCTGTCGGTATCACCGGATTCACAGGCGTCCTTGAAAGCGAACATGACGCTTCGGTGTTGGCCGATGCTGCCCCTAGGAGCCTGTGCGATCCTGATGCGCCGTCGGGCAGAGGCCGCAAGTTGCCGACAAGCCTCTGTGGTCCGTCCCACTGTCTCCGCGATTTCACGGAAGGGGAAACCGAAGACGTCATGGAGAACGAAGGCAACACGTTCAGCAGGGGTTACCGATTCGAGTACGACGAGTACTCCCATGGTGACGGATTCGTCCAGCGTAATCATGTCGGCCGGATCGTCAGCCTGGCTCCAACTGCTCGCGCTGTGCCAGCCCCAACTCGGGATCGGTTCGGGAAGCCACTCGCCTATGTACCGCTCTCTTCTCACTCTCGCCGACGCGAGACGGTCGAGGCAGATTCTGCTGGCTACGCGAACCAGCCACGCTATTGGTGACCTGATCTCCCCCTGCTCCGCCTCTGAGAGGGAATACCAGCGCACGTACGTATCCTGCACCACGTCTTCTGCGTCGTACGACGAGCCAAGCATTCGAAAGGCAACATTCAGAAGAATGCGCCGCTCGTGTGCCGCGGCGCCGAGCGAGGCATTGTGTTCCGGGCCTGAATTAATGTTCACGGCAGACCTCCCTCCGTCTACGACCCTCTCCCACCTCATATCCTCTTGGGGTGATTCCGGTGCCAAGGAGTCTACTTGCTTGCCTCCGTGCCACACGTGCCGGTGCCCGCCGGACAGCAGAGCTGCCCTCCGTGACAGCGACATACGCTCCGACGCTTTCCGCATTGCTCATGTACATATGACGACGGACCGGTGCCAGATGTGAGGTCGCTTCGGTGGGTCCGCCGGCCTACCCCGCTCCCCACGGATGCACCAGCCCGCTCAGGGCCGCTCCACCGGCAGCCGACCGGCCAGGAGTCGCTCACGTCAGCAAGCCCGGGGCCAATCGTGGGGATGGACATCAGGTCGGGTCGTCGGTAGCCGGGCCTGGGCAACCCTTTCAGCTGCTCAACTGCGGTTTTCAGCTGCACGTGACAGCTCGTCTCACATTCGCGGGGGCTGTCTCGTCATAGGGGTATGAACACAAAAATCCGGTACGCCATCCTCGGCCTGCTGGCCGTGGCCGGGCTGTACACAGGTCTCTGGGCGTACTTCTCGCCGGCCGGCTGGTACGCGAATTTCCCCGGCTTCGGGCGGAGCTGGCTGCCTCAGCTCGGGCCCTACAACGAGCATCTCGCCAAGGACGACGGGGCCATGTTCCTCGCGCTGGCAGTGCTGGCGATCATCACCATGCGCTACGTACGGAACAACCGGTTCGTGCAGACGACAGGCGCGGTGTGGCTGGTCTTCAACGTGCTGCACTTCATCTACCACATGCAGCATCTCGACATGTACGAGACGGTGGACCAGGTGCTCAACGTCGTCTTCCTGTCCGCGCTGGTGGTGGTGTCGGTGCTCCTTCTGATGCCCCTCCCCCGGCCGCTGTCGCCCGAACGGCGCAACAACGAGCGGGAGGACGCACGATGACGCGGGTGGCGGTGGCGGGCGGGACCGGTCTCGTCGGACGCCATGTGGTGGAGGAACTGTCGGCGGCGGGGCACGAGCCGGTGGTGCTGGCCAGATCACGCGGTGTGGACCTGGTCTCGGGCAAGGGACTCGAAGCGGCCATGGCCGGCGTGGAAGCCGTCGTCGACGTGAGCAATGTGACGACCGTGAGTGCCCGGAAGGCCACCTCATTCTTCCAGGCCGTCACCGGTAACCTGCTGGACGCCGGTGCGCGGGCCGGGGCAGAGCATTACGTGCTGCTGTCGATCGTCGGTATCGACCGGGTCGGTCATGGCTACTACCAGGGGAAACTGCGCCAGGAGGAACTGCTGAAGGGCGGGCCGGTGCCCTGGACGGTGCTGCGCGCCACCCAGTTCCACGAATTCGCCCGGCAGACCCTCGACCGGACCCCGGGCCCCATCGCGGTCGTTCCCCGGATGCGTACCCAGCCGATCGCGGCCCGTGAAGTGGCCCAGCACCTCGTCGCACTCGCCCTCGCCCCACCACAGGGCATGGCACCGGAACTCGCCGGACCACGCGTCGAGCAGCTCGTCGACATGGTGGGCAAACTACTGCGAGCCGAGCACCAACGGCGGCTGGTACTGCCGGTGAAGTTCCCCGGCGCGGCCGGCGACGCCATGGCGGGCGACGGACAACTCCCGACCGGACCAGGGGCCCGGGGCAGCGAGACCTACGACGAATGGCTCGCCCGCAACGCCACGCCGGGAGGATAAGGAGCGCCCCCGAGGCTCTCCGGAGCCGGGTCGGGCGGCCACGCTTGACGTCGCCGCCCGACAAAACCTCGGGGAGGTGGTCGAGTTGCCGCCGGGGCAGCCCGGTCGGGGTGGGGTCGGGCAGCAGTGCCTGGTCCCACTTCGGCACAGATGCCCACCTTGGCACAGATGGCTGCGGCGACCGGGCCTCCAGCTCGAACACGCCTTTGCGGACCGATGTGCGTGACAATAACCCTGGCTATTCAGCAGCGTTGGGCTGCATGAGGCCCTGATAGCAGAAAGATGCCGTTGACCTGCAAGGATGTGAGTATCTAAGTCATGGCCGTTGCAGAAGTCAGGGCACTTTCTGGTGGTTGAGCGTACAGGGTGGGACCGTCGGCTGTCGGTGGTGGCTGATGGGAAGAGGCTGATCGGCCATACCGGGGCGGTGCTGCTGCGCAGGTGCGCGGACCGGACGGGGCTGACGGACGCGTTGGCGAAGGTGCTGCCGTCCAGCACGGTGACCGGCTGGCGGGATCGTGCGGCCGTGCTGGTTCACCTGGCGGTCGCGATCATGCTGGGAGCCGAGAACCTGTCGGAGGCCGAGCAACTCCAGTTACATCACCGGCCGCTGTTCGAGTCTGGCGCTTCTGACTCCACAGCCCGCCGCACGCTGGCGGCACTCGATGAGGCGACCCTCGCGAAGATCGCGAAGATGCGGGCGCGGGTGCGCCGGCACGTGTGGAGCCTGCTGCATCTGCGGCCGGGTGGCTTCCCGTGGCTGGTCGTGGCGGGCAAACGACTGACCGGCTGGATCGTCATCGACCTGGACGCCACCATCATCACCTCCGCGTCGAAGAAGACCGGGGCAGCCGTCACGTTCAAGAAGACGTTCGGTTTTCACCCCCTGGCCGCGTGGTGCGCGAACACCAGCGAGGCCCTGGCCATGCTCCTGCGACCGGGCAACGCCGGAGCCAACACGGTGAACGACCACATCACCGTGCTCACCGACGCGTTCGCGCAGATACCCGGCTCCTCAGCCGCGAAGTTCCTCATCCGCGTGGACGGTACCGGGGCCACGCACGGGCTGCTGGACCACCTCGAAGCGTTGAACACCGCCCGGCGTACGGTCCGCCACACCGTCGGCTGGACGATCACCCAGGACGACGAGCGGGCCATCGCCCGCCTGGCCGAATCTGCTTGGGAGACGTCCGTGCACCAGGACGGCAGCCTCCAGGAGGGCTACTTCGTCGCGGAGCTGACCGGAGTGAACACCCGAGAGGGCTGGCCAGAGGTGATGCGGCTGATCGCGCGCCGCGTCAGGCCCACCCGGCGGCACCTGAAGGAGCTGACCGACTTCGAGAAGCAGACCGGCTGGCGCTACAGCATCACCGCGACCAACATCCACCACATGTGGGGCAGCGCCGGCTCACGCCAGGCCCACTTCCTCGACGTGCTCCACCGCTCGCACGCCGGGGTGGAAGACTGGGTCCGCACCAACCTGGACAATCTCCCGTCCGCCTTGTGGGAGGTCAACCGAGGCTGGATGCTTGCCGCGAACATCGCCGCCGATCTCGACGCCTGGCTGCGGCTGCTGACCCTGCACGACATCGACGACCTGGCTGACGCCGAGCCGGACACCACGCGCTTCAAGCTCTACCACCTGCCCGCCCGCCTCGCCGACCACGCCCGCCGCCGCTTCCTACGCATTGAGACGACCTGGCCCTGGGCTACCGCCTTCACCACCTGCCGGCAGCGACTGACCGCTCTCCCGGCCGTCACCTGACGCCCGGACCCTGCCCCGACAAAGACCAGGAAGGAGAAGACAGCACTACTCCGGGCAGTGGAACCCGGCGCACCCGCAGCGTCACGCGACGGCCCACCTCGAACAGCCAGAGGACATTACGGGCAAACAGCCGAGCAGCTCAGCGACCAAACCTCGCTGACGAATCGAGGATAAACGCGGGAACCGGATCGGGGTGACCTGCCGGTTGTCACCGGTTGTGCGTCTCCGAGTTCGGAACCTTCCTGCGTTTTCACGCGCTCCATCATGACCGCGCCCGCAGAGGATAAACGCGCGTGAACCGCGAAAGACCAGTGTGAACAACCCAGGTTTCAGGCGTCTTCCGGGAACCCCGCTCACGCATGGGGGAATAAAGTGAGCCGGGACGAGCGCGACAGGAACGAAACCGCTCCTGTCGCGCCGCAGATGGAGCCCGGCTACATATGGACGGATACGGCGGTGCTGTCGTCCGGGTCGGGTACGCCCCGTCGGTAGAGCAGGACACTGACAATGAGCCCCAGGGCGAAGAAGCCGGCCGACCACCAGTATGCGGTGGAGTAGCCATCCAGTGAGGCCCGGGCGAGGACACCGGGATCCGCGGGGTTCTCGTCAGAGATATAGGAGGTGGCCGCGTTGGAGGCGAAAGTGGTGAGTAGCGCCGTGCCAATGGAACCTCCGACCTGTTGACCGGTGTTGACTGCCGCGGAAGCGACACCGGCGTCGCCGGCCTTGACGCCCGTGATGGCCAAACTCATCACAGGAGCCCAGATCAAGCCCATGCCAAAACCGGTCACCGTGGTTTGGGGCATGACGTGAGCGGCATAAGTACTGGTCAAGTCAAGGGTAGTCATCCAAACGAGGCCGATACAGGATTGAGGCGAAGGAGGCCCCGCGGTTGCGGTCGGCCAGCACGCGCAGTGGCAGCAGAGGGTGCGCTGCCTTGGTCTGAGACCAGGCGAAAGCAACCAGCAGGAGAGCGCCGGCGGCGAGGAAACCCCAAGTGGCTGGAGAGTCCCAGTCGTGGGATTCAGCGTTGGCGAATCCGTAGACGATGCCGAACAGGCCGGCCGAGACCAGAACAGCGAGCTGTTGACAGTAACAGTTCGTCGCTCTGGGTGATCATCAGGCGGTGCGGCCCTTCTCGAAGTGGAAGATCGCGAGGGCTGCTGCGGTGATGTCGCCGATGCGCTGCGGGGACAGGCTGACGTGCCGCAGCGCCTTGAAGCGGGTCTTCAGGTCGGCGTTGGCCTTCTCGGCCAGGGCGCGGATGGCGCCGATGGCCTTGTTGAACTGCCGCTGTGTGGGGGGTGAGTTCGCCGCCGGTGGGCTTCTTGTGGGGCAGGCGGAAGGAGGACGGTGCGCCTCGTAGCCGGTGTCGGCGATCGGGACCAGGCCGTCGGCCGCTGTGGCGTCCAGGGCGGTGAGCAGGCCGCGCGTGCGGGCGCAGGTCATGTCGTGTTCGCGGCCGGGGCGGACCGGGGAGGTCCACAGCGGGAAGCCGTCCGGGGCGGAGAGAACCTGGATGTTGCCGCCGTGGCGCTTGTGCTTTCCGGACCACCACAGGTCCACTCCGACGCTGGGGCCGGGTACACGGCAGCGGTCGGTGTCGATGAGGGTGCCGTCGAGCATTACGTGCGTGTGGCCGGCCGCTTTCGCGCGCTCGATGGCCTGCTCCAGCGTCGGGGCCTGGGCCTTGAGTACGGCGATCCCCTCCAGGACGTAGCGGTGGCAGGTCCGGCCCGAGATGCCGTTGTCGGCGGCGAGTTGCGCGATGCGGGTGTTGTCCAGCAGCCAGCGCAGCACGAGCACGGCCTGCCGGAACGGCCCCAGGCGCCGCGTTGCGCGCCGGGTTCCCCGTGCCCGCCGCTCGGCCTCCATCAGCCGGGCGAGGTACAAGACGGTCTCGCGGCTGAAGTCGAGCACGGCTGTATAGGTGATACCGGTGGTCACGCGAAGCCTCTGGTTCTCGGACAGGATCTTGGCAGACCTGTGCCTACCAGGGGCTTTGCTCTTATCCGGGGCCGGGGTGCTGATCCGGCAGACGCGGCTACCTCTGTGACTGAGCACCCTGGTTTGCCAGGCTGAGCATCACAGTCAGCCGCAGCGGCATCGACCAGCGGCTGCGTCCGCTCGCCTCGATGTCGATCCCATCTGGCGGCAAGAGGGTGAGCGAGCGGGGACTGCAATCGGCGCCCAGCCGGTCCAGGACCACGTACACGCCGTCCTGGATCACCTTGCTGGAACGGCGCACATCTCGCTAGACAGGCGTGCTTGTCCGGCTTGTCCGGCGCGTGCGGTCCCGATCGCCCGGGCGTCGCGCGCCGTGTGGCGATCCGGACAGCAGATACCCGACGCCGTCGGCCGCGGCGTGGATCAGTACCCGTCGGCGGATGTCACTTGGGCGGTGGTCGGCAGGCCCTGTCAGACCACCAGACCCGCCGTCGCCAGGGCATCGGCCCGGTCAAGGCCCGCGCACTCGCCGAGGCCCCGGCAGCCGCTGGGCGGCGGGTATCGGCGCTCTTCAGTCCAGTACGAAGGTGCCGCCTGCGGTTGTCGCCAGGTCGGTCCCGAGGGCGGCTGCCGGCGTCCAGGCTCCGGGCCTGCCGACGCCGCGGGCCAGCAGTTCGGTGACGGTGGCGGTGACGTCGGCCGTGAAGTCCATGCCGTCGCCGGCGCGGAGCCATCCCTCGTGCCGGGTGCCGTCCGCCCACTCGACGACGGCGTGCCCCCAGGAGTGCTTGCGCGGACGGGGTGCGGCCTTCACCGGGGCCCGGCCGAGCCGGTCGACGGCGAGGCGTCGCAGCGCCGGAACGGACAGCAGGCGGCCGAGCAGCGCGAGCAGGGCGCGTATCAGCGGAGCGGTCGGCACGAGAGCGGAGGTAGCGGTGACGAACGGTGCTCCGCTCACCGCATGCGCCGCGACGAGCTCGCCAGACGCGGCACCTGCCGACGTCGCCGACTCACCGTCCGGGAAGATGAGCTGCTGCGGGTCCGCGCCGAGGCGCGACGTCACCAGCCGCCCGTTCTCGTACCGCCGTCCGCCGGTGGTGAGCACGTCCACGATGCTGGCCGCCAAGGCGGCACCGAGCGCGCCCGCCTCGACGGCCACCGAGGCCACGGCGTCGACCCGCACCCGGTGCGGCGTGGGCCGGCCTTCGCACAGCTTCGCTACCACCGCCTCCGTCGCCAGCACGCCGAATCCGGCGCCGGTGACCAGGGTGCTGCCCGCCCGCACCGCTTCGTCGTGCAGGGCGAGCAGCCGGTCCACGGCGACCACGTCGTTGGCCTGGTCGACGTAGTGGCCGCCGGGGCATGCAGGCACGGGCGATCACCGGCGCTGTGGCGGCGAAGGCGCCCATCGTGTTCACCACCACCCGCGGGCGCTCCCGGACGATCTCGTCCGCGATCCGCTCAGCCGAGTCGGCGACGACGACCTTCGCGTCCCCGGGCAGACCGGCTTCGGTCCCGGCGGCGAGCATCCGCTCCCGGCTGCGTCCGACCGGCACGACCTTCAGGCCCCGCGCGGCCAGTCGCGCGGTCACGCCTCGGCCGATACGGCCGGTGGCCCCGACTATCCATACCTCGTCGTTCGTCCTGCTCTCGCCTGTCGTTCCGTCGGTCTCGCTGGTCTCGGTCATGTGAACGTCACCCTGCCTGCTCCGGGCCGCACCGGGGACGGGTGCCCCCCAGTGATGACACAGTGTGTCGTGATTGCAGGCTAGCACTGATGGCACAGTGGGACATCACCTGTTATCGTCGGCCTATGGCGAGGTGGGATCCGGGTGCCGAGGAGCGCCTGAAGCGGGCGGCTCTGGAGCTTTACTTGGAGCGCGGCTACGACAACGTGACGGTGACCCATATCGCCGAGCGGGCCGGACTCACCCGGCGCTCCTACTTCCGCTACTTCCCGGACAAGCGCGAGGTCCTGTTCGCCGGCTCGGAACGCCTGCCCCCGGCACTTGCGAAGGCGGTCCTGGCGGCAGACCCGGACGCGGCTCCGCTCGCTGCTGTCCTCGACGCCCTGACGCGAGTCGGTGCCCAACTCGTCGAGCAAGTGGACGGCGCGACGGAGCGCCGGGCGGTGATCGACGCCAGCCCGGAGCTGCAGGAGCGCGAACGGACCAAGGCGGTCGCGATCACCGAGGCGATCCGCGGTGCTCTGAAGCAACGTCAGGTGAAGGCCGAGACAGCCGAATTGGTCGCGCAGCTCGCCACGATGGTCTTCCAGAACGCCTTCCAGCACTGGATCGAGGGCAAAGGGCATGCGAGTTTCGGCAGCTGCCTGCACACGGTGACCGACGAACTGCGAGCCACCCTCGCCGGGACGTGAGAAGAACGTCCGCCCAGCGCCGTAACTGATCGCTTCAGGGCGAGACCGACGTCTCCACCTGCCCAACTTCTTGACCGCTGCCACCGAACGCCTGAAAGGCGCCAGAGTGGCCAACCGCCGCGCTCAGTTACAACCTCACAGAGTGTCACCGCTCGTTGCTGTCAATAGCTCAGTGCCAGGGATGTCGAGGGCTGCACTACGGTCGCGCGCCGTACTGCGGAGCAGTACGGCTCCGGAGATGAACGCGACTACAGCAAAGACGGTGTTGATGTAGAGAGTCCACCGCCAGTCCTGATACTCGGTGAGCGCACCACCCAGCAAGAGACCGATCGCGCTTCCGGAGCCGGCGATGGCGCCGTAGACGCTGAAAGCCTTGGCGGGTCTTCAAAGTTGAGCGGTGCGGAGGTGTCCGCGGGCTCGGCGGGTGGTGACGCAGCGTGTCCGCAGCCGCCGGTTGTCGGCGTTGCGGAAGCCGAACGCGTTGCGGGCGACGAGCTTGATCACGCGGTTGATCCCTTCGCTCTTGGCGTTGCTGTGTCCGGTGTCGATGAACGCGGCGGTCTCGGGCCACCAGCGGTCGACGGTGGTGGCGAGCTGGCGGACTTCGGGGATGTCGGAGTCCGCGCACCAGGTGAGGAACTTCCAGCGGGCGTTGCCGACTTGGTGGCGGTCGGCTCCGGTGCGGGCCAGGGCGAGGAGGGTGCGCAGGTTCTCCTTTGCTATCCAGGCCGTCAGCAGCGTCTGCCCGACCTTCCCCTCGCTCAGGAGCGTGTTCCACATCGTGGCGAACTGATCGTCGGTGAGGTCCTCGCGGTTGCGCAGGAGCCGCCGTCTGGCCTTCCACTCCGGGTCGCTCGCCCGTCCGCGCCGGCCGCGGGTCTCGGCGGTGGTGCGGCGCCTGACTATGGACAGCATTTTGTTGGCGAGCTGGACCACGTGGAAGTGGTCGACCACGACGGTGGCGTGCGGCAGGCCGATGCGGATCGCGGCGCGGTAGGTGGCCGACATGTCGATGGTGACGTGGCCGATGCCCTTTCTCCAGTCCAGGTCGGTGGTGGCGAGCCAGGCCAGGACGTCGGCGACGGTGCGGCCCTCGACCTGTCCGAGCAGCCCGCCGTGGCCGAGGGCGTCGACGAACCCGGTGTGCCACCGGTCCCGGGTCAGGCGCCACTTGCCGGTATCCGCATCCCGTTCCCAGCGGGGCCGTCCACGCCGAGTCTCGTCGATGCCCAGGACTGCGACCTGCGGCAGAGGTGCCTCGATGACGTCGCGGGCCTGCGTGCGGAAGGCTTCCATCACGGTCGGCCAGGACAGACGCAGATCCCGCGCGGCCTGGATGACCGTGGAGCCGGCATCCCGTATGCGGCGCCCGGCCGCACCCCGCAGCCGGGCGGTCAGCCTGGCACCGGCCGGGATCTGCGGGATCTGCTCGGTGAAGGACCGGCGAGGGCAGCCGGCCTCGCGGCACCACCAGCGGCGCTTGTGCCAGCGGAACTCCAATCCGCTCTCACCGTAAGGGAGTTCGCGCGGCCCGGTCACCGCCGAGCCCTTCACCCGGGTGGCGAACACCCCGCAGGCCGGGCAGGCCCTAGCTGCCTCGTCGGCCGTGACCAGGTGAACTCTGCGCCCTCCGTCAGCCAGCCGCTCAACCCGTGCGACGGACACCCCATCGAGGTCGAGCAGCAACGTCGTATCGTTGAGCAAGCCCGTGGCTCCTGCATCCGGGGCCGCGCCCGAATGCGTCATGACAATCGGCCGGGTGTGGTTTGCTGCTGGGGTGACTCAGGACTTGGAAATCGTCGCATTCGAATCCGCCGAGGCATTCCAGGCATGGCTCGGTGAGAACCACGCCGCCTCGTCCGGCATCTGGCTCAAGCTTCGCAAGAAGGGCCCCGGAATCGTCGCGCTGGACTACGCCCAGGCGCTCGACGTGGCGCTCTGCTACGGCTGGATCGACGGCCAGAAGGCCAAGTTCGACGATCAGTGGTGGCTCCAGCGGTTCACCCCGCGCAAGCCGCGCAGCAAGTGGTCCAAGGTCAACCGGCACAAGGTGGCCGCCCTGATCGAGCAGGGCCGGATGCATCCCCCGGGGCAGGCCGAGGTCAACCGCGCCAAGGCAGACGGCCGCTGGGAGGCGGCTTACGACGGCGCGAAGACCGCCACGGTGCCGGACGACCTCACGGCAGCCCTGACCGCCGACCCGGCCGCGGCGGAGTTCTTCGAGACACTGGACCGGCAGAACCGCTACGCGATCCTGTACAGGGTCCAAGACGCCAAGAAGCCCGAGACCCGGGCGCGCCGGATAGAGAAGTACGTAGCGATGCTGGCGAAGGGCGAGAAGCTGTACCCGTAGTCACGGAGAGGGACCGTAGCCGTGTAGTGCCTTGGGGTCCCGGCGCGCCTGCGGCCCCGGCAGCAGCCATCAGATGCCCTCACCGAGCGTAACGAAACGTCAGAGGCCCTGAGCAACGCACCGCTCAAGATCGAAGACCCGCCTTGGCTCGCTCCTTGGCGTCGGTGAAGGTGGTGCTCAGCAGAGACAGGGCAGCCGGAGCAAGGAGTGCGCCAAAAAGGCCCTGACCTGCTCGGGCAGCCACCAGCATGCCAAAACTGGTAGCCGCGCCGCCCACAGCCGAGGTAGCGGCGAACCCGACCAGGCCGACGAGAAAGGTGATCTTGCGGCCGATCAGGTCAGCTACCCGTCCGCCGAGCAGGAGCAGGCTGCCGAATGCGAGTGCGTAAGCCGTGATAACCCACTGGCGATTTCCGTCGGAAAAGCCGAGTTCCCGCTGGGCCGAGGGCAGGGCGATATTTACGATGGTGATGTCCAGGATCAGCATCAGCTGGGCGATGCTGATGACCACCAGAATCCACCAGCGGCGAGAATTAGCTGCGACCGGGGCCGGCTCACCGACAGGAAAGGTCGGATCGGCAGCGGTTGGCTGGGACACGTGAAAGCTCCAACGGTGTCGAGAAACGAAGGGACATATGAGCCGCTGACCAGTACCTGATCGCGTACGAAGAACCGAGCATGCGAAATGCCGGGTTCAGGAGTACACGGCGTTCATTGAAAACTTCGCAGGGAATCCGCGGAAAATTCAGAATCCGACGCATCGGTCATGCGATGACGCCTCCGCACTGGCCATAGCCACCGCACTCGACACAAGCGGTGCAGACACCGCCGGCTCCGGAGTGCTCCCGATCCGCGGCCGGGCCTTGGCAGGTCGCGGCTCCGCTGCCGATGGCTCTCGGCACACGGTTCGTATCGGCTCGGTCAGCGCCGGTCAGGGCGACGGCATCAAATTCACAGATCGCATGGGTCTCAGCTCTGTCCCTCATGCCTCCACGACGAGACGGACGCCAGGTATGTGAGGCAACGAGCAACCTCGCGGCACTCTGCTCGTCCGCCTCGGCCAGCACCGCGACGGTCTGCACGGCAGAGTATGGCCTTCGTCACCTCACATTCTCAGAGCCTGCGTCGTCGTACCTACATCCCTTCTCACTGATGCATCAATCACTATGGACACCGGTCGGCGCAAGATATGAACGCTCATCGCCCAGCCCCGTATTGGCTCACGCCGCACACACGCAGACCAGCCTTTTCGCGGTTCTCATGGTGCAGCTTGCATTTATGCATGAGGGCTGCTTACCGTGATTCACGGATAAACCACTCTTCAACCGCGAGGTGCTTCTTTCGATGTCTGCTGACCTGCCCACCAGCGAGCAATTCCCGGTCCGCGCCTTCGGCGGCCCGACCGCCCTCTTCGAGTACGGCGGCCTGCGGTTCCTGACCGACCCGACCTTCGATGCCCCCGGCGACTACCAGACGCCGGGCCATCCCGTCCTGACCAAGACCGCGCCGTCTTCCGGCAGCCCCGCGGACCTCGGCCGCGTGGACGTGGTCCTGCTCTCCCACGATGAGCACGCCGACAACCTCGACCGCTCCGGCCGGGCCCTGCTCGCCGACATCCCGCTCACCCTCACCACCCTCGGTGGTGGGCAGCGCTTGGGAGACCGCGCCAAGGGACTGGCTGACTGGGAGTCGATCGAGCTGGACCGCCCTGGCGGTGGCACCGTCACCGTGACGGGCGTGCCCGCTCTCCACGGGCCCGGGACGCGCGAGGAAGTCGAGGCGAGCGCCGGCCAGGTCGTCGGCTTCGTCCTGACCGGTGAAGGGCTCCCCACTGTCTACGTCAGTGGCGACAACGCCTCCCTTGGCTTGGTCAAGGAGATCGCCGAACGCTTCGCCCCCGTGGACACCGCCATCCTCTTCGCCGGCGCTCCCCGATTCCCTGTCGTCTTCGACGGCGAACTGATCGTCCTGGACAGCGCACAGGCCGCCGAGGCCGCCGAGATCCTCGGCGCCCGCCGGGTGGTCCCCGTCCACTACGACAGCTGGGCCCACTTCACCGAGGGCCGTGACGAGTTGGTAGCCGCTTTCACCGCCGCCGGTCTGGCCGACCGCCTCCAGATGGGGTGAGCGCGGACCCCGGCCGGTCCCGTGGGGCTACAGGCCGGTGGCCCGCAGTACCTCGACTACGACCCGGGTCGAAAGGCTCGCTCGTCCTCGGGTCCCAGATCGCGGCGCTGTGCGACATCCCGCTCCGGGGCAGCACCAACTCGGTGCGCTGCCGGCGCGCGATGATGCCCCCGGCCTCGACCGGCGGAACCGGGTGCCGGTGATCGCTCAACTGGTGCAGGCCGACGGCCCTTTGGAATCGGCAGCGGACGATCGAGCGGCGTTCCGGTCCCTCGACGACCCCGGCGGGTCGTCGGTCCGGTTCAGGGCAGGTTCAGAACAGGTTCACCACGGGAGATTCCCGGACCGGTCGATGAACTGTCCCGTCGGCCCGTCAGTGCCGATCGTCGCGAGGGTCACGATGGATTCGGCGCCCTCGGCGATGCTGTGTCCGAGGCCGCCGGTGAAGTCGGTCGCGGTCTGCCCCGGGTCGGCGGCCTTGACCTTCACATCCTTCAGTTCCTTGGCGTACTGGGTCGTGAGCATCGTGACCGCGGCCTTCGAGGCGGAGTAGAGGGGCAGGGCGAATTGCGACTCGATCCGCGCCGAGTCCTGAGTCATGCCGAAGGAACCCATCCCGCTGGACACATTGACGATGACGGGGTTCGAGGACTTGCGCAGCAGCGGGAGGAACGCGTGCGTGACGCGCACGATCCCGACGACGTTCACATCGAGCACGGCGCTCACGTCGGCCGCGGTGTACTCCTCGACGGGGCCGACCCGGCCGAGGACACCGGCGTTGTTGACGAGGACGTCGATCGTTCCCTCGTGCGCGGCGACGTCGGCGGCCGCGGCCTCGACCGAGGCGTCGTCGGCCACGTCGATCTTGACGAACCGGGCGCCGAGCGACTCGGCCGCGACCCGGCCGCGTTCAGGGGCGCGGGCACCGATGAGGACGGTGTGCCCCGCCTCGACAAGGCGACGAGCGGTTTCAAGACCGAGGGACTTGTTGGCCCCGGTGATGAACGTGGTGGTCATACTGACTCCTCCTGGCTCCGAACAGCATCGTCGTGCGCTGGTCACGGACTCGATGCTGAGCCCCTGGGAGCGTCGGCGGGAGCTACTGCTTGCACGCGGCCGCAGCGGGCGTCGGGCCGATTGCTCCATTGCCTAGGCGCACTGCACACGCGGGGCCGGTCGGCGGGTTTGTCAGGTGGCCGGTGTGTGATAGCCGGGGAGCGGCCGTGTGGACACGTCGAAGCGGTTCCGCGCGTTGATCGTGGTGATGGCGACGACGAGGCCGACTCGGTCTCGTCGAAATCTTTCGTGGCCATGGCTTACGCCTCGTCGGGCAAAGCCGTCCTTGAGCACGGTGACCGCCTCGGTCAATTCGATCGCCGCGATCTCCCGCGCCGTGTAGTAGTGCGTCGACTCCCCCACACATTGAGCTGGATGATCCGCGCCGCCGGCTCGCCGGCCGCCGGCGCGTCCTTCGTATGCATGCCGACCAGGCTACGCAGCCAGTGGCACCGCAGTATGGTCCAATTTAACGCTATATGTCCGGGCCAATTCGGCGCCCTCATCCACCTTCCGAACGCGGTACCGACATCCATCTGGGGCTGCGTGGAGACGACCGGCCGCGATACATCAAAGAATTCCCCGATAGGCCGTCAGCCACGTCCGCGTTGGGTCGGCATCAGTCCGGCCAAAGCTGCCCACAGAATGCCGCACCCGGGAATGCCGGCCTCCTTCGACAGGCCCTTCAGAAGCCCGGACCGCCACCTCGGCCCGATCCTGCCCGGGGCCGAGGTGGCGGTCCGGGCCGAAGGGCCAGGGGGATTCCGTGTATCGCGGGCGTATCGAAAATCGCATACGCCACCGCAACGGCCCTCCGCCTCAAATGGGGGCATGAACCACAACGCATCCCTGTCAGCACCACCCCGCCGCACGCGCGGGATCGTGCTCCTCAGCCTGGCGGTCCTCGGCGTGGTGAGCGCCGCGTTCGTCATGCGGCGACCGCTCATGATGTCCGCTCCGATGTGCATGGCCGGGCGGTGGCACGGCTGCTTCGATACGTTCAACGGTGTTCTGCTCATCACGTTGGTCGCGCTGCCGTTGGCCGCGCTGGTGGTGTGGGCTCTGGCGCGCCGTCGGCGTGCCGCCGGCGTCACATCGGCGTGGCGGATGTCGCTGGCCGAGGTGGGCATGGTCCACGGGACGGTGCCGTTCGTATGGATGACCATGATGCCGGGCGCCGGGGCCGGCACCGTCACCGGCCGGGTGAGCCTGGTACCGCTGCGGGACCTGCTCACGATGGGGCCGGCCGGGATCGTCGGCAACCTGCTGATCTTCGCGGCGCTGGGGTTTTTCGCCCCGATGCGGTTCGCGGCGTCGGCGTCCGTGCCGCGGATCCTGGCGCTCGGGGCGGGCTGCTCAGTCCTGGTCGAAACCGCACAGTACGTCCTGCGGCTGGACCGGGTGTCCTCCGTGGACGACGTACTGGTCAACGCCACCGGCGCCGTGCTGGCCGCGCTGGCGTCGCGCCGCTGGTGGCGCACTGCGGCGGAAGCGCCGTCGACCCAGCCTCGCCCCGCGCCGGCACCGGCAGGCTGAGTCGCGTGTCCGGTGTACACACGTCTTTGCATACGTCGGCGATATGTTGTGCTGCTTAGGCTTCGGACATGCGCGTACTGATCGTGGAGGACGAGCCCTACCTGGCCGAAGCCGTCCGTGACGGTCTGCGGCTGGAGGCGATCGCCGCCGACATCGCCGGCGACGGCGACTCCGCCCTGGAACTGCTCAGCGTCAACTCCTACGACCTCGCGGTCCTCGACCGCGACATCCCCGGCCCCTCCGGCGACGAGGTCGCCCGGCGCATCGTCGCCTCCGGCAGCGGCATCCCGATCCTCATGCTCACCGCTGCCGACCGGATCGACGACAAGGCTTCCGGGTTCGGGCTCGGCGCCGACGACTACCTCACCAAACCGTTCGAGCTGCGGGAGCTCGTCCTGCGGCTGAGGGCGCTCGACCGCAGACGCGCGTACGCCCGGCCCCCGGTCCGCGAGATCGGGGGCCTGCGGCTCGACCCCTTCCGCCGGGAGGTCTTCCGCGACGGACGCTACGTCGCGCTCACCCGCAAACAGTTCGCCGTGCTGGAAGTCCTCGTCGCCGCCGAGGGCGGGGTCGTCAGCGCCGAAGAGCTGCTGGAACGGGCCTGGGACGAGAACGCCGACCCCCTCACCAACGCCGTGCGCATCACCGTCTCCGCACTGCGCAAACGGCTCGGCGAACCATGGATCATCGCCACGGTGCCCGGCGTCGGCTACCTGATCGACACCGGTATGGACACCATCGTCCCCGGCAGGGACACCACCGACCCCGGCAGTACGCATGCGTAGACGCCCAGGGCTCAGCGCCCGACTGAAACTCACCCTCAGCTACGCCGGGTTCCTCGCCGTCGCCGGCGCTCTCCTGCTGGCCGTGGTGTGGGTGTTCCTGCTGCGCTACGTACCCGACAACCCCCAGGGCCTTCTCGGGATCTCGCCCAACCGCTACCTCCTTGTGCGCACCTTCGCCCCCGCCGCGGCCGCAAGCCTGGTCTTCCTGCTCGTGTTCGGCCTCGTCGGGGGATGGATCCTCGCAGGCCGGATGCTCGCACCACTCACACAAATCACGCATGCGGCACGGATGGCCGGGAACGGGTCGCTGTCCCACCGGATCCGGATGAAAGGCCGGCAGGACGAATTCCGTGAACTCTCCGACGCGTTCGACTCGATGCTCCAACAACTCGAGTCCCACGTCGCCGAGCAGCAGAGGTTCGCCGCGAACGCCTCCCATGAACTGCGCACCCCGCTGGCGATCTCGCGGACACTCCTCGACGTCGCCCGCAAGGACCCCACGCGGGACCGGGGCGAACTCATCGAACGCCTGCACGCTGTCAATACGCGGGCGATCGACCTCACCGAGGCCCTCCTGCTGCTCAGCCGCGGCGACCGCGGTAACTTCACCCGCGAGAGCGTCGACCTCTCCCTCATCGCCGAAGAAGCCGCCGAAACACTGCTTCCCCTCGCCGAACAGCGCCGGATCACACTCGACGTCACCGGCGGGGCGGCCCAGACCAGCGGCTCCGCGGAGCTTCTGCTGCGGATGGTGACGAACCTCGTCCAGAACGCCATCGTCCACAACGTCCCCGCCGGCGGCACCATGACGGTCCACACCGAGGCGCACGGCGACACGAGCGTGCTGCGGGTCGAGAACACGGGCCGTCGGCTCCCACCGGAACTGGTACCGACCCTCACCGAACCCTTCCAGCGCGGAACGGAACGCGTACGCACCGACGAGCACGCCGGCGTCGGCCTCGGCCTGGCCATCGTGCACAGCATCGTCCGCGCCCACGGCGGGACCCTCGACCTCGTCCCCCGCCCCGCCGGCGGTCTCCTCGTCACGGTCCGGCTTCCCGGCACACCGTAGGCATCGTCCCGGAGCGGGGCCCACTGGATCGTTGACCGGAAGTTCGGCGCACGCCAGGTGACCCGTCGTAGCGATTGGTCAGCGGAGCTTCGAGAGGCTTTTGGGTTCGTTCCTCAGTTACGGAACAGCCTGAACGTTCTCGTGCGTTGCACCCGCTGGGGAGTATCAGTGAACCAGCGACCGAGTCCGCCACCAAGCCCGAACTGGCCGCCCGCATGACCGCCCGGTTCCCGGCCACCGGCCACCGCACACCGTCGGTGGCCGACGATGAGGTCCACGACGGCAACCCGAAACTGCGCACCGCCCTGGACGAACGCGGCACCGGCTACGTCCTCACGGTGGCCCGCGCCCACGAAGTCACCACCCATGCAGGAAGGTTGCGCGCGGACGTCCTGGCCAAGAAGCTCCCCCAGCGCGCCCGGCAGAGGCTGTCCGCCGGAAACGGAGCCAAAGGGCAACGCTTCTACGACTGGGCTCACATCGCCCTGCTCGATCCCAGAGCCGGCGACCGCCACCTGCTGATCCGCCGCAACCGCACCACTGGCGAACTCGCCTACTACCGCTGCTACTCGCCTCAGCCGGTGCCGCTGACGACGCTGGTGCGGGTCGCTGGATCAAGGCGCGCATCAAGGAGGTGTTCCAGGCCGGCAAGGGCCTGGCCGGCCTCGACGAACACCAGGTCCGCCGCTACACCTCCTGGTCCCACTGGCCTCGCCGCCACCAAGCCCCATCCCGAGCCAGCCGCCACTGCCGTCAAGCCGCGCGCTCTGCCCGAGCACACTCGATCACGTGAGCATGAAGCCCCGGGGGCGCTACCCCGCGTCACGGCAACGAGCGTGTGAGCCATACCACTTCACCGCTGTCGTCCGTGGAAACGTGATGCCGCTCGAACCCGAGCTTCTCAAGGACACGGAACGACGGTGTGTTCCACGCGCCGACGGTCGACCAGAGCCGTTTCCGCCCGGTCGCAATAGCGGCATCGACCACCGCGCCGGCCGCCTCGGTGGCGTAGCCGCGCCCATGCGCGCGCCGGAACAACTCATACGCGATTTCAGGCTCCTCTACGGTGGAGCGGCCGATGATCAACCCGCAATAGCCGATGAAGTCGCCTTCGTCACGGCGCTGGATGGGCAGCAGGGCGATCCCCGTTGTCGCCGTTGCGGTGAGCAGCTTCGCGATGGACGTCCGGGTGTGCTCAACCGTGGGCGTCCCCTTGCCGCGTTCGGAGAGGAGGGCGCGGAACTCAGCGGCGTCCGACTCGGCCCACGGCCGCAGTAGCAGCCGCTCGGTCTCAAGGTGGAACGACATCGTCTCGTACGTAGACATGGGCCCTACTCTGCCCCACCGGTCACCACGAACTACAGCCTGAGTATGAGGTGGACCGTCCCTCATCCGCGATGGGGTGTCGTTCTGGCTCCGGCCAATGCCGTACCAACGAGAACGTATGCGATGAGGGCGGGGATCGGTATGTGGCCGCCCGCGCGGTCGATGTCGTCGATGAAGTACCCAGAGGCCACGAGCCAGGCGACCCCGCCGACGAGGATGAGGAGAAGGTTGCCGGTCTCCCGCAGCAGACGCATACCGGCCCACAGCAGGAGCGGCATGAGAACCCAGGAAGCGGCCGTGGCGAGAAGGAATTCGAAGGCCCCGGAGAACATGGTGCCCCCGCTGTCGGTTTCGGCCTCGCGGGCCCACGCGTAGCCGTCGCTCATAAGGGTGTGGCAGGCGGCGGTGGCGACGACAACGCTTGGTCGATGACCGCAAAGCAGCCTGTTGAAGCATTTGTTCTCTATGTAAGGAGATGACTCATGTCCACGATGCGCGCGGTGGTGCAGCACGCCTTCGGCGGTACCGACGTCCTGCGGGTGGAAGAGGTACCCCGCCCCGAACCGCTGCCGACCGAGGTCTTGGTGCGAGTGCACGCCGCCGGGATCAACCCGGTCGACTGGCAGACCCGCGCCGGCGGCGCCATGGCCGGCGTACTTGGTGAGCCGCCGTTCACCCTGGGCTGGGACGTGTCCGGTGTCGTGGAGGAGGTCGGCTTCGGAGTCACGACCCTCAAGCCCGGCGACGAGGTCTACGGGATGCCGTGGTTCCCGCGTGCGGCCGGCGGTTACGCCGAGTACGTCACCGCCCCCGCCCGCCAGTTCGCCCGCAAGCCCGCGAGCATCAGTCACGAGCAGGCCGCTGCCGTGCCGCTGGCTGCCCTTACCGCCTGGCAGGCTCTGGTGGACACCGCCGATGTCCAGCCCGGGCAGCGGGTGCTGATCCACGCTGCCGCCGGAGGCGTCGGACACCTCGCCGTCCAGTTCGCCAAGCACCTGGGCGCTCACGTCACCGGCCCGCCAGCAGCGGACGTCATGACTGGCTCAGGGCGCTCGGCGCTGACGAACTCGTCGACTACACCGCCGTCCGCTTCGAGGACGTGGTCAAGGACATCGACGTGGTGATCGACCTCATCAGTGTCCACCACGACAACACCAGCGTGCGCTCGCTCGATGTGTTGCGCCCCGGTGGACTGCTCGTCGCGATCCCCGCCGGCGTGTCGCCCGAGCTCCTCCAGGCGGGCGAGTCCCGGGGGCTGCGCACCAGTCCCTTCTTGGTCGAGCCCGACGGCCCGGCCCTGACTCGGATCGCCGGACTCATCGACGCCGGAGAGGTGAGTGTGGAGGTCGAGGAGGTCTTCGACCTGGACCAGGTCGCCCAGGCCCACACTCGCGGCGAGAACGGACGCACGCGCGGCAAGCTCGTCCTGCGCGTCGCCTCCTGACTCCCGCTCCGGTCCGGTCGGCCGCCGCATCGGGTCACCCGACGGCAACAGGCCGCGCAGCCTCCCGGACCGCCCCCGCCGACTACACAACACAAGGGAGTTCGCCATGTTCTACGAACTTCGGCGCTACCAGGCCCGGCCCGGACGCCGCGACGAATGGGTCCGCTACATGGAAGAAGTCGTCATCCCGTTCCAGACGTCGAAGGGCATGACGGTCACCGCGTCCTTCATCGACGAGGAGGACCCGGACGGTTACGTCTGGATCCGCCGGTTCGACGACGAGGCACAGCGGGAGGAGTTGTACGCCGCCGCCTACGAGAACGACCGCTGGCGGCATGAAATCGGTCCCGTGGTCGATGACTTGTTGATCCTGGAGAAGTCCGTGATCACCCGCGCAGTACCCACCCCGCACTCCCCGCTCCGCTGACAGCGAGATCCGCCCCGAGGTCCGTAGCACAGCCGGCACCCACCCCACGAATCATCCGACTCACCAGAGAAAAATCCTCATGAACAGCACAACGCAGGCGAAGTCCCTTTCCGCACCGTCGATCACCCGCGCCGCTGCCGCCGCGCTCATCGAGGCAGTGCACGCCGCCGCCGAAGGGGTCGGATTCGAGGTGGCAGTGGCGGTCGTGGACACCGGCGGCCACCTGAAGGCGTTCGAGCGCGCCGACGACGCACCGTTCCTGGCCGCCGAGGTCGCCGTTGACAAGGCCTGGACGGCAGCGTCCTATCGCATCCCCACCCACGTCTGGAACTCCTACGTGGGCAACCCCCAGGTCGCCCCGCTCGCCTACCACCCCCGGCTGATGGCCGTGGGCGGCGGCTACCCGCTGATCGAGAACGGCAAGGTCATCGGGGCTCTCGGCATCTCCGGCGGCACCTACGAGCAGGACCAGCAGGCTGCAGAAACCGCGCTCAGCTCGCTCGGCTTCGACATCCCGGCCTGAGACGGCCACCGTGCTCGCACGGGACAACGCCCAGCGCGCCGTTCCGTGCGGGCACAATCGCACCTACCGACGTGATGGCCGGTCAAACCTCCCAATGGCCACGGAGCTTTCGGGACGCCGCCCCACCAGCCGCCATGGCACGGAGCGCCACCACGCTGCCCGGGACCCGGAAAACCGCGTGCCGGCCGCAGCAGGACCAACAGAACTGCGCCCACGAGCGCCACCACGAAGTCGTCGACAGGGCGAACGTTGTCTCGGCCGGTCCACAAGCGGTCGGTTGACGGGGGAGACACCCCTTCGGTCGGCCCGGCGGCGGCCCCCCACCGGCCGCGCCGTGGTCGACGTGGGGACCGCTGGATGACCAACCGCCTCCAGCACGGCTGGGACGACGAGTCCGCCGTACGCATCCTGGAATCGATCCGGAAGGCCTCGAACCCGGGCGCCCGCCTGCTGGTACTGGAGGGCGTGGTCCCGCCCGGCGACACGCCCCACATGATGAAGATGGTGGACCTGACCATGCTCGGCATGCTGCCAGGCCGGGAGCGGACCGAGCCGGAGTCCCGCACGCTGCTGGAGCGGGCCGGGTTCACCCTGGACCGCGTCGTGCCCACCTCGACCGTCTTCTCGATCGTCGAAGCGTCCGTCTCATGGGAAGCCCCTCCTCAGATGCTTCTTGCCATCGCCCGGGCCGAACCGCATGATCGCACCGTGGAAGAGCCGATACGTCGTAAGCGCGCGTTGATCACCGGAGCCTCCCGAGGCATCGGTGCCGCCATCGCCCAAGCCCTCGCCGCACGCGGCGATGTGGTAGCCGTGCACTACCGGACCGATCCCGAAGCCGCCGTGAATCTGGTGGCCGCCCTGCCCGGTGAGGGCCATGTGGCGCTGCGCGCAGACCTGACCCGTCCGGAGGAGATACCCGGTCTGGTCGAGGGTGCGGTCAGCGCGCTCGGCGGGGTGGACATCCTGGTGAACAACGCGGCCGTGTTCACCCCGCACCCCATCGCGACGACCTCCTACGAGAACTGGCGGAGCGACTGGCGCCGGACCTTCGAGGCGAATCTGTTCGCCGCCGCGGACCTGACCTGGCAGGTCACCCGACATCTGCTGGACCGGGACGAGGGCCCGGCGGGCGCCCGGGTCATGATGGTGGGCTCCCGGGGCGCCTTCCGGGGCGAGCCGGTCTCGCCCGCCTATGGCGCCAGCAAGGCGGCACTGCACTCCCTCACCCAATCCTTGGCGGTGACCCTCGCCCCGTACGGCATCGCGGTGACGGCAGTCGCACCGGGCTTCACCCGCACCGAGATGGCGGCGCGGCTACTGGACGACGACGAGCAGGGACCGGCCATCCGCGCCCAGAGCCCGTTCGACCGAGTAGCCGAGCCGCACGAGATCGCCGCCGCGGTGGCCTGGCTGACCTCGGCCGAGGCCGAGTGGGCGAGCGGCGCGGTGCTGGACCTCAACGGGGCTTCGTACCTGCGCTGACAGCCGGATCTCGGTGAGCGGCGGACGGACCGGTGTCCGTCCGCCGCCGCGCGTATCGCCCGCGAGGAGGTGCTGCGCGCACGGGCCGAGGAGGGCGCCGGACCTCACCGGTACGAGTGTCGGTCGTTACCGGAACCCCGTTCGTCGGGAATCGGGTGATGCCCGGATGGCGCCGGTGGCGGCTGTCTGCCGTTGCCCCGCGAGCCAGACGTGCGCGGGGCTCAGTTCGTCGTCGAGTTCGACGAGGTCCGCGCGGAGCCCGACGCGCAGGGTTCCGCGGTCGGTCAGGCCGAGCAGCCGGGCGGCCGTGGTGGCGGCCATCTGTACGGCGTCCGTGAGCGGGAGGCCGAGGTCGCGGGCAGCTCTGCGGAAGGCTTCGGCGACGAACAGGGTCGATCCGGCCAGGGTGCTGGTGCCCCGCAGCTGGGCGACTCCGTCCGTGACGGTGACCTCTCGGTCGGCGAAGCGATAGGTGCCGTCGTCCATTCCGGCCGCCGGCATGGCGTCGCTGACCAGCATCAGCCGGTCCGCTCCCGCGAGACGGTGTGCGATGCGCACCGCGTCGTCGGCGACATGGTGGCCGTCGAGGATCAGTTCGCACACCAGCCGTGGATCGAGCAGTGCCGTGGCCACGGGTCCGGGCCGGCGGTGGTGCAGTGGCGGCATGGCGTTGAACAGATGGGTGACGGCCCGTGCGCCGAGATCGGTGGCCTGCTGGAAGGTGTCGGAGGACGAGTCGGTGTGGCCGAGGCAGAGAACGAGCTCACCGGCGTGCTCCCGGATGAAGGTGAGGGCGCCGGGGAGTTCGGGGGCGAGGGTCATGGATACGGCGTGTCCGCCGGCGGCGGCCAGGAGCCGTTCCAGCGTGTCCGCACAAGGGCTGCGCAGGGCGGTGGGTGTCTGGGCGCCGCGGCGTTCGGGGGACAGGAACGGCCCCTCGAAGTGGATGCCCACGAGATTGGGTGCGGATCCGTCGTCGATGACGGTGGCGATGGCGCGTACGGCGGCCTCCATCGCGGCCGGGTCGATGGTGGCCACGGATGCCAGCATGGAGGTGGTGCCGTGGGCCAGGTGGCCCGCGGCGGCGGCGCGTACGTCGTCCGGATCACCGGTGTAGACGGAGTGGCCGGCACCGCCGTGGCAGTGCGCGTCGACGAAGCCGGGCACGACAAGGCGGCCGCCGAGGTCCACCGCGTCGGTGGCGGGCGGCGGCGTGCCCACCCCCAGGTCCTGGATGCGCCCGTCGCTGATCAGCAGCCAGTCGGCGCCCTCCTCGCGGCCGGGCGTGAGGAACCGTCCGTTGACCAGCAGCAGTCCCCCGCCCGCGCCGGATTCACCGCCCCTCCCCGGCCCTCCGGTCTCGGCGCCACCGCCCGCCGCCCGCCGCCCGGGGCCGCCGGTGGCTCCCGGTGCCCCACCCGTGGCGGGCGCACCGGGAGCCGGAGCCGCTCCGCCGTGTTCTTGGTTCACGGCGTGGCCAGCAGCACGCGGAGCGCGGCCTGGGCGCAGACGCGTGACGCTCCGAAAGTGCGTACCCAGCCGCGAAAGCCGCTGAAGTCGTCGCCGGGCACGCCCATGTCGACGACTACGCACCCCGGATAGAGCCGCTCCAGTTCGTTCAGCACAGGGCGCTGCCAATCGAAGCGGTGCGGGCTGCGTACCTGTAGTACGACGTCCGCGTCGGGCCCGAACTCATCGAGGAACAAGCCGATCTCGGCCTTGACGATTCCTTCTGCGTTGTAGGTGTCACCACTGACGGCGAGTGTTTCCACCTCGATGCCCGCCGCGCGCAGCGGTTCCTCCACGCCCCAGGCGGCTCCGCCCTGGGCGGGGGAATGGGTGGGGTCGAGCCGTACGGCCAGCGCCCGGCGGCCCCGCAGTGCCGGCTTGCCGTGGATCTCGGTGGCGTCCCATGCGAGCCGTACCCCCACCGAGTCGTCCCGTTCGGCGCCGGTGGCGCGGGGCCGGGTGCCGAGCCGGGCGATCCGCTCGTTCGCCTCGCGCAGCCGCGCCTCGGGCAGGGTGCCGTCCTCAACGGCGGTAACCAGCGCGGTGGCGGCGGCATCGACGTCGTCGCCGAACGCCCAGGCCCCCAGGCACAGGGCGTCGGCGCCCGCGCCGATGGCCCGTACGGCGGCCTCGGGCAGGCTCACCACATCGCTGATGCCGTGCATTTCCAGGGCATCGGTGATGACGACACCGTCGTAGCCGAGTTCGCCGCGCAGCAGCCCCTTCAGCACGGCGGGGCTGATGGTGGCGGGCACGTCGTCGAGCTGGGTGAGGCGGACATGGGAAACCATGATGCTGTCCACACCGGCGGCGATGGCCGCGCGGAACGGGTCGAGGTAGTGGTCGAGGAGTTCTTCGCGGGACAGGTCCACGGTGGGCGTGCCCAGATGGGCGTCGACGGAGCTGAGCCCGTGTCCGGGAAAGTGCTTGGCGCAGGCGCTGACGCCTGCCGACTGGAGGCCCTCGACCCAGGCGGCCGCGTGCCGGGCGACCAGGGCGCGGTCGGAGCCGAAGGTGCGGATGCCGTTGGGGCTGAACGGGTTGACCGCGGTGTCCACCGCGGGGGCCAGGTCCCAGTCGATACCGGCCTCGACGAGGGAGAGTCCGATCTGGTGGGCCGCCTCACGGGTGAGCTCGGGGCGGTCCAGCCGGCCGAGTGCGTGGTTGCCGGGTACGGATGTCCCGCCGTGCGGCTCCAGGCGGTTGACGTCGCCGCCTTCCTCGTCGATGGAGAGCAGGACATGCTCACGCAGGCCGTGCAGCGCGCCGGTCAGCTCCTTGATCTGCTCGGCGGAGGCGATGTCCTTGCCGAACAGGACGAAGCCGCCGAGCCCTTGGGCGACGCGGGCACGTGCCCATCTGGGCACCGTCCGCCGCCCCAGCGCGGGGAAGAGCACGCCGTGGGCAAGCTGTGACAGCTCAGTCGTCATGGGGTGAGTCCTCACGTTTCGTATGTCGAGTCCGACGCCCGAGGGGCGTCGACGGCCGCGGTCATCCCTTGACCGCGCCGCTGGTCATACCGCCGACCAGGCGGCGCTGTACCAGAAGGAAGAAGACAAGGACGGGCAGGGAGAAGATCGTCGACGCGGCGATCATGGCGCCGTAGTCGACGCTCTCGGCCGTCTTGAAGGACACCAGCCAGACCGGCAGGGTGTAGTTGCTCTGCGACTTCATGATCACGTAGGCGAACAGATAGTCGTCCCACGCGTTGACGAAGGCGAAGATCGAGGTGGCGACGATCCCCGGCATCAGCAGCGGCAGCAGCACCCGCACATACATCTGGAATCTGCCGCACCCGTCGACCAGTGCCGCCTCCTCCAGTTCGACGGGGACGCCCTCGACGAAGCCGCGCAGCGTCCAGATCGTGAACGGCAGCACGAATGTCATGTAGGTGAGGATCAGGCCGGGCACCAAGTCCAGCGCGCCGATGGACCGCAGCATCAGATAGACGGGGATGACCATGGCCGCCGCCGGCACCATCTGGACCAGCACCAGGATCACCAGGACCGCCCTGCGGCCGGCGAACCGGAAACGGGCGATGGCGATCGCCGCGAACAGCGCGATCACCAGCGACAGAACCACCGACGACACTGTCACGGTCAGGGAGTTGCGGACGAACACCCAGAAGTGCGGCTTGTCAAGGGCCCGCCGGAAGTTGTCCAGACTCAGGGGCCAAGGGAAGAACTGCGGTACCGCGCTGAGGATGCTCCCACGCTGTTTGAGGGCGGTCGCCAGCATCCAGTAGACGGGAAAGACCATCACCGCCGAGACGGCCACCGCGATCGTGTTGTTGACAGTGCGCCTACGCCGCGCCGGTGTCATCTCCCTCATGCCGTCTCTCCCTGCTTGGCGAGCCTGCGGACATAGGCGATGGAGAACACCGCGAGGATCAGGACCGTCACCACGGCGATGGACGCGCCGCCGCCGTAGTCGTTGCGGCTGAAGGCCGTCACGTACGCGTACACACCGAGTGTGGTGGTCTGCCCGTCAGGGCCGCCCTGGGTCAGCACCCATGTCGGTGTGAACGAGTTGACCGACCAGATCACTTCGAGGATGGTCAGAATCGCCAGCACGGGCCGCATGATCGGCACGGTGATGTGCCGGAAGGTCTGGAGTGTGCCCGCCCCGTCCAGCCGCGCCGCCTCATAGAGCGATTCGGAGATCTGACCGCGCGCGGCGAACAGTGTCAGCGCCACGAACGGCAGCCCCTTCCACACCGTCAGCAGAATGATCAGACCGAGTGCCTGGGTGGGGTGGGAGAACCAGTCGTACGCGGTGAGGTCGCCGAAAACCCTCACCTTGGTGAGCAGCCAGTTCGCCACGCCGTACTGCGGCTGGTACATCCACTGCCACACGAGGGTGGCCGCGACCATCGGCATCGCCCACACCAGCACCAGGCAGATGGTGGTGAGCACCCTCGCCCAGGGCGAGATCCCCATCAGCAGATGCGCGAGTAGGAACCCGCCCGCCATCAGCAGCGCCACACACACGGCGGTGAAGACCACTGTGCGCAGCAGCACGGCCCGGAAGTCCGCGTCGGAGAAGATACGGATGAAGTTGTCCAGGCCGATGAAGTCGGCCTGCCCGGTGAACAGGGACCGGGGGCCGAAGTCCTGCGTGGACAGGGTGAGCAGCCGCACCAGCGGATAGCCCTGGATCAGCAGCAGCGCGATCAGCGCGGGGGCGATCATCGCCCAGGGCAGCGCCCGCGTCCCGGCGGCCCGGCTCCGCCGGCCTGTTGGCCGGGAGGCGGACCCGGCCGCCGGGCGGCTTGGGCTGCGCTTGTCAGTCATTGCCATGGGGGCCCCAGGAAGGTGCTAGTCGCTGAGCGAGTTGAAGGCGTCGGTGGCGTGCTTGTCATAGGCGGCCGATGCCTTGGCGATGTCGGCGCCGCGCGCGATCTGCGAGAAGAACTGCTCGTTGTACCGCTCGGTCTCCAGCGTCGCCTCACCCGGGCTGCCCGGCAGCGGCTGGCTGATCTTGCTGGCCCGGGAAGCCACGGTGAGCTGCTCGGGCACACCGGCCGGGGTGAAGTCGGGCGAGATGGGCAGCAGATTGAGCTTGAGGGCCATCTCCTGCTGGAACGGCTTGCCGGTGATGATCCGCAGCCAGTCGGTGGCGGCCTTCTTGTCAGGGCTGTTGGCGGCTATGCCGATGGTGGACCCGGAGACGATCACCGGCATGGTCTTGTCGGCGGTGTAGCCGGGCAGCGCGAAGAAGCCGATATGGTCCTTCAGCTTCGGGTTCTTCTCCAGCACGGCGGCCGGCTCCCACGCTTTGACGTACACCATGGCGGCCTTGCCGTCGGCGAACAACTGGTCCTGGTCGGGACTGTCGGTGTTGACGCCGATGGACGACTTGGTGGAGCAGGTGTTCTGAAATGTGCGCCAGGCCGCGAGGCCCGCCTGGTTCTGGGGCGAGGCCATCTCGGCCTGCCACTTGCCGTCCTTCTTGGAGGCGACCGTGCCGCCCTTGGCGAATATGAACGGCATGCCGTTGAACCAGTACTGGCCCGGCAGATAGAACCCCGAGAAGTTCGCCGTCCCCATGTTGGCCCCCGCGAGGCTCCCGCAGTCCTTCTGCAGTTCCTCGATGGTCTTCGGCGGCTGCTCGATGCCCGCGTCCGCGAACATCTTCTTGTTGTACATAACGACCTTGGTGCCGCCGTACAGCGGCACCGCGTACAGCTTGCCGTTGTACTCGGAGGGGTCCGCCAGGCCGGCGAGCCAGCCGCCCGAGCCCTCGAAGGACTGCTGGTCACCGGTGAGATCGGCGAGCCCGCCCGAGTAGGTCTGCAGCGGGGTCTGGGTGTTGCCCATCTCCACGATGTCCGGCGGGTTTCCGCTCGCCAGCGCCGTCGTGATCTTGGTCGCGGCCCCGTCCCACTGCTGGACCTGGACGTCCACCGTCATGTCCGGGTACTTCTTGGCGAACTCGGCGTTGACGGACTTGATCAGCGGACTGTCCCCGGGGCCGCCGGTCATCACCCAGACCGTCAGCTTGTTGTCGGATTCGGCGCTGGTACCGCCGCCCGAGCCGCCACACCCTGTCAGCGCGAGCGCCATGACGGGAAGTGCCGCGAGCGCGCACCGCCACCCTGATCGGTTCATTGTCCTCACCCTTCTGTCCTGTGGCCGTTGTGGCTGGTCGCCGGGGATTCGGCGAGCCGCCCCGTGACCAGTTCACGGTCGACGTCGATCGAAGCCATGTGCTCGGCGCTGATGCCGAGCGAGTCGTAGAGCCGGCCCAGCGAGGACGCCATCGCGCCCAGCAGCCCCGCCGAGTCACCGAGATCGGATTTCCTGACCACACTGCGCACGCCCACGCTCCCGGCGACCTGGTCGCTGATCGCCTCCAGTCGGCCCGCGTCGAACGACTCGGAAAAGCCGCCGGTGAGAACGACCGTCGCGGGCTCATAGGCGAGCGAGACGACCGTGACGAGATGGGCCAGCGCCTCGTGGACCTCCTCCAGCAGCCCCGCGTACGTGGCCGGATCCGAGAACAGGGCCTGCGCCCTGGGCACATCGACCCCCCGGCTGCGGGCGTACGCCACCAGCCCGGCGCCGGAGAGCAGATCACGCAGCCGCTCGCCGCGTCCTGGCAGCGGCAGACGGCCGAACTCGCCCAGCAGCCCCGACCTGCCGGCCCTCACATGGCCGTCGAAGGAGACGGCGGAGCCGAGGCCGGTGCCCATGGCGAGCAGCACTGCCGTCTCTCGCTCCGGGAGGAATCCGTACTGGAGTTCGCCCAGCAGGGCGAGGTTGGAGTCGTTGCCCACCACGGTGGGCACACCGATCAGCCGGGATACGGTCTCGATGAACGCGGTGCCCGTGATCTGGCCGAGGTTGTGCGAGGCGGCGACAGAACGCCCGTCGCCGGTCACCACACCGGGCAGGCCGATGGTGACCGTGTGCAGAGGCGCGCCACCACCGTGGCGGGCGACCAGATCCGTGACCCGGCCGGCCACCCACCCGGCGAGAGAGTCGGCGCCCGCCGCACGCGGTGTCCTGTCCCGGCTCCTGATCACGGCCCGGCCCAGCGCGTCCGCCACCACGATGCGGCAGTTGGTACCACCCAGGTCGATACCGCACACCAGGGCGGAGCGGCCGTTGAATCCGACGGAGACGGACTGCCTGCCGGGTCCCTCGCGCAGCAGCCGCCGGCCCTCGCGGACCAGGCCGTCGGCCATCAGCTCGTCGACGATACGAAACACCGTCGCACGGCTGAGACCGGTGTCGGCGATGAGTTGCTGACGGTCCATCTCGACGCCCGACAGCAGGGCCGAGAGCACGGCGCTGCGGTTGGAGGCGCGGGGAAGTGAAGTAGTTGCCACAATTCTTCTCACGCTGAGATTAATAGGTGGGCATCACTGTAACCACGACACGCCGACGAGAACCAGACACGTGAGTTACGTTCCGGTAAAGCCCTCACAGCCCACTCCGCCCCCAGCCGCCCCACCCGGACCGCCCAAGCGCACGCCGCCATATCCCGGCCGAAGCGCCCGGGACGGCCGCGGACCGTGCGTTCCATCCGCACCCTGGTCCCGCGCCTCGCGCGGGAGAACCCCACGACGGCCGCCACGGCGAGCAGCGAGCACTCCCGGAAAACGCGTCAGGGGCCATCCGAAGACGGCCCCTGAGCTGTGAAAATATCCGAAACGGACTCCAGCGCCCGCTTGGTCAGCTACTGCACCAGCCCACCCCCACTGGTCAGTTGCAGGCCCTCGCTGCGGGCCCGGTCGCCCAGCATCGCGACGAGCTGTTCATCCAGCGCAGCCGACGGCATCGCACCACCTGCCGACTCCTGGGCGGTCTCGTGCTCGATCGTCAGCTCGCTCACGTAGAGCTCGTAACAGGATCATGTTGCTGACACGGACTCGGCGCGACCCGAGGACCAGTGCCAGCTGTAAGAACCGGCTTGCACCGGGCGTTGTCAGGGGCATCAGGCACACTGCGCCGTATGAACTTGGTGACCGCGCACGACTTCGCCTGGATCCGCACCTCGCCGCTCTTCCGCCACGCGATGGAGAGCGGATACACCCTGACATTGATACGGGGGCGGACCCCGCGCGAGGTGCTGCGCGCGATGGAGGCGGAACCGCGCGGCACCGGGGAGGGAACGGCCGGGCTGATCGAGGCGGACGACGCCCACCGCGCCGAGGTGGACTACGACTACTGGGACGAGTCCTACGTCGCGGGCGCCTTCAGCACTCCGGGCGAGAACGGCGACTGGACACTCGTCCTCGGCTTCGACGGTGGCCTGGGGATCGCGGGCACGAGCGTGGAAACGCTGTCGAAGGGCGGCCGGGTCGTGGCGCACTCGACCAACGGCGGCAAGCCCATCCACCTCTTCCACTGGTTCGAGGACGGTGAGCTCCGTACGACGTTCGAGGGCCCCTCGTCGCGCGACGGCAACACCCCCGATGAACTGGTCCCCCTGCTGCGGGAAGTCGGCTTCCCCCTTACCCCCGAGGGAGAGCACGACGAGAGCGCCCCGGACGTCGACCGGAAAGCGGCGGTCCTCGCTCTGGCCGAGAGACTCACCGGCATACGCGTCACCGAATCCCTCCTCCAGGACGCTACGTACGAACTGGGACTCGTCCCCGAACAGCACGCCGAGGAGTGGACCGGCTGGTCATCGACATCACCGATGCCCACGGGGAGCGCCTGCACAGGGAATGGACCTACGAGGAGATCGCGACCGCGTCGGACCGCGCACGGGCGGAGGCAAACGCGCCGGTCGAGATCACCTACAACGAGCCGCCGACCATGGATCGTTCGGAGCACGACACAGGTAAGTAGCGAGCGCGTGGAGGGTGCCCCGACGCACTCACCGCCTTCTACAAGGGAACTTGCCTCCACGGGGGCTTCTGCGATCATGGTCCGGCAGCCCTCTTGAGCCGTCGCCAGCAGATGAGGCCGCAGCCCAGCGAGACGAAGGCATTGTGGAGGTCGAGGCGTCGCTCCCACCGCACGGCCAGGCGCTTGAACTGGTGCAGCAGGGCGAAGGTCCGCTCGACAACGTAGCGGAGCTTGCCCAAGCCCTTTATGTTCGGGGCGCCCCTGCGGGAGATCACCGGCAGGATCCGGCGGCACCGAAGTTCACGGCGCACAGCGCATGAGTCGTACGCCTTGTCGCCCAGGACGGACTCGGGTCGCCTTCGTGGGCGGCCGGTCCGTCCGGCGACGGGCGGGATGCCGTCGACCAGGTTGAGGGTCTGGGTGATGTCATTGACGTTGGCGGCAGTTGTGATGACCCGGAGCGGGGTGCCGCGCCCGTCGCAGATCAAGTGGTGTTTGCTGCCTGTCTTCCGCCGGTCGACCGGCGACGGACCGGTTGCGGCACCCCCTTTTTCGCGCGGACGTGAGAGCCGTCCACGCACGCGCGCGTCCAGTCGAGTTCGCCGGCCGCGTGCAGTTCGGCGAGCAGGATACGGTGCAGTTGCTCGAAGACTCCGGCCTTCTGCCAGCGGTCCAGACGTCGCCAACAGGTCTGTCCGGAGCCGAAACCGAGCTCCAGCGGCAGGAGTTGCCAGGCGATGTCCTGACACAAGACGTACAAGATGCCCTGCAGGCACAGCCGGTCTGGTACCGGTTTCGGCCCTGGTGACCGCTCGGGCCAGGGCGGCAGCAGCGGTTCGATCCGTGCCCAGAAGTCGTCGTCCACGATCCACGGCCGAGTCGTCACACGACGCAAACGGCCGGATCATCACATCGGTTACGCCCGACCAGGGCACCTCAACAAGATCTTGTTACAAATTCGTAGCGACTCTCATTGATCAGTAGATTGGCTGACCAGGCCCGGAGTGCGGTTCCGGGATTGCTCCGTCCGTTTCTCCAGACTTCTCACCGAGCCCGCCGTGCGGTGGGGAGGCCGCCATACCTCGGCGTAGTAGTCCACGTCCCCTGCCTGGTCGAAATACACCGACCGCTTCGCGAACTCACACCACTGGCACCTTCGCCTTCGCCTCACTCAACGCCGGCCATATCGGGGACCTGCTGGAAGGAGTCGCCAGGTTCAACTGGTCCTTCCCGTCGCGAGCCGGCCTCGGCCTTCCCGTCCGCACGACGACCGTCGAGATTGTCACCGCAAGCCTCGGCAGCAATGGCGTGCTCCTCGACGGGCTCACGGACCGTGTTGACGGTCTCGTGGTCGCGGCGTTCGGCGCCGGTCACGTACCCGAGTCCTGGTGCGGTCGCCTCGTCTCTCTGGCCCGCGAGATCCCGGTCGTCCTCGCCTCGCGCACCGGAGCCGGCTCCGTTCTCGCAAACACCTACGACTTCCCGGGATCCGAGCGCTATCTGCTTTCCCGTGGCCTGATCAGCGCCGGCCGGCTCGACCCGCCCAAGGCACGTCTGCTTCTGTACGCGCTGTTGGCTGCAGGGATCGGTCCTGATGATCTCGCCGAGGACTTCAACGCGCACAGTTCCTGACGACCTTATGGAGGCATGGCCATGCGCTTCGCACAGACCACCCCCGGCAGGACCTTCACCGTAGTCCTCGACCACGGCGAGGACTTCTACAAGGGGCTGGCCGAGTTCTGCACGACGCAGAGTGTTAAGGCCGGCAGGGTGTCCTTCCTCGGCGGCTTCCGATTCGCCCGTCTGGTAGCCACGTGCGGGCCCTTGGAAAAGCCGGACGAGCCGCTGTGGGACGACGTCAAGGTGGAGTACCTGGAAGCCCTCGGCCACGGAACGCTGGCCTGGAACGTGGAGGAAGACAGGCTGGCCCCCCATATCCATGTGACCGCCGGTCTCAAGGGCGCCTCGGCGGAGGGACGAACGTCGCACCTGCTGGAGGCCACGGTGCAGTTCTTGCAGGACGGGCGACCACGGTACCTGCAGGACGGACACCACCCCTGGAGATCGGAGCCCGAGCAGCGATGATCGAGCCCCTCCCCGCCGACCAGGAACGCACGTGCTGCTTCGCCGCTCGGGCTCATGGGTGCGCCCGAGCGGGACGTGGTACCGGAGCGGGCTCGGGTTCGTCCCGGCCCGCCGAACCGAGGGCCAGACCTCGACCTCGTACGAGTGACAGACGGCTGCGGCCGACACCGGCCCGGTGGGACACTGCGCCGGTGTCGGGATTCACGAGGGATACCAAGCGCTATGGCGACAAGCTCGTCTACGAGGCGCTGGGCACGAAGTGGCGCCGCATCGTTAAGGACGACGCACGCGAACGCGGCGGCCTCACCGCACGCGGATGATCGTCTTCCCGTTGATCTTCTGGGTCGGGTTGAAGGCAGCGACAGCATCGTCGAGGCTCGCGACCTGGCCGATGTGCGTACGCAGACGTCCGTCCTGCACCCGCCGGGCGATCTCGGCCAGTTGGGTGCGGTCGGAGACCACAACGAAGTCGACCGACAGGCCGTTGGCCGGCCGCACCTCCGGCGGACCGGTGACCGTGACGAATGTTCCTCCGGCTCGCACCAGCCGCGCCGATCGTGCCCCGATGTCACCGCCGAAGACGTCGAAGACCAAGTCGACTCCGCCGACGTCTTCCAGCGTGTCGTTCTCCAGGTCGACGAACTGGTGCGTGCCGAAGTCGAGTGCGTCCTGGCGGTGGGCAGCGCGTCCGGTGCCGATGACGTACGCACCGGCCTCGCGTGCGAACTGTGCCGCCATCGAACCGACCGCGCCGGCGGCGCCGTGCACGAGCACGCTCTGCCCCGCCGAGAGGTGACCGTGCTCGAACAGCCCTTGCCAAGCAGTCAGGCCCGTCATCGCGACGCTCGCGCCCACCGTGAAGTCGACGTCACCGGGCAGCGGCGCGAGGTTGCGCGCCTCGACGACGACGTACTGGGCAAGGGTGCCGTCGCGGGTCCAGTCCGTGATGCCGAACACACGCTGTCCGACCGACAGCCCTGTCGTTCCGAAGCTGAGAGAGGTGACCACTCCGGCCACCTCGTGACCGGGGATCGACGGTGTCCGGTCCCGGCCGAGGCGATCGATCCAGGTCGAGGGCCATTCCAGCTCGTTTCCGGTGAAACCCGACGCATGAACTTCAACGACAACATCGCCGTAGTTCGCGCCGTCAAGACTGGCGAGCAGCGCCGCGTCCGGTTCGGGTCGCTCAGTCAGCGTCATCCCCGCGGTTCCGGCAGCCGGGTCCGTGACCACGATCGCTTTCATCTGTCTGCCTCTCTCTGCGTCAGTCTTCGTCCGTCCCCGTCGCGGCGTGATGGGGTCTGCGTGGTCTCCGCGCTCTTATGGGCGAACCTGGATGATCGTCTTTCCCTTGGCCCGCTCGGTCGGATTGAACGCCGCCACGGCATCATCGAGGGGCGCGACGTTGCCGATGACCGTTCGCAGGCGTCCGTCCCGCACCCGCTGGGCGATCTCGCCCAGTTGGGTGCGGTCGGAGACCACAACGAAGTCGACCGCCAGGCCCTCAGCGGGCCGCGCCTCCGGCGGGCCGGCGATCGTCACCAGCGTTCCTCCGGCTCGTACCAGCCGTGCCGAACGTGTCCCGATGTCGCCGCCGATCACGTCGAATACCAGGTCGACTCCGCCGACATCTTCCAGCGCGTCGTTGCCGAGGTCGACGAACTCCTTCGCGCCGAAGTCGAGCGCCGTCTGACGATCGGCAGCGCGCCCGGTGCCAATGACGTACGCACCGGCCTCGCGCGCGAGCTGGGTCACCATCGATCCGACCCCGCCGGCCGCGCCGTGCACCAGGACACTCTGGCCCGACAGGAGACGGCCGTGCTCGAACAGTCCCTGCCAAGCGGTCAGGCCCGAGATCGGCAGGCTCGCGCCGACCGTGAAGTCAACGTCACCCGGCAGCGGCGCGAGGTTGCGCGCCTCCACGGCCGCGTACTGCGCAAGGGTGCCGTCACGAGTCCAGTCGGTGAGGCCGAAGACGCGCTGCCCCACAGACAGGCCCGTCGTTCCGTAACCGAGAGCGCTGACCACGCCAGCCAGCTCGTGCCCGGGGACTGACGGCGTCCGGTCACGGTCGAGGCGATCAGTCCAGCTCGACGGCCACTCCAGCTCACCCGGGGTGAATCCCGACGCGTGAACCTCCACGAGCACATCGTTGCCCGCTGGCTCCGGCTCAGGACGCTCGGTCAGCGTCATCCCCGCCGTTCCCGCGGTCTGATCCGTGACCACAACCGCCTTCATCGGGCACCCCACCTGTATCCGGTCTTGGCCTGCACGGCTTGTGTGAACCAGTTGCAACTGGACGACTTCGTCCAGACTAGTGATGGGGGCACTGCCCGACAAACGCAGGCCGCCTGATGACGAGAACGCACAGGTCAACGCCGCGCAGAGCGCAACGCATACCAGGACCGGCGGGAGGCCTCAAGGGCACGGTCATTAGGCCAATCGAGACGGCATCGTCCAGATTCGGCCCGATGGCCACCACGTCCTCGCGCTCAGCGCACATAGCTCGACACCTCGTGCGGCGTCATGTCCGTACCATCGTGATGTGGAGGAGAACGCGCAGATAGCCGCAGCTGGGCAGCTGACGGCGCGCGGGGCGAAGACGAGGTCCCGCATCGTCGCCACTGCCGCCGATCTGATGCGCGTGCGTGGAGTCGGCGCAACGACTCTGGACGATGTCGTCTCAGCGAGCGCGGTCAGCAAATCACAGCTGTACCGACACTTCGAAGACAAGCCGGCGCTCGTGCGGTCAGTGATCGAACTTGTCGGCGAGCAAACCATAACCGGCGAGCGAGAACGCCTGGAGAAGGTGAGAACGTTCGCGGGCCTACGACGCTGGCGGGACGCGCTCGTCACGCACAATGCCCTGGAAGAGGGCCGGTACGGGTGCGCGTTGGGCTCCCTGGCAAACGAGGTCTCCGATCAGGACTCGGTCGCGCGCGGGAAGCTCCAAGACCTGTTCACCACGTGGCAAGAACTCTTCGAAGACCTCCTTCGCCGGTTCCAGCGGGAAGGCGTCATCCCGCAGGACGCCGCCGTGGCCCAACTTGCTACGGGATTCGTGGCGGCCGTCCAGGGCGGATACCTCCTCGCGCAGACCTCCCGCGACGTCACGCCGATGGCTTCCGCGATCGACATGGCCATCACACACCTGCACCTGCTCGCCCGCACACGGGACGCAGCATCGTAGCGGGCACCCGTGAACGCCAGCGGGTCCCGCGATCCCCACGCCGCGCTGAAGGTGACGCCGTTCGGGCCCGGCCGGGGACAGCAGCGGGCCGAGGTGGGCGCGGTCGGCGGCCGACAGCGGCGTGGTGCGAGCGACCAGGTGCAGGCGCCCGGCCCGGCCGCGGCGGCCGAGGAGCAGCGTCGTCGGCGCGCCCGGGCGGCCGGTGACTCCCGCGATGAGGCCCTCCGCGGTGTCGTGGGCGCGGACCTTCGACCAGCCGCCGGAGCGCTCGGCGTGCGCGCCACGGTGGAGGCTGCGCGCACCTCGGAGATTCCGCGCCACGCCGCGACCCGGCCCGATCTGCCTGGCCAGCTGCTTGCCGTCGCCTCCCTTGTCGCGTTGACCGCGTCACTGACCATGCCGTCGACGCTGGGCTGGAGCTCGCCGCTCGTGCTAGGCCTGCTGGCCGTCGCCGTGGCACTGGGAGCCTGCTTCGTGGTGACCGAGCACCGTGTCAGCGAGCCGATGCTGCCGCCGGCGCTGTTCAGGAGCAGCGCATTCAGCGGTGCGACCGGAGTCGGGCTGCTGTTCAATTTCGGTCTCTACGGCGTGCTGTTCTGCATCACCATTTTTCTGGAGCGCACGCTGCGCCAGTCCGCCGCGGTCACCGGCGTGGCACTGCTGCCGCTGACCGCGGTGACCGCGCTCGGCGCCCTGTTCTCCGGTCGCGTCACCAGCAGGTTCGGCCCCCGGCTGCCCATGGCGCTCGGGCTGTCCGGCGGGCTGCTCGGCACGTGCCTGCTGGCCGCCTGCGGCGACCACTCGGGGACGGTGGCGCTGGCGGTCTTCGGCGCGATCACGGGCTGTGTCGGCCTGTGCATGCCCGCGATGACAGGGGTCGCGCTGGCCGGGCTCCGGCCGCAGCAGACCGGACTCGGAGCCGCTACCCTCAACGCCGCGCGCCAGACCGGGGAGCGCTCGGCATCGCCCTGCTCGGCAGCACCGCGTTGCAGCGGCCCGGTGCGGCAGGCCCGGACCTGCCGCACCTGCGGCTGCCATGATCCTCGCCGCTACCGGCTACCTGATCGCCATCATCGTCACCCTCACCGCGATCGGTGGCCCCACAAGGCGACCTCGGTGATCACCGACCCCTGCTCCTGCGCGAGGGGTCTCCACGGCTACGGCCGCCCCCTGTCCTGGGGCGGCCCGTATTGTGCCATGACCGCGTGCCGCGCTACCCGTCAGACCTGACCGATAAGCAGGGGTCTGTACCGAGCCGTGGGCACGCCAGGTAATGAGGGACCTACCGTTGCCGTTGGCCGGCCGATTGGTACATGACCTGCGGGCGATGTGCGACGCGGTTGCCGATGTGGTGAAGCACGGGGTGGAGTGGCGTGCCCTCCCTCTCCCCGTCGATTTCCCGCCGTGGGAGACGGTATGCGCGTTCTTCGAGCGGTGGAACGGCCGCGGCCTGCCGCTATCGCCGTGGACACCGAGGGCTGGCTGCTGTGCCTGGTCGTGACCGCCGCGAACATGACCTGGAAGACCAGGTTCGCCCCGCCCGCTCAAGGGGCTGGTGGCATCACGCGGGCGACGCCCTTGCGGTTCACCCGTCGGCCCGGCGCACTTCCGATGGGCTGCGGGCTCAGTCGGTGATGTGGCCGACGACTTGGGGAATTTCGAACAGGTTGCCGGTGTCTCCGGTGTGCAGGAACGCGACGTTGCTGTCGACGGGGATCCGCCCGCTGCGGGCATGGTCGAGCAATCCTGCGAGTCCCTTGCCGGTGTAGACGGGGCCGACGAAGACGCCCTCTGCTCGGGCCAGCTCGCGGATGGCTGCTGTGCTTTCGGCGGACGCGACGGCGTAGTCCTCGCCGATGAAGCGCTGGTCGATGTCGATCTCGGCGCGGATCGTCGCGTCGTCGGGTACGGGCGCGCCCAAAGTGGCCAGCACCGCCTTGGTTCGTTCGACAATCACGCCGGGGTTCATCCGGTCTCCGTCGTTGAACCTCTGGATGGCGATCGACCGGAACTTCACCGGGTGTCCCAGACTCAGCTTGGCTGCCAGCATCCCCGGTAGCGCGGTCCCGGTGCCGATCGTGTGGTGGACGTAGTCGAGCTCGACCCCTGCGGCATCGGACTGTTCAAGCATCTCCCGGAACGTCAGGGCGTGCGCGATGAAGCCGTCGGGGTGCGCACCACCGGTCGCGACAACAAGGACCTCGTGCCCCTGCGCTTCAAGTTCGGCCTTGCGCACCGCGATGGCGTCGGTGATCCGCGCGGCCTCGTCCGGAGAATGCCAGACGTTGCCGCTGACGTTGATGACGTGGGTTTCGACACCCATCGTCTTGTTGAGCAGATAGTTGCCGCGGAACTCGCCGAGCTCACCATGCCGGGATACGTTCCGCGTCAGAACCAGGATCGGCGTGATTCCTACGCTCAGGCAGGCGGCAGCGAACTGCAGACCCGAGTTGGTCAGGTATTCGCCCTGGGTGATGACGTGTGTCACTCCGTTTTCGAGGGCCCGCCCCAGGATGAACTCGGCCAGGCGCATCTTGCTCCCGCTGATCGCACTAGGTCCTGCCAGGTCCTCGCGCTTCATGAAGAGGTTGATCCCGTACGCCGCCGACAGGTTGGACAAGGCGTGGAACGGAGTGGGGTAGAACCCGACCCGGCATCGGGGGAGTTTGTTGATCGCGGTGTCGAATTGCGTGAAGTCCATGCGCCCAGCGTCGGCCACGTCCCTGGATTAGCGCAAACAATGATCTCTTCTTGGTCGATAAGTTATCCTTACCTCCATGTCTTGGTTGTTCGATCCGCGGCATCTGGTGACCCTTGCGGCTGTCGTGCGGCTCGGCTCGTTCGCCGCTGCCGCAGAGGAGCTGGGCTACACCCAGTCCGCGGTCTCGCAGCAGGTTGCGGAACTGGAACGACGGGTCGGTGCGCGAGTCGTGGTCCGGCGGCCCGTCCGTGCGACCGAGGCCGGGCAGGTCCTTCTCGACACCGAGGCCGCGATCAGCGTGTCGATGAGTCGCGCTGCCACCGAGCTCGCGGCGCTCGCGGACGGAACCGGCGGCGAGGTGCGGCTCGGCGCGTTCATCTCGGCGGCAGCCTCCATCGTCCCTCCCGCGTTCGCACGCCTGCGTGCGACCCATCCGGCCGTTCACATCACACTCCGTGAACTTGAGCAGCGCGAAACGCATGCGCTGCTGTTCCGGGGAGAGATCGACCTGGCCATCACCTTCGACTACGAACACGCTCCCGGGCCAGTGCCCGCCGGGCTCATGCAAGAGCAGCTCATGGACGATCCGATCATGGTCGTCGTTCCCGTCGGTCATCCCCTGTCCGGAGCTGACAGTGTCACCCCAGCCGACCTGCCGTCGGACGCATGGATCAACACCGCTGTCGACTTCCGCGACTTGGCAGCCTCACCCGTCGACGGCGACCGGGGAAGCGGACATCGTTTGGACTTCGATGGCATGGACTTCCGCACCGCGCTCAATCTCGTCGCGGCGGGTCTCGGTGTCGCGCTGCTGCCGCGGTTGTTGCTGTTGGACGCTCCGCCGAGCGTCGTGGTTCTGCCCATGCGGCAGCCGACACTCGTCCGTCGTCTCTACACCTGCCGGCTCGATACGAAAGGCGTGACCGCATCGATCAGACGGCTGGAGATGTACCTGCGGGAGGCAGCGGCGGAACTCTGAAATACCGCACCGACCCTCTAGATCCAAGACAGACTTCGAAGTCAGCCCCTAGCCTCGCCGTTTCGCTTGGGGACGGCTGGTTATGGGGTCGGAAACGCGAAAGTGCCTTCCTGACCTGGGACGATGAACCTTGCTGAGGGGTTCTGTCGGTCCAGGCGGAGGGCACTTTCTACGTGCAGACTATCGGGTTGC
>NZ_JBIWLW010000047.1:0-48482 GCF_044766385.1 Streptomyces sp. NPDC102274 | reverse complement strand
CACGACCGGGTCAAGATCCCCAACCCCAGCCGCTCCAGACGCGACACCAACACGAACGGCCCAACGACCTGCCTGCCTTAAAAGCAACGGCATTGGAATGCATGACCTGGGGGGTGGTGTCAGTGCGCCGTGAAGCGTTGTGAACTCGTGCGGAGGTGAGAGACCGTCGCCGCCGTCCTGTCGCAGCAGGGCGGAGAAGCTGGGGGCAGCCTGATCCGGGAGATGCCGGTGAGGGTGAGAGCGGCCCTGACAAAGCCGGGACGGGCCAGAACTGCCAGATGGTTCGGGTCCGGCAAGCGTGATGGAGAGGAGTACGAGAGGAACCAGCGTTTACGTCTCTCAACCCCCCGCCGGCAGATGAAGAAGCTGGATGAGGAAGCGCTCGCCGAGTACAACCGCGCCCGCCGCAAGTGGCACGCGAACCTCGGCCCTCTGGACACCTGGCAGATGCAGGCCCTGCACGAAGACCAGCACCAAGCCGGGAGGCGGACGAGTGTTCGTCGAGCTGGGCCACCACGCCGCCGCCGAGCTCGGTCAGCCCGGTGCGCTGGACGCGACGGCGAGCCTGTGGCGCAAGGACCAAGGTCACTGCAGCCGTATCGACCGGATGTACCGCACGCCCGATCTCGCTTCGGCCCTGCGGTCCTTGGAGGTCGTCGCCGACGACACGGTCGCCGAGGTCTCCGACCACGCCCTGGTCGTGGCCGAGTTCGACCGCGCGGCCTTCCGTCGCGCCCTCACCCCCGTCCGATGAACCCCACAGCTAGGTCCGAGCACCACCGCGAACAACGAACAGGGAGCAGCTGCCTGTGACCGATGAACTGCGTGTCGCCTGCTGGAACATCGAGCACAACGGCCGAGGCCGGCACGGAGCCGACGACCACCGCGAACTGGCCCGCGACATCCTCGCCGCCGTCCAACCGCACATCGTGCTGCGGGGAACTGACCCGTGCCTGGGACAACGGCAAGGCCGACCTGTACGCCGAGGCCAACCGGCTCGGCGGCCTCTTTCCGTTCATGGGCGCGCCGCGGGAGGGGGGCAGCCGCAACCCGGTCGGCGTGATGGTCGACCCCGCCCTGTTCCTCGTCGACGCCGAGTGCGAGCACGACCTGCCGTGGAAGCCGATCTGCAATCCCCGCGTCCGCCTCAAGGGGTGCGCGAAGCAGCTCGACCTCGCCTCGGCGCACCTGTGCCACTTCGACCCGGGCATGCGCGCGACCGAGGCAAGGAGGATTACCACCCTCGCCGACCACGGCCGCAGCGCGCTGGTCGGGATGGACGCCAACAGCTACCCGCACCGGACGGCGGACGAGTCCGTCGTGCTCCCGGACTGGGAGCAGGTCGAGGACCCGGTCCACTACCAGCACCGCACCATTGAGCGAGGCGGGCGGCGCGTCTCGGACACCCGTCCGGACGAGATCCTCTCCGGCGGCAAGCCGGTCTTCGTCGACCTCGGCCTGCACGCCGCAACCGTCCTCGGCCAGCCCGGAGCGCTTGCTGCCACGGCGAGTCTGAAGCGCACCGACCAGGGGCCAGCCCAGCGCATCGACCGGATGTATGCGACCCCCGATCTCATCCCGGCCCTACTCCACTTCGACGTCGTGGCGACCGACGAGGTGCGCGAGGTTTCCGACCACGCCCTTCTGGTCGCGCGGTTCGACCTCGCCGCTCTCCGCCGCATCCTCACACCCACCCGCTGACACCCCTGGGGGACGAACATGCTCATCAACGTGGCGATCTGCAATTTCGAGAACAACGGCGGCGGCGACCGCGCACTGTGGCAGCGGATGCACGACCGGCTGGGATCGCTCGGCCTGCATCTGCTCCTGCGGCAGGAGATGTGGGGCGCCCAGGACAACGGCAACGAGCTCGCGGACGCGGCCGAGGCCGTCCTGGGCATGGCCGGCCTGATCGGCCCCGAGTGCTGCACCGCCCTCTACCACGACCCGGATCTCTTCACCCCGGTCGGCGAGTTCCCGAAGACCGGCCCGATGTGGGTGCTCCCGCCGACCGTGCGCAGCCTGCAGCTCGCCGGCACGGCCCTCGACGCGGTCCCGCTGATCGTCGGCTCCTACCACCTCAACTACTGCTCCACCACCACGCGGCTGTCGGAGGCCGAGTGGCTGACCAAGTGGAACGACAAGTGGGTCAAGGTCGACGGCCGACGCGTCCACTACCCGGCGCTGCTCGGCGGCGACAACAACAGCTACCCGGTCCCGGGCATCCCCGGGGACCCGGCCCTGCCCGTCCTGGAGGAGATCCCCGACGAGCCCCACCGGGCGCACCGCTCCTACATCGGACCGGACGGCGTGCGCCGGATGGACGACCGACCGGACGACACCCTGCGCACCGGCGGTCTGCAGGACGTCGCCCGCCATCTCGCCACGACCGCAGCCGACACCACCGCGGTCGCGCCGACGATCGACGCCTGCGACACGCACGGGCCGGACTCGCGCATCGACAGGATCTACGCCAGCAAGCAGCTCCTGCCCGCCGTCCGTGCAGTCGAGGTCATCGACATGAAGGGCCTGTCCGACCACCACACGGTCGTGGTGCGCCTGGACCGGGACACGCTCACGGACATCCTCAACAACCCGATCACCCGGGTGGCGTGACCGATGTCCACCACGCAAGGCCCGCGCTCGGCATGCCCCGCTTCCTGCTCACGCGAATCGCCGTGCCACTTTGCCGCCCCTCGCCCGAGGAGTGCGCCGAGGAGTACGCCTGGTTCCGGGAACGCCTTGCTGACCCGGACCTCCTCGACTGCGCGGTCGGTGTGAAGGTGGACGGCGCCGTACTCCTCGCGGTGCCCGTCGGCGGCAGCCGCAGAGGCGGCTACTTGTCCGTCGGCACCGTGGCCAACGCCGTGCGCGTCCGGGCGGCCCTTCGGGGCCTGCCCGGGTTCCCCCGCGTCCGGCTGAACCTGTCCGTGCACCGCGATACCTGCCACACCGTCAACTGGGGGGCACGTCCACCCTGGGACGACGCGGCGCGCGGCAGGCACTTCGGGTACGCGCCGTCCGCTATCGACGCCTTCCTCCGCACCATCACGGCGCGGGCCCTGCAACCGGAGCGCGCGGAGAACGAGGCTGCCGTGCGCGACGCCTCGGCCTGGGAGCAGGACCCGCTGCTGTCGACTCTCCGCGACGTCGGCGGCTGCCTGGCCGTGATCTTGACGGGCGTTCTGATCTCCGCGTTGGTCACGGCAATCCGAGATGCCCGTCCACTGCCGGGCCCAGGCGCCGCCCCCTCATCCCCCGCGCTCGTCCCAGCCAGTGCAACCTCGAGGCCTTCCCTGACCCCACCGGGACGGGCGGCACGATGATGAGTCCGAGATCAGAGAATGCGGAGCGCAACGAGGTGTTACTCAGGCACCTGAAAACTTTGAACTGGTCGATCAGCGGCTTCGCGCGCCGGATCGCCATGCGCTGCGAAGCGATCCGCCTTCCTTACACGGTGTTCCCGAGCACCGTCTCGCGGTGGTGCAAGGGCGCGACTCCCGGTGCCGACCTCGCGGCCGCCGCGTGCCACGTATTGTCGGCAGCGCTCCACCGGACTGTGACGCCCGAGAGCTTGGGCTGGCCGTCCGACACCAGCCTGGTCGCGGCGCAGTCGTTGGAGTACCTGGATGTCCCCCACGCCGTGCGCATGCTGTCGAAACTGTGGGCCCTGGACGCAATGCGCCGGCGCAACGTCGTCAAGAGCGCGTTCTCGGCGAGCGTGTTCGGGCCCGCCTCGCGAGAGGCTCTTGTGATGCCGGCAGACGCCGTCATCGGTGGACGCGGGCCGCACAAGGTCACTGCGGCGGATATCGATCTGCTGGACGAACAGACCCGGCTGTACGGAAAGTTGGACTCCCAGCACGGCGGCGGCAAGTTCCGCGGTGTGTTCGCCTCCATGATGGACACGCACGCCACGCCGATGCTGAACGGGAGCTTCTCCGCGCGGACCGGGCGTCGGCTGTACGGCAGCGTGGTGGACGCGGTGCTCGCGATGGCCTCGATGGCCTATGACGATCAACTCCCTGGGTTGGCACAGCGCTACGACCTCCAGGCGATGCGGCTGGCCCAGGCGATCGGCGACCGCGCCCGCATCACCCGGGTCCATATCCACCAGGCCCGCCTGGCCGCCACGCAGGGCGGCCAGGCGGATGTGCTGTCTCACGCGCGCAGTGCGGTGCTGGCGGCCGACGGAACGCCCGCGCTGGTCAGGGCTTATGCGTGCGTGACCGAGGCTCGGGCATGGGCGCTCAACGGAAGGCCGGATCACGTCGTGGCCGCAGTGAAGCGGGCCCGTGAGTTCTTCAGCCGCTCTCAGATCGGCACCGGTCCGGCCTGGCTGGAGTGGTTCGACCGCCGCGAGCTGGAGGGGCAGGCGGCCTGGGCGTTCGCAGTGGCCGAGTTGGCTGAGCAGGGAGTGCAGGCGCTGAAGGAGGCGTCGGTCGTTCCCTCGGACCGGACTCGCGACACCGTCGAACTCCTCATTACCGAGGCTGAGTTGGCACGGCTGCGCGGCGATGCCGCCGAGCACGGGGTTCTGGCGCGGCGTGCCTCCCAGCTCTCGCAGCATCTGATGAGTCGGCGGCTCGCTGAGCGTCTCAGCCGACTGAGTGCCGACGAGCCGCTCCACGACTTCTGAGCCCTGGCGCGCCCGAATGTCCAGGCGGTCGAGGGTTCTACGGGCATAAGCCGCGGGCGTTCGGCCTGTCCTGGCTCCGGGCTCACATGTCGGCTCGTTCCGAACCGCGTTTGCGTCTGGTCCTGCCCATCAGCCTGTCGGGAAGAGGGTTCGATAGATCGGATGGGCCCTGAAGGAGCCTCCGTGATGCGGAGACGCCAAGGAGCCGTGGTGCTCCTGCCCGTCCGCGGTGTGCAAGGTGGCGGTGAGCTGATAGTCCGGATGAACGCCGTCGTCGCTGAGGGAAGCGGCGAAGGTGAGATCCAGGACGTCTCCGGGTACGACGGGCACCGGGCTTTCGAAGAGCGGCAGGTAGATGGTGGCCCAGTTTGTCTTCATGCGCAGGGCATCGAGCGGTTCTTCGTCCGGCAGACACCAGAGGTTGAGCCAGGTGAGCACGCCGTCCATGTGGCCGGGCCGCGTGATCGCCAAGCGCGTTGTCGTGCGCTGGTCCGTCCGCAGCTCGCCGTTGAAGTCGAGCACCTCAACGGACGCGCCCTCGGAGAGGAGCGCGCTCGCAGAGGGGCTTTCGACCCTGAGCCGTACGTCGAAGGGTGTGCCGTGCCAGTCGAAGATGCTCTGCAGGTACGGAAGGGATGCCTCGGCGAACGCGACCGGCTGTTCGGGGAACAGATCGGATAGGCCGACCGCTGCTGCCAGGGTCACCGCACGATGCGGCACGACCACGCCTCCGGGATCCAGGTGGCGGTTCCGGGCGTCGGCCAGGACGGCCGCCGCGCCCTCGGCGCCGGCCAGGGAGCCGATGATCTCCGCAACGCAGACGTCGGCTCTGGGCGCGAACTGCAGGTTGGTCGACTCGCCGAGCAGGAGCGTGATCCGGTCCTGTAGGTCGAAGGCCGACAGATTCACGGCCGCCTTGTGGAACGCGTCCTCTATGACCTCGATGGCCACCCCGCGCCGTGCTCCTGCCTGCACGCCTTCCCGCGCCCAGAGAAGGTCTTGTCCGGTCCCGATGTCCAAGATGCGGCTGCCCGGCGCCAGTTGAGACAGGGCAGCACGGAAGCGCTCGTTGCGTTCGTCATCGGTGGTCATGGTGGTGTAGAGGAACGGATCGTAGATGGGGTATTCGCCGACGCTCGGCCATAGGGCGGGGCGGCCCTCTCGCTCGGGTTCGGGGTCCACGCACACGCGCAGGGTGTGCCCGTGCGTCTTGATCTCCTGGATGTTGAGCATGATCCGCCTTTCGCGGTGGGTCTCAGCGTGGCTCGGCTCGGCTTGGCGCTGGGGTGTGGCTCTCAGGTCGTTCTGCAAGGCCGTGGGATGTGTAGAGGTCTCAGCCGTCGGCTACGTCGAGCCAGGTGATCTTGGATGTGGTGTCGAGCGGCAGTCGTTCAGCGGCGCCGCCGGACGTGGAACAGGTGCCGACGTACAGCCAGCCGAGCAGTTGCTCACCATCGGCGAGGCCGAGGTACTTGCGGACCTGGGGCGCCTGTACGCCCGCACCGGTACGCCAGATAGAACCCCAGCCGTGGCTGTGCAGGAGCAGCGACAGCGTCGTCACCATGCCCGTGGTGGCGGCCAGTTGTTCCCACCCGGGGACCTTCGGATGGTCGGGACGGGGGCAGTGCACGATCGAAAGGAGCAGGGGCGCGCGCAGCGGCTTCGCGGCGGCGCGGCGGGCCTGCTCCGGTGAGGCGGCGGCTTCGCCGAGCGCGTCACCAAGGCGGACCCGATCGTCTCCGGACACCGGGACCAGCCGCCAAGGCCGCAGTCGTCCGTGGTCGGGTGCGGTGGCCGCGGCCTGGACGAGGCGCTCCAGTTCGTCGCGGTCGGGCGCGGGCTCCGTCAGGCGAGCGGCGCTGCGTCGGCTGAGGACCGCTTCGAGAACCGGGTTCGGCGGCGGGGTCATCCGGCGATCCCCCTGGCGCTGTCGCGTTGCGGATCCGCAGCCGGGTTCGGCGGGGTCATCCGCGGGTCGTCGCCGGCAACGCGCCTGAGTACCGGGGCGGTGGCGGCCGTGGTGATGACGGTCATGATCACCAGGAGGGTGAACAGCTGCTCGGTGATGACGCCGCTCTGGAGTCCGATGCCGAGCACGACGAGCTCGGTCAGGCCCCGGCAGTTCATGAGTGTGCCGACCGCGGCCGACCAGCGCCAGTCGGAGCCGGTGAGCCGCGCGGCGCCGGCCGCGCCGCCCCACTTGCCGATGACGGCGACCGCCAGGATCGCCGCTCCCCAGCCCCACTGTCCGGCCGGCAGCGACGAGAAGTCGGTGTGCAGGCCGGTGTCGACGAAGAACAGCGGCAGCAGGAGCGGCAGGACGACGGCGCGGATGCGGGCGGCGCTGCGCTCGATGGCCGGAAGGCCGCGGGGTGCGGCGGCGCCGAACAGGAAGGCGCCGAACGCCGGGTGCACGCCGATCTGGTCGGTGGTGTAGGCGCTGAGGCACAGTCCGGCGAAGAGCAGGACCAGGACGAGGTCGTCCGAGGTGCGTCCGGCGCGCTTGAGCAGGGCGTGCAGCACGGGGCGCAGGAGGGTGAGGCCGGCTGCGAAGGCGGCGGTCAGGGCGAGGGTGGTCAGGGCCGACAGGACGGAGCCGGAGGTGGACAGGGCGACGACGGCGGTGAGCAGGCACCAGGCGAGGGCGTCGTCGGTGGCGGCGCAGGCCAGGGCGAAGGCACCCAGGCGCGTGTTCTCCAGGCCGCGGTCGGCGAGGATCCGCGCGAGGACCGGGAAGGCGGTGATGCTCAGGGCGACGGCGACGAACAGGGTGAACGGCAGCCGGCCGACCCCGGGGGGCGCGAAGTGCAGGTAGAGGGCCGAGGCCAGGCCGGCGCCGAGGGCCATGGGCAGCAGGACGCCGCTGAGGCTGACGGCGGCGACCGCGCCTCGGGCGGTCCCCAGGGAGCGGAGATCGAGTTCCAGGCCGATCAGGAAGAGGAACGCCAGGAGGCCGAGGTTGCCCATCGCGGAAGTGATGGGCAGGACCGAGGTCGGAAGAAGGTGGTGCTGAACGCTGGGGGCGAGCCAGCCGAGCAGCGAGGGGCCGAGCAGGATCCCGGCCAGGATCTCGCCGATGACCGGCGGCTGGCCGAGTAGCCTGACGGCGCGGCCGCCGGCCTGGCAGGCGAGGACCACGACCGGGACAGCGAAGAGCAAGGGCAGCAGCGGGTCGGACACGGCAGCTCCAGGAGTCGGGGACGTAGGGCCGCGCGGCGGCCGGGCGAAGTGGAGCGGATCAGGCGCGGGTCAGCGGCAGGGTGGTGCAGCGCAGGGAGCCGGGGATCCGGGTGACCTCGGAGTAGTCGACGGTGAGGACCTCGAGGCCGCGCGCAGCGAGCTGCGCGGCGATGCGGTCGCTGCCCGCGGCGACGACCACGGCGCCCGGTGCGATCGCCAAGACGTTGGCCTGGACGGCCCAGGCCTCGTCGTCGCTGACGTCGACCAGGTCGAAGTGCTGCTCGAACCAGCGCAGTTGGTCGGGCGGGAAGGCGCCGCGGTGGATGAGCGCGGTGTCGGGGGCGACGATGGTGAAGTGGTCGTCGAGGTGGACGATGCCGTCGACGGCGAAGCGGACCGGGCGAACCTCGCGCTCGACGCCGTGGTGGGCCAGTGCCCGCTGCAGTGCCCGGACGCCGGTGGGGGACGTCTCCTCGCCGAGGCCGACCAGGACCATGCCGGTGTGCAGCATGACATCACCGCCCTCGATGGTGCCCTCGTCCAGGTGGACGACGTGGGGGACGTCGGCGAGGAGCGGGGCGAGCGCATCGGCCTCGGGAAGACGGTGCTCGGAGTTCAGGCGTGCCACGACGAGAACGTGGTCGATGACGACGGCGATGTCGCGGGGGTAGTGCTGAGCCGAGCAGCCCGGCGCCTCGCCGAGGAGGGTCACCTCCGTTCCGCGGCTGCGCAGCAGGTGGATCAGGCCGTCCTGCTGGGCGCGGACGGTGGCCGGGGTGTACGGCCTCCAGGTGCTGGTGGCCTTCTGGCGGGCCAGGACGGGATGGACGTCGGGGCCGTCGAGGTCGGGGGTGACATCGCCGGCGTAGCGCATGGCGACGTGGCGCAGGGTGCCGTATTCGCTGGTGGCATGCGGGGTGAGCACGATGAGTCCTCCTGGGCCTGATGCTGGACGGGTCGGACGGCGCAGACGGTCCCAGGCTGGACGGGGGCCGGCAGGTCAGGCTGCCGGCCCCCGGAGGTCTCGCGTGCGTCAGCCGACGGGACTGTTCTGGGTGTCCGGGACCTGGGGCAGCCAGTGCACGGAGTTGTCGCGGAACGACTGGTTGACCGGGACGAGGTCGGGACCGGTGGTGTCGTCCAGGGCCGTGACGACGATGCCGAGCTCGGGGACGTCGCTGTCGATCGCCGCGAGGCGGCTGCCGCAGTCGGGACAGAAGCCACGCTTGGCCTCGCCCTCGAACGTCTCGAACCAGGTCGGCTCGCCACCCTCGCCGGTCCAGGTGACATCGTCCGGGGCGAAGCCGGCCCACCACATCATCGGCCCGCCGCCGAGCTTCTGGCAGTGCGGACAGCTGCACGTGTGCGGGTAGACGGCCTTGCCCTTGACGGTGAAGCGGATCCGTCCGCACAGGCATCCGCCGGAGCGCCCCTGGGCTGCGGCGACGATGTCGGGGGTGGCGTTCATCAGTTCATCTCCCGGGCACGGTGGGCGAGTTGAGCCCACCAGTGTGTCATCCCCTCGGCGATCGTCAGGAAGCCGTCGAGGGCCTGCGGCAGGTCGATGTGGAAGAGTTCACTCTCCTTGATGAACCTCGCCAGGCCCTCGATATGAGCGGCCTCGACGCTGAGGCCGCCGACCTGGGCAGCCTCGTGCTCGTCGTCGAGGTGGAGCTCGCAGTAGTAGTGCAGGGCCTTCAGCTCGCTGCCGCTGCGCTGGATGGTCAGCTCGCCGTAGCGGTTGGTGATGTCCCGCAGGATCTCGGTCTCGGCGATGGCCACGGCCTCGGTCGCGTAGTAGGCGCCGGCGATGTGGCTGGGCATGTGCGAGCCGACCATCCACTGGTGGAGGTTGACCAGTGTCTCAGTCTCGGGGGCGGGGACGTGGCCGTTGACCAGGAGCCCGAGGTCGGACAGGAGCGCGTTGGTGTAGAGCACGTAGTGCGCGGGCACCTTGCCGCGCTCGCCGCCCTCCTCCAGATGGTTGCGGCGCAGCTCGTGCGCGAGCTCGGGGCAGAAACCCTCCACGCCGGTGGCGGCCGCCCTGAGGAACTGGGCGTTGTAGCGGGCGAACACCGAAAGTTCCTCGATGTACATGCGGGCCTGGGCCTCGTTGAGCTCGGCGGCGCCGACCTGGTCGGCGATCTTCCCGTAGACCCAGTCGATCATCGGGGACAGATGCGCGGTGACCAGGGCGTTGCCGGAGGTGAACCGGCCGAGCAGAGTGCCGTGGACGGCGCTCTGCGTCTCGGGGTTCGTCTTGAGGTAGGCGTGGATGAGGCCGTTGTCGGGGGTCATGCGTCGGTGTCCTCCGTGTCGGCGGAGCGGGGGGTCAGGTGCAGGCCGCCGGTGGCTCCCAGGGCCCGGACGGCCGTGAGGAGTTCCTGGTTGTCGGGCAGGACGATCGTGGCGCCGTCGTTGAGCGCGGATACGGTGTCCCGGTCCAGGGCCGCGACGTCGAGGGCGATGCCCGTCTGGTGGCCGCGCAGCAGGACGGATTCGACGCCGTCGCCGTGGATGGTGGTTACCTGGTAGGGGGCGATCAGGGTGATCTCAGCGCCGGGCGTCACCTGCTGGGGGTCGAAGGCGTCCGCGGCTTCCTGGCGGGCGAGGTCGCCCTCGACCAGCTCCCAGCCTCCGTTACTGCGCAGCGTGGCCCACCGCTGTTCGGCGTGCTCGCGGGCCTCCCCGCGGACTCGGTCGGCGGCGACGTGCAGCAGGTTGCTGCCGACGGCGGACAGGCGCTCGGCGACGGCGCCGGGCCCCGCGGCCGAGTCCGCCATCTCGGAGGGCTCGTTGAGCGGGTCGTCGGGCCCGTCGCCGGCCAGTTGGGCGAGGACGTCGGGGATGATGCGGCTCTGCAGGATCTGCGCGTACGGGTAGGTGTAGAGCGGCATGGCCACCGAGACGGAGAACGTCTCCTGGGTGCCGACGTGGAAGACCCGGCGGGGCAGGAACAGCGCGTCGCCCGGCTCCAGCAGGAAGTGCTCGGCCTGCTCCAGCAGCGCCTGGTAGTCACCGAAGGTGGGCTCCTTGCCGCCGGTGAGCTTCTCGTACTGCTCGGCGGGCCAGCAATAGAAATGCTTGGCGTTGGGGCCGAGATGGATGAGGAAGGCGTCCTCGTAACCCTCGTGGATCCCGAAGGCGGTGCCGGCATAGTTGCCGGCGAAGGCGACCTGTTCGGCGCCGCCCAGCGGCAGACCCCACCCGTCGATGAGGCTCTTCAGGAAGGTGCCGAGGCCGGCGGCCAGGGTGGGGCTGACCGTCTCGAGGTTGTTGATGACCAGGCTGAACCGGTCGGCGCCGACGAGTTCCTGCATCCACGGCACGAAGGCATCCGCGTCCCCGCTCCAGGCGGTGGCGGTCAGCGCTTTGGGGAGGAGGTCGTCGCGACGCTCCTCGCCGACGTAGACGCGCGCGTGCGCCTTGATGTCGGCGCCGGCGGCATGGGCCCGGCGGATGATCTCGAACCCCGCCAGGACGTCCTCCGCGGTGGCCGCGATGGCAGGGATGATGCCCTTGAACAGGTAGGGCGTGGTTCGGGCGGCGGTGTGCTCGGGGAACGTGCCGGTCCAGAAGACATCGTCGGGCGGCCAAGCGTAGGTGTTCATCGGGATCTCCTGAAGGTCGGGCAGGCTGACGTGATCGGGGTTGCGCGAGAGGGCTCCGGGCCCCGGGGTCAGATGAGGTACTCCTCGGGGCCGCCGCGGCGGACGGTGTCGAGCGTGAAGCAGTGGAATCCGCCTCCGAACAGGCGCCGGTGGCGGTGGCGGACCGGGACGACGGTGAATCCGCGGCCCTCCAAGACGTCGATCAGCTCGGGGTAGAGGGAGTTGACGATGACGGTGTCCTCGTCGACGGACAGGAGGTTGATGTCCATGTACCTGCTGCCGATGGGGATGACGAAGCCGAGGTCGCTGTAGTCCGGGAAGTTGCTGTCGTCGGTCTCCGGCGCGTAGATCACGTCCCAGGACTGCATGGCCTCGGGCAGGTACTTCAGGTACTCCGGGGAGCGCAGCAGCATCAGGCCGGGGCGCAGCGGGACCAGGACGCTGTCGATGTGGTTGTCCGCCATGGCGTTCAAGCGGTGGAACCGCAGGTCTCGCAGGTTGTCCCGGAGCCAGCGCAGGGCGAGTTCGTGGTTGTGGTTGGCGACGTTGACCAGGACGTCGCGGCCCAGCCGCATGCACTGTGCGCCGTCGAAGACCATCTCCAGGCCCAGGCCCTCGATCACGCCGGCCATCTCGCCGTCGGTAGCGCGGGCGACGTCCAGACCCTGACGGGTGAAGTAGCCGGTGTCGAGGGAGTCGCGGGCCAGGGCGGGCCGGGGCATGCTCAGCCAGTTCGCGCCCCCCGCCTCGTAGTAGCGGTAGAAGACCGGCTTGAGCAGGTCGTTCTCGAAGGTCCTGGCGCGCACGTGGGGCGCGGTCTCCACGATGGTCTTGCCGAGGATGATGGTCTGGTCGCGGACGTTGAGCGGCGGGGTGGCCCGGGCGTCCCAGTGCGGGGAGCGGATGTCGACGTCCTTGCCCGGCGCCGCGGGCCGCAGGACATTCACCCCGCATCCGGTCAGGGCGTCGGCCAGGCCGGCGAGGTCTTCGTTGAGCTCGTCGACGAGCTGCGCGGGAATCGGCAGGAGCTCCTCCCCCGACGGGCTGGCGTGCCGGCCGAGGACGGGAGCGACGTTGTCGTAGAAGAACAGCCGCCACGAGGTGTCGGTGTGGTGGTCGGTGTAGTGCTCGGCGCGCCCGAGGACGACTTCGTCGAGCCGGGTGAACTCGTCGTAGCTGTTCAGGGCTGGCGGCGGGGCAGAGATGGGCTGGGGCATGGTGGGCCGCCTCCTCGGCGGCGGGCGACGGCGCTCCCTGTCCGGGCGCGCGTGCGTCCCGGAGGGTCAGTGCCGTACGGGTTCGGTAGGCGGGTTCGGGGTGGATCAGGCGGCCCGGGCATGCCGGTGCAGGGGACAGGCGGCGCTGGGCGCGGCGTGCAGGCGGGTGATGATGTCCTCGATCACGCACGGCTGGTCGGAGGTGGAGCGGCGGCGGAAGAAGTAGCCGGAGCACCAGGGCACTTCGTCCCAGCGCGGCAGGTGCGCCGAGGTCAGGGCGCGGGCCTCGGGCAGGCGCCGCCAGGGGATCTGCGGGCACCAGTGGTGGATGGGGTGGAACATGTCGTCCCAGTGGCCGCCGAGCAGGTGCCGGGTGAGCCAGTGGGAGGTCCAGCCGCGGGTCTGCAGGAGGACGTCATCGTTCTCGATCAGGCCGGCGTGGTTGCCGAGATCGGTGATCCAGGTGACGACGGGCCGTACCAGGACGAGGGGGAGCAGCCAGTAGATCAGGAGGTACGGCACGCCGCCCACGGGCCACAGCGCGGCGACGACGCCCGCCCACAGCAGGGCCCGGGCGGCGAGTGCCCGCTTGGTCTCCCCCGGCGCGCGGGTGACCAGGGTTAGCACGGCGGTTTTCGGCAGCCGCCACAGGGCGTTGCGCACGATGACCCGTAGGACGAAGGAGCGGCGGCTGGGCGCCTGTCCGGCGGCGCGGATGTTGCCGGCGCGGTAGGACTGGAACATCGGGTCTTCGCGGGAGCCGAGCTTGGCGTGGTGCACGTAGTGGCTGCTGCGGTACGGCTCGAAGCTCTCGCCGAGCAGGCCGGTCAAGAGGTAGCCGATGAGCCGGTTGCCGCGGCGGGTGGCCATCAGCTTGGAGTGCACGCATTCGTGTCCGAGGTTGGACAGGTGGCGCTGGCGGACGCCGATGTAGCAGATGGCGAGCAGTGGGCCGACGACGTGGCCGACGGTGTGGCCGGCGATCGCCGCGGCGGTGATCGCGACGAGGTCCCAGGCGACGTCCCACAGGCCGATCGTCGGGCGTCCGCAGAGCTTCTCCAGGTCGGCGATGAGCTGCTGCCCGAGGGCCTTGCGCACGGGGCCGGAGGCTCCGGTGCCGTTGCGGGTCCTGCCAGCGGCGGGGCTGCCCATCAAATCCTCCAGTCGATGCGGTGCGGGCGGGTAGGGAGGTGCCGTGCTCCGGCGCGCCCGTGGGCGGGCAGCGGACTGGCGAGCACACCGTTGGCGGGCGCGCCGGAGGACGACGGAAGGGTGGTTCAGCCGCGGGTCAGGCGGCGATGAGGGCGCCCGCGTCGGGGCGCATCCCCAGCTTCAGCACGGGGGCGTCGGGGCGCATCCCCAGCTTCAGCACGGGGGCGTCGGGGCGCATGCCGAACTTCAGCTCGGAGGCGTCCGGGCGCATGCCGGCCTTCAGGTCGGTGTCCGGGGTCATTCCGGCGGTAGCGGTCATGGAAGTTCTCCCTCTTCGGTCGCGGATGACCCGCGAGTCCGTGTGATCGGGCGATGGAGCTGCCGGGCCGCAGTCGGGTGATGTGCTGAACTGTCGGCTCGGCACGCCGCGGGCGCACGCCGGTGGAGGAAGTCGCGCCGAAGCACGTCCTCTCCAACCGTGGATGAGCGTTGCGTGGCGCGTCGCGCTGGGCGCTTGGCCAGTCACGCTAGGGCTGCGCCGGAGGGAGCCGCAACGGCTCTGGGCGTTGCGCCGGTTGCACGGGACCGTTGCGTCACCGTTGCGCGCACACATCATCTGAGCTGCGAAAACGCGGAAGTCTGCTCCTGAACGAGCGGCAGATCGGGCCCGTTGGACTCTGCGAGCCCGGTGGAAGGGGTTCTGCTGCTCGCGTCGCCGCGGCTAGCTTGTGGCCCCGCCAAGGAGCCGCGCACGAGGGTCCGTGGCACCCCGCTTCCCTCCATCTGCCGTCGGAAACACCGACCTTGAGGAGCACACGTGCTCAACCCCGTCGTCATGAAATCCGACCTGCTGTTCAGCCTCCGTGACACGCTCCGCACGGAGACCTTCGTCGAGGTGGTCACCCCGACGATGCGCAAGGCCGACCTCGGCACGGGACGCCGTCTCCCGGTCGACCTCGACGGGGGGCGGTTCCTGCGGGCGATGATCGGCCCGGCCCTGCGGGTGAACATGGAGCACCACCGGCGGGTCTTCGAAATCGGTCCGTGCTTCCGGCCCGAGAAGCCGGACAAGTTGCACGCGCCCGAGTTCCAGATGCTCGACCTCTACGCCGCCGACGAGGACTTCGAGTTCCTGTTCGCGCTCGCAGAGAAGCTGATCGTTCCACACATCCGCTACACCCCCCAGCGGGTCTCCGTCGCCGGCCACATCCGCGACCGGTTCGGCATCGACCTGCGCCATGAGCCCCTCGGTGATCTGCCCCTGCGGATGGCCGCCCACCTGACCCTGGGTGCCGATGTGCCGTTCAAGTCGGTGCTCGGGCAGTTCGTGGAGCGCGAACTGGAGACCCAGAGCAAGGACGCCGCGCTGTTCCTGACCGAGTACCCGGTCGGCGGGGACGAGCCGTGCGCCCGTCTCACTCCGGGCACGGCAGCGGTCCTCAACCGCTTCGAGCTCCTGGTCGACGGCATCGAGGTCGTTCACGGCTACGAGGATGAGCCCGACCAGGCCGCCTTCGTCCAGCGGGCCCGCGCGGTGGACCTGTACGACGACGAGCAGGCCCTGGCGTGGAAGGCGATCGACGCCGGACTCGTGCCGACCGGCAGCGTCGGGCTCGGCATCGGCATCGAGCGGCTGTGCATGGCCGCCACCGGCATCAAGGACATCAGCGTCTTCCAGCAGTCGGCCCAGTTCTGACCGCCATCACCGTCCGGAAAGGAGCCGCGATGTCCTTGTCGCTGCGCCCGCTCGACGACAACGGCTTCGGCGCAGTCGTCGACTGCAACCTCGCGACCGACGCCGAAGACCTCGCGCCTCAGCTGGCGCGAGCCCTGCACCAGCACCGGCTGCTGGTCGTGCCCCGGCAGCACCTGACCCACGCCGATCTCCTGACGGTCGCCTCCTGCTTCGGAACGGTGGACACGAGCGTTGACCGCCGGTACGCCGTCGGCGGCTTTCCCGGGCTGACCGTCATCAGCAACATCGTCGAGGGCGGCGAGCACATCGGCATCTACGACGGGGACGACGAGGAGGAGTGGCACACCGACAACAGCTTCAAGCCGGAGCTGACCGCCGCGACGCTGCTGTATTCGGTCATCACCCCCGAGCTGGGTGGTGAGACGCGCTTCGCCGACGCGACCCGCGCCTACGCCGACCTCCGCCCGGCGGTACGGCAGCGGATCGAGGGGATGCGCGCTGTGCACTCCATCCAGCAGCTCGGCGCGTTGCAGAGTCAGGCCAGCGGCGGGCAGTCGTCAGCCGCCGCCGGGAGCCTCGCCGGTCATGCGGAGGTCGAGCACCCGCTCGTCCTGACCCATCCGGTCACCGGAGCCCGCTCGCTGCTCCTCGGCTCCATGGTGATCCGCTGCGTCACCGGACTCTCCGACGAGGCCAGCCGCGCCCTGATCGACGAACTGCTGGAGCACACGACCAGTGCGCCGTACCTCTACAGCCACCGCTGGAGTCAGGGCGATCTCGTCGTGTGGGATAACCTCGCCACCCTCCACACGGCCTCCCCGTGCGACAGCTCCCGCCACTCCCGCCTGCTGTATCGCGCTGCCGTTCGACAGCCCGCAGCTTCGAGTGGCTCCGACGGATGACCGGCGGCGAGAACACGCTGTCTGTGCCTGTCGCCAGCCCTAGTGTTTGCCTATGACCGTGAAGGCCGTGAAGGTGCCCCTGAAGGAAACCGCCCTCAACCGCGAGCGCATCACCCAGATTGGACACCAAGTACACGGCGTATGCCCAGACTTCGACGCCGGCGCCTTCGTACGGGAGGTGATGGCCGACCTGCCCGGGCTGGAGCTGAAAGATCGCATTACTCGCACCAGCGAGGCGCTGCACACCCACCTTCCGGTCACGGGCACCGAAGCTCTCGACGTACTGCTGCGCTCACTGCCGCCGACTCCCGAAGCCGCGGGCGTGACGAACGACTTCGGGTGGCACACGTACTCGCCGCACTCCGACTTCGTCGCCCGCTACCTGTGCACCGGCGAGTACCTGGACCATGCTCTCGATGCCCTGGCGCGCTTCACCCGATACTTCTCGGCAGAGGTCGCCGTGCGGGACTTCCTCAACGGCTTCCCCGACGAGACGATGAAGGCCGTTGATGCCTGGTCCCGCGACGAGGACCACCGGACGCGCCGGCTGGCGAGTGAAGCCACCCGCCCCCTCCTGCCCTGCGCGCCCCGTATCTCCCTGCCCGTCGATGCGGCGCTGCCTGTTCTCGACCGGCTCTACGCCGACTCCAGCACGTACGTCCGTACCTCCGTCGCCAACCACCTCCACGACCTCGCCGCCACGCAGCCCGACGTCGTCCTGGCCACCCTCCAACGGTGGAAGGACACCCATAGCGCCACCGACAAGCACTTCGCCTTCATCGCCCGGACGGCCCTGCGGAGCAGACTCAAGAAGGGCTCGCCGGACGCCTACGCCTTCCTCGGCTACCCGCATGACGCACCGCTCGAGCTGACACCTCTCGTCCTGGAGCGCACCGAGCTGGCCGACGGCGACGTGCTCAGCTTCTCCGCCGCCCTCACAGCCACCGTGGCCGTCCCGGTGGATGTCATGTTCGTCATCTCCTCCATCACGCCCACCGGCAAGCCGCGCGAGAAGGTCTACTTCCTCAACCGCAACACCGTCCAGCCCGGCCGGCCGCTCTCTTTGGCCAAGCCGCACAAGCTGCGTTCGACGGCCACCACGAAGATCACTCCCGGCCCGTACACCGTCGCAATCCAGGTCAACGGCCGGCGCTTTCCCGCCGTGCCCTTCACGGTCGTCGCGGCATGATCCGCGAGCGGCCTTCTACCTGATCTGACCGCTCTCCACCAGGGCCGTGCCTCGTCCTCGCCACGGCAGCCATGCCCCACACCGGAACCCCAGCCACCACGGCAATCCCCCGAAGGAGTGACCCGGCCGCGTCGAACAAGTTTCACTGCCCGTCGCCGCACCCCGCCCGCCCCAACGGCCCGATCAGAACGTGTGTTCACGAAATGAGCCGTTACGGAGCCCGATCCGACGCGTTCTTAGAGCACCAGTGCCACTTCACCGCCCAGATGGAGGAACGTCATGAATCCCGCCCCCGCCCCCCTGCATCAGCCCTCTGGAATCGAACGACGGCCTGCCCTCGTGACGGTGCGCCGTGTTGACGACACCCGCTGCTCAGCACGTCTGGATACGGGGTGGGCGGCATGAGTGAGTCGACCGATGAAACCGCCGAGACTGTCCCGGGGCCGCGCCCCACCCCCCTTCCGCCCGCCCCGCCGGCTGAGTCACCGGAAGCTGCGCCGGCCGCCGGTGCGGAGCAGACCACCCCCGCACCGGAGATGCGGTACGTGGACCTGACCGGCAGCCGTGAAGCGGCCGGCCGCTCCATCCGGATGCGGGACATGGCCCGGCGCCTGCCCCAGCTGGTGCGGCGTTCGCTGGCACTGGCCTGGCGCGTCGACCGGAAGGCCACCACCGGTCTCCTGCTGTGCCAGACGGTCGCCGGCGTGATGCAGGCCCTGGGCCTGATCGCGATCAGCGGAACCCTCACCGCGCTGCTGACCAGCGGCGACGTCTACCACCGGCTCCTCCAGGCATGGCCGTCCGTGGCCCTGCTGGCGGCTGCGACCGGGGTGCGGGCACTGCTGGGGATCACCGTCAGTTGGCTCTCCTCCCGGCTGGGCCCGCTCATGTCGCGCGAGGCCGAGCAGATGCTGCTCACCGGCTGCGCCGAGGTGGAGCTGTCCGCCTACGACGACCCCGACTTCAACCGCGACCGCGAGGCCGCCGACCGCGGGGCCCAGGTCACCGGCGACCTCATCGACGAGGGCCAAGACCTGATCGCCTCGGCGGCCTCCTTCCTCGCCGGGGCCATCGTCCTCGCCGGGGTGAGCTGGGTGCTCCTTCCCCTCCTGGTCGCGGCCAGCCTGCCGCAGGCCCTCGCCCAGGTCAGCGCCGCCCGGGTCCGCTACCTGGCGAACCTCCGCAGCAACGGGGACAACCGCATGCTGTCGGTGCTGCGTTGGCACATCTTCACCCGCGAGGCAGCCGACCAGATCCGCGCCGGCACCATGGCCGACTTCCTGTCAGACCGGTATCGGCAGACGGTCTCCCGGATCAACCGCGAGGACCGGACCGCGGCCGACAAGGGCGCCCGCATGTCGCTGGTCGGTGCACTGTGCGGCGGCCTCGGATCGGCTGTCGTGTGGGCGGCGGTGGTGTGGCTGCTGGCCACCGGCCGCATCAGCGTCGGGCACGCTGGCACGGCCGTCTTCGCTCTGCAGACAGTGGGCCAGTCGGTGCGCGGGCTGGTCGCCGTCGGGGCCCGCGCCGTGCGTACCGGCCTGTACATGGACGACTGGACAAGGTTCCTCGACTTGGCCGGCGGCTACACCATGCGCCGCGGCGAGCACCGGCCTACGCCACCGGACGAGATCAAGATCAAGTCGGTCTCGCACCGCTACGCCGGGAAGGACCAGGACGCGCTGTCCGACGTCTCGCTCACTCTGCGCCGGGGCGAGGTCACCGCACTGGTCGGCTTCAACGGCTCAGGAAAGTCAACACTGTCGAAGCTGGTCAGCGGCCTGTACTTGCCCACGGGCGGACAGGTGCTGTGGGACGGCGTCCCCACCGACGATGCCGACCCGCAGGCGCTGTGGCAGCAGGTGGCCCTGGTACCGCAGGACTACGCGCACTGGCCGCTGACGGTGCGCGAGAACGTGACCCAGGGGCAGCCCACGGCCCGCGGTGACGCGGCGGTGCGTGAAGCGTGCGAGGCCGCCGACGCCGACGAGGTCGTCGACAAGCTCGGCGCCGGCCTGGACACCCTCCTGGCCCGCGAGTGGCTGAACGGGGAGGAACTGAGCGGCGGTCAGTGGCAGCGCATCGCGCTCGCCAGGGCGTTCTTCCGGAAGGCCGGGCTCCTGGTCCTCGATGAGCCGACCGCCAACCTCGATCCTCGCGCTGAATACAGAATCTTCCAGCGGCTGCGGGACCTGGCCCAGGACCGGGTGGTGTTGCTGGTGACACACCGCATCACCAACGTCGCCGTCGCCGACCGGATCGTGGTCCTCGACGAGGGCAGAGTCGTGCAAGAGGGCACCTACAAGGACCTCGCCGAACAAGAGGGTGGCCTGTTCCAGCAGTTGCTGTCCTACCAGGTCACCTCCGAGCCGGACGACGAAAGGCAGGGGACCCGCGCATGAGGGGCCCCGCCACCACGTACTCCGCCGACCCATCCACCAGTCCCTCCATGCTTCCCGAGGTGTTGACGTGCCGGTCACTCGCTCCCACATCCGCGCGACCGCCGAAAGCTATCTGGCTCGGCATCCGCATGAGCGAGAGTCTCTGGCCGGACTGTTGGCCATCGTGGACGGCCCTGACGACCCGTCCGACCGCGCAACTCTCCCCGGCCACGTCACCTGCAGCGCGGTCGTCATCGACCGCAACCGTCACGTACTGCACATCGGCCACAAGGTCACGGGGCTGTTGCTCACCCCCGGCGGTTACGTCGAGGCGGACCGGAGCCTCCTGGCCGCGACCCTGCGGGAAGTGTCCGAGGAAACGGGCATCCGGCCCGGGGACCTGTGTCTGACCCCGCAGTTCCTGGGCGCGCCGGTCGACATCGACGTTCACGGGATCGACGCCAATCCCGCAAAGGGCGAGCCGAGCCATCAGCACTTCGATTTCCGCTTCGCCTTCTACGTCAGCGCCGAGCAGCTGCCGCCGCTCAGGCTTCAGGATGAAGAGGTCTCAGGTGCCCAGTGGCTTGCGTTCACCGACGTCAGGTCCCCGACGCTGCGGGCCAAACTGCTGGACGCCGAGGCCGATGGGCTCGACGGCCGGCCGGAGCCCATCAACGTGTCGGCTCTGGTCCACGACGGCTTCGGTCGGTACCTGCTTCATCTCAGGGATCTCCGTGAGGGCATCTGGGAGCCCGGGGTGTTCGCCCTCCTGGGGGGCGGCCGCGAGCGGGGCGACCGGTGCCTGGAGGGGACCTTGCGGCGGGAGCTTGCCGAGGAGGCCCCCGGCCTTGAACCGGTGGGCCTGACGCCCTACGTGGTGGAGGAAGCGACGAGCGTCGACGGCCTCGCGGTCCCGATCGAGGTCTACACGGCCCGCTGGAGCGGGCACCCCGACACGGCGAACCTGCAAGAAGGCGTCCTCCTGCAATGGTTCACCCCCGACATGCTGGACCGGCTGTCCCTGAGCCCCGGCCTCGGCGACCTGATCCGACGGCACGCCGCCGAGCATCCCCCGGCCACCAACCCACCGGACCGCCTCCGTCCGCAGCGCGAAGAGGCACCGGAAGGGACCGAGCTCCACATCGTCGGCGTCCACCTTCACCTCCAGGACGAACACGGGCGGATCCTCCTCGGACTGCGACACCCCGACTCGGCATTCGCGCCGGACGAGTGGCACTTTTTGGCAGGGCACTGCGAGAGGGAAGCCGCCATCAGCTGCCTGGTACGCGAAGCCCAGGAGGAGGCCGGGCTGATCATCGAGCCCGGTGACGTCGAGCTCGTGCACGTGGTCCACCACGTCGACTCACCGACGGCGCGGGCACGAATCGCGCTCGTCTTCCAGGCCCGGACATGGTCCGGAACCCCGCAACTCCTGGAGCCCGACCGGTGTGTGGCCTGGAGGTGGTTCAGGCCGCAGGACCTTCCGGCACAGGTCGTGCCGTACACCCGCCAGGCAATCGAAGGCATCACCGCGGGCCGTCCGTACACCCAGACGGGCTGGTGAGCACCTGTGACGCTCCCAGCGACACCCAGTACTTCCTGGCCTGAACACTTTCTCGCGCACCGCGCCGGCCACGACTGCCCGATGCGCACCAACGACTGGACGGCCGACGACATCGGGTGGGGACTGCTGCTGCACCGCGGCGAGGTCTCCCAGTCCTACCTCTGGCGCTCCGGCCAAGTCCGGGGCTACTCCATCACCATCGTGACCGCGCGCCACGTCGCCGAGCCCACCCAACTCACCGGCGACGAAGCCGCCGCCTTCTGGCGCGACACCCTCACCCTGGGCCGAGCAGTTGAGGCGCACTACCAGCCCCTGAAGATGAACTACCTCCTGCTCGGCAACGCCATCCCCCACGCCCACCAGCATGTGGTTCCGCGACGCGAGGCGGGTGCGGACCCGGCGCCGGGCGGCCCCTTGCCCTTCGACGTGCTCGACTTCGGGCGCCAGGACGAGGACCAACTGCAAGCGGACGCCCGAGCGCTGCGCCGGCTGCTGAACGGCCCCGGCAGGCCGGAGGCGGGGCGATGAGCGCGCAGTCCGGCGTCATGGTCGTGGCGGGAGTCCTGGCGCTGCACTACCGCATCGTCCCGACCGACGTCTGCGAAGGGCCGTCAGGGACCGCCACGTCCAACTATGTGGCCACGGACGGCGACGGCCGCCGATGGTTCGTGAAGGCCTACCCGGAGCACGCTGGCCTGGGCGCCGAACGGCGCGCCCTGGAGCTGGCCGAATTCGCCGCGCTCGGCGGGGTCCCGGTGCCGGTGATGCGCCGCACCTTGGACGGCAATCTCATCGCCGTGGACGGCGGGTTGGCGGTATCCGTCGCCGCGTTCGCCGAGGGCGCCGAGACAGCGGGAGACGGTCTGTACGGCGCACGGTGGGCCGCCGTCGGCGCGACCGTGGGCCAGCTGCACCGGACTCTGGCGCGGCATCCGGATGGGCCGCCCCGCCGCGCCCCTTCCCACGAGATCTGCGACGTCCAGCGCGGCCGACAGCGCCTGGAATGGCTCCTCGCCCGCTATGCGGCCGAGCCCCCGGGTTCCTCGTTCAGAGCGTGGGCGAGGGACACCGCTCAACAACGGCTGGACGGGCTCCCCGCCGCGGCGGACATGCTCGAAGCACTGCCCTCGACCCTCGTCACGCAGATCGTCCACGGCGACCTGTCCTCCCTCAACCTGATGCTGGAAGGTGAGAAGGTCGCCGCGGTCATCGACTTCCGGCCGCCGGCGCACCGCAGCCCGATGTGGGAGCTGGGGCGCATCGTGCTCGATCCGCGCACCGTCCTGAGCGCCCCGGACTGGCCCGCAGGGCTGGCCACGGCCGTTGCCGCTTACCGGGAGACCAACCCGGCCATACCGGTCGAGGACCTCCTGACGGTGCCACGGGTGGCGGCCGGATACCTGGCCTGCTCGGTGTACCCGCTCTCGGAACCGCTCGACGACCCACCCGCGGTCACCCCTGAACTGGAGGCGTACGGGCGGGCCCGCCACAAGGCCCTGGGTGTGCTGTGCGCCCGCCTGGACGAGGCGGAGGAGGTGCTCCGTGACCAGCTCTGCTGACTCCCCCACTCAACTCCAGACGTCGCTGTGGCAGCACCGAAACTTCCGGACGCTCCTGATCGGGCAGAGCGCCAGCGTGACCGGCAGCTCGATCAGCTCGATGGTGATCCCGGTGATCGCCGTCCTGGAGCTGCACGCCACCACCTCTCAGGTGGCCTGGCTGGCGTTCCTGGGACTGCTGCCACCCGCGGTGCTCGCCCTCCACGCGGGGGCGCTCGCCGACCGCCACTCCAAGCAACGCCAGATGATCACCGGGGACCTGGTCAGTGCGGCCGCGCTGGCCACGGTGCCAGTGGCGGCTGCCTTCGACGCACTGACTCTGTCTCAGCTCATGGCCGTCGCTGTGGTGCAGGGCGCCGCGGGCGTGATGCATGACGCGGCGGCCATCAGCATCCTGCCCAGCCTGGTCGACCGGTCCTTGATCCAGCGGAGCAACAGCCGGGTCGGCGCACTCTTCGCCATCTCCGCGACCGGTGGCAGCAACCTCGGCGCCGCGCTGACCGCCTTGGTCGGACCGGCCCGGGCCCTGCTCGGAGATGTCCTCTCCTACCTCATCAGCGCTTGGTGCACCACACGCATCCGCACGCCCAAAGCAGACCGGCCTCGGGCTGAGGAGCGCCGGCTGTGGGCGGAGATCGGCGACGGCCTGCGGTACGTACGCGGTGATGACCAACTGCGCACCTTGACGCTGGTCAACGCGACGACTTCCTTTGCCCTCGCGCTGCTCAACACGCTGTGGGCGCTGTACTTGCTGCGCACCCTTGCGATGAGCACCACGGCGTTCGGTGTCGTGCTGGGGCTCGGCGCCCTGGGCGCGGCCGCCGGCGCGCTCCTCGCCCCGGGCATTGCGCGACGGATCGGGCCCGGTCCGATGATGCTGGCCGCGCTCGGGATCACGCCGGTGACCCAGATTCCGCTGCTGCTCGCCTCTCCCGGCCTTGGCTGGCAGTTCGTGATCGGTGCGGCGCTGTTCGTGCAGTTGGCGTGCGCCGGGGCGGCGGGCACCACCCAGCGGTCGATCCGTCAGATCATCACCGACTCCCGCATGCAGGCACGGATGCAGGCGGTGAGCACCTGGCTGACATCGGGTGCCCGGCCGGTCGGCGCGCTGCTCGCCGGCGCGTTGGGGACGTGGGCCGGTGTCCGGGCCGCCCTGGTCATCGGTGCCTTTCTGCTCACTGTGCCGCTCCTGGTCCTGGCCCTCTCTCCGCTGCGCGGCCTGCGGCAGATGCCCAGCACCCCGCCCGAGCGGGAGGAACCCGAGCCTGCCGAAGATCTCCCGCGCCCCGGCCCTCCGCCTCAGGTGCCGGCCCCTGGAGCGGCGGCCGCCGCAGATATCCGCCGTGAGAGCTCGTTGGACGGAGGCGCCACATGACGGACCTGAGCACCGGGGACACCACGCGAAGGCCCGCTTCCCCAGCTGCCCACGCTTCAGCGACGCCCACCACTGCAGCCCCCTTGCATACGGAGACGGCAGAAGTCACCGGGTCCGCGGACAGCCGCGGCACCCGGGGTGGTCGCGGTGCTGCTGCGGCCCGGGCGGCGATGGTCGCCCGCCTGGAGGAGGCCGGCGATCTAGCGGCCGGCCCGGTCCGCGACGCCCTCCTCATGCTGCCCCGCGAGGTGCTGATGCCTCAGGCGTACGTACGTCGCAGTGCCCCGGGCGAGGAGCCGCCGTGGTGGGATCTGCTGGACTGGTCGGCGCCGCAGGACCGCCCCGAGCTGCTCGGGCTGCTGTACGGCGGGGCCAGTGTGCTCGTCCAGCACGACGGGGAGCCGTTGCTGGGCCGGGTGCGCGGGACGCGGTCGGGGGCGTCGATCACGTCGATGTCGACGGTGATGGGTCTGACCGCCTCGCTGCTGGAGGAGCTGGATCTGCGTCCGGGTCTGCGGGTGCTGGACGTCGGGACGGGCGCGGGGGTGACCGCCGCGGTGGCCTGCAAGGTCTGCGGCGACCAGGGGGTGGTCTCCCTCGACCGGGACCGGCACCTCACCGACGCGGCCGCGGCCCGGCTGGCCGATCTCGGCTTCCGTCCGGAGGTGGTGTGCGGCTCAGGGGAACAGGGCGTTCCGGGGCGGGAGTTCGACCGGATCTTCGTGTCGTACACGGTGGAGCGAGTGCCCACAGCCCTCGTCGAACAGCTCGCTCCCGAGGGCAAACTGCTGGCGCACGTGACCAGCGCGTCCCCGTCGTGGCCCGGCCTCGCCGTCGTCGAGCGCACCGCCGACGGGCAGATCACGGCAGAGCTGCGGGCCGTGGAGTTCGCCCACCGGGCGGGACACGGCGTGGCGCGGATCTGGCTCACGCAGGAGTTCCGGCAGCGCATGGCCACCGAGCCGGGCACATGGACCCAGCGGAGCAAGCTGGCGCCGCCCGCGGACAGCGACCGCGGCTTCTGGCTGGCGGCCGACCATCTCCTCGGCGGGGGTCTGGTACGGGACTTCGGGTCTGAGCACCTGGTGATCGGCGCGCCCGGCTGCGGGTCCTGGATGCGCGCGGAGCCGGTGGGCCACCGGCGCTGGAGCGTCACCGTCAACGGGCCGCAGGACATCTGGAAAGAGACCAGGACCTCGCCGACCGGTGGCGGGCCGCACGCTCCCCAGACCGCTACCGCCTCCTTTTCGACGCGGACGGTAGGCAGTGGGCCGCCTCCGAGTGCGGACGCCTGTCCTGGCACCTACCCGCCCCCCACCCGCTCGATGAGGGAGCCACTTCGTGACCTACCCCGACGGGCCCTTTCCGGGCCTCCCACCGGAGCAGGAGGTGGGCGAGCGGCCCTGGGACGCGGTGGTGCGCGAGTGCCGGGAAGAGACCGGCATGACCGCCGTGGGCCCGCCCCGGCTGCTGGCCACCGTGTACGGGCAGCCCCGGGAGAGGCGTCCGTACAGCACGCTGCAGCTCGTCTTCGATGGCGGGCGCCTCACCGATGCACAGATCCGGGGCCTCACCCTCAACGCCCGCGAGCACGACGAGGCCCGCGTTCTGCCCCTGGCCGAGTGGGAGGCGTTGATGCCTGCCCGTGATTTCGTGCGGCTGCGCGCCGTGGAGGAGGCCCGCCGCACCGGCGTGGCCGCATACGTCGACACCTGGGGGAACGCGTGACCGCCAGCAGCATTGTCTTGATGTCCGACCGGAGGGTGGCCGCGATCCCCGTCCAGGAGTGCGGCGAGGTCCTCGTCGACGCCCGCGAGCACGGCCTGAAGGTCGACGACCGCAAACGGGACGCGGCGGGCGCCTGGGCCCACGTTCGGCAAGGCGTTCTTGCCCGGCTGCTGCACGCCCAGTCGCTGCTTCCCACCGGTGTGTTGCTGCTGTTCATCGAGGGCTTCCGGCCGCCGGCCCTGCAGCGTCGGTACTTCGAGGAGTACTCCGACGAGCTCGCACGCGCCCACCCGGACTGGCAGGCGGCCGAGCTCCGGGCGGCCGCCAGCCGCTTCGTGTCGCCTCCGGAGATCGCGCCGCACTCCGCCGGCGCAGCCGTCGACGTGACGCTGATCGACCACCGGGGCCGCGAGCTGGACATGGGAACGCGCGTCAACGCCTCACCGGAGGAGTCCGACGGCGCCTGCTACACCGACGCCCCCGGCCTCAGCGGCCGGGCCCGCACGAACCGGGCCACCCTGGGCCGTGCCCTTACCGCCGCAGGCATGTCCCCCTACCGAACCGAGTGGTGGCACTGGTCGTTCGGCGACCGGTACTGGGCACTGCAGACCCAGCGGCCGGCCGCCCTCTACGGACCCGTCGAACTGCCCTGACACCGACCAACCTGCCTTTCACCAACGAGGAGCGATCTGTGGGACTCACCCGGACTGACTGGTCCGAGCGCTACACCGAGGGGCGAGGTTTCCGGCGGCTCGGGGACGAGGAGAAGGGCCTGCTCGTCGAGCACGCGCCGGCGCCCGAGGGCGGCCGCGCGCTCGACGTTGGGTGCGGGACGGGCGAGATGTCCGTGTACCTTGCCTCGCTCGGGTACACCGTCGACGGAGTGGACTTCGCCGAGGGCGCCCTGGAGCAGGCCCGCACGGACCACCCCGACGCGGAGGTGCGGTGGCTGTGCCTGGACATCGAACGCGACGACCCCGCCCCGCTGGGCAACGACCTTTATGACCTGGTGGTGTTCCGCCTCTCGGTGGCCTTCTTGAACGACCGCACCCGTGTCCTGCACGCGCTCGGGCGCCGACTGCGCGAGGGCGGCACCATGCTGGTCATCACCCCGCTGGCCGCGCACACCCCGGCCGAGAAGCGGCGCATCGCACTGGACGAGGATGAGATCACCGCCCTCACCTGCGGCTGGACGAGCGTGCAGCGCATCGCCGCCGGCGACCTGGCGGCGCTGGTCCTGCGCGGTCCGTGTGCGGACACGGTCGCCGTGGAGCGGTCCGTGCCGGCCACCGGCTACGCCGTTGCCGGGGCGCTGGCTGTCGTGACCGACGAGCACGGGCGTGTCCTGCTCGGCTGGTCCAAACGCGGCATGTGGGAGGCTCCGGGCGGGAAGATCGACGGTGCGGAACCGCTGGACGGGGCCGGGGTGCGCGAGCTCGCCGAGGAGACCGGCCTGCACGCCACCGGCGCCAGCGTGGTGTCCATCCTCACCGACGCCGCCCAGGGAGTCCCGCGGGTGACCGCCGTGATCCGGATCGCCGGCTTCACCGGCGCCCTCACCACCGCGGAGCCGGACAAGTTCACCCGCTGGGAATGGCACGACCCCCACGGTCTCGGATGTCTCGGCCCGGTGTTCACCCCGGCCGCGAACGCACTGGATGCCGTCTGGCCCGGTGTCATCCCCGGCCTGCCGCCGGTCAACGCCTACCCGACCGCCGCCGAACCCCCGCCGGTACCCGGGGAACCGGCCGAAGCCGTCCGGCTGCGCCACCGCATGGCAGATGCCGTCATCGCCGGCGGCTGGACGTCCTCCGCCGTGGTCCAGGAGGCGCTGCGCATGGTGCCCCGGCACCGGTTCGCACCGGAGACGGACCTCAAGACCGTTTACGACGACGACCTGGCCGTCGTCACCCGCCGGGACGAGCACGGCCGGGCGACCAGCTCGGTCAGCGCGGCCTGGCTCCAGGCCGACATGGCCGAGCAACTCCAGCTGACGCCCGGGGCGGCCGTGCTCGAGGTCGGATCCGGCGGGTACAACGCGGAGCTGCTCGCCCACGTCGTCGGACCGGCCGGACGGGTCGTCACGGTGGACGTCGACCCGTACGTGGTGCACCGCACGCAGCGGCTGTGCGCGGAGGCCGGCAGCGGCCAGGTCACCGCCGTCCTGGGCGACGGTGGTCTCGGCGCACCGGGCCACGTTCCCGCCCAGGGGTTCGACGGGGTGGTGATCACACACAACGCGGCTGACGTGGCCCCGGCCTGGCGCGAGCAACTCCGTGAGGGCGCACGGTTGGTGGTGCCGCTGGAGATGGGCGGCTACACCCGCTCCCTCACCCTGGTCCGGCGCGGCGACGTGCTGCACTGCGAGCACTGGACGTACTGCGGGTTCGTGCGGGACCGCGGCGCCGCCGCCCGCACGGCCCCCGTCCTCCCCCTGGCCGACGGCGAGGTCACCGTGCGGTGGGAAGACGGTGAGCCCGGTGACACCGCGGGGCTTGAGGAGGCGCTGCGCGGGCCCCGGCGCGAGCTCACCACCGGCCTTGTGGTCCGGGGCACCTTCAATTTCGAGACCTTGCAGGTCTACGCCGCGACGACGCTGCCGGGGTTCTGCCGCCTGACCGCCCGGGAAGGTTCCGCGCTGGTGGCGCAGCAGGACGCAGCGGCGATGCTTTCGGACGGCTCCCTCGCCTACCTGACCTACCGCAAGGTCAAGGACGCCCCGGATCCGGCCGACCGTCTCACCGAGTTCTTCATCCACGCCTACGGCCCAGCAGCCGAAGAGGTGGCGGAGCTTCGCGGAGTGTGTGCGCGTCTGGGACCGCGAGGTGCGCGAGAGCGGCTATCCGCCGATGACCGTCCACCCGGCGGCAACGATCGACGACCAGCTGCCGCCCGGTGACGTGCTCGACAAGCCCAGCGCACGACTTGTCTTCCAGTGGCCGGGCCGGACCCCCGCCGGCGCACTGAGCCTTTCGGCCGCAGGGGGACAGCGTGCCTGACTCCGACGAGCTGATCCCCGAGCCGGCGGCGTCCTCCACGATGCCGTCCCTGCTCGGCGTGTTCGCGCACCCCGACGACGAGAGCCTCCTCGCCGGCGGTGTCCTCGCCCAGCACGCCGCCGCGCACGCGCGCACCGCCGTCGTCACCATGACGTGGGCGCCCGACAGCCCGCGGGCTCCCGAACTCGCCGACGCCTTGCGGGCGCTGGGCGTGGGTCCGCCCCGCATGCTGGGATACGGCGATGCCCGCAACCCGCAGGCGGCTCCCGGCCGTCCCCGGCTCGTCGACGCACCGCTCGACGAGGTGGTCGCCGCCTTGGTCCAGCAGATCCGCTCGTTCCGCCCCGACATCGTGGTCACGCACGACGCCCTGGGCCAGCTGACCGGTCACCCGGACCATCGCCGCACCCACCAGGCCGCTCTCCTCGCCGCTCAGGACGCGGGCCTTCCGCACCTTCACCCTGAAGCAGGGGAGCCCTGGCAACCGCGTGCCGTGTACTGCGCCACGCACCCCGAGTCCGGTGCCGGCGAACTCGGGCCGCTTCTGGAGGCCGTCGGCAAAGCCGTGCTCGCGGTGCCGGACGCGTACGCCACCACCACCGTCGACGTCACCCCCTGGCTGGAGCAGAAGTGGGCCGCGATCCTCGCGCACCGCGGGGAGGTCGCCCGCGAACGGCCACTGCCCGGCATCCTCGCCCGCCTGCCCGAGGAGACCCGGCGCGACATCATCGCGACCGAGTACTTCACCCGGCTCGCGACCGGACCCGCCCCGGATGGCCCCCACCGGCTCACCGCCTGACGGCGGCCAACCACCCCCTCCCGGGCCCGACCGGCCCCTTCTGACTCGGAGAGCCATGACGACCACATCCGTTCCCGGCGAGCTGCCCGGCACCGCCATGACCGACGAGGCGTACGGCGCTCTGCGTGCCTCGGCCGCCCTGTGGGTCGGCACGTCTGTGCTGATCACCAACCCCTTCGGCCAGGTCCTGGTCCAGCACGTCGACTATCGCGACACCTGTCTCCTGGCCGGCGGCGCCGTCGACAAGAACGAGTCCCCCGCTCGCGCAGCAGCCCGTGAACTGGTCGAGGAGCTCGGAGTCACCGCCACCGTCGACCGGTGCCTGGCCGTCGACTGGGTCTCTGCCGACAGCATTGGCGCGCCCACCGCCATGCGGTTTCCCGGCGAAATTCTGCACGTCTTCGACGGCGGCACCTGGGACGACGACCAGATCGGAGATATCCGTCTGCCGCCGAGCGAGATCACCGGGATCGAGTTCGTCGAGCCCGCACGGCTGCCCGACCTGCTCTCCCCGACCGACGCCCGACGCGCCCTGTCCGCGCTGCGAGCCCGGATCAACGCGGCCGGCACGGTACTCCTGGAAAACGGTCTCCCAATCGCCCCCACTGTCCTTGACCGCCTTGCCGTTCTGCAGACCGCCCGCCCCACTTACCGCTACCCCTGGCACCACGGACCGGCCCTGCACGATCTCACCGTCACCCAGGCGTGGGGGTGGCTGTTCGCGTCAGACGGGCGCGTCCTCGTCCTCCTCGAACCCGACACCGGAGCCGCCATCCTGCCCGGCGGCACACCCGAGGAGCAGGACCAGGGCGACTCCGTAGCAACCCTGCGTCGCGAAGCCGACGAGGAGGCAGCCGCCCGGATCGGGAGCCCGCTGATCCTGGGACACGTCACCGATCCCGCAGGTCGGCGCGGATACCTGCGCTACGCCGCGGCACTCACCGGCGTCGGTCCCGCACGGCCGGATCCGGCCACCGGCCACACCTACACCCGCGTCCTAGTCACCCCCGAACAGGCCACGGAACTCTTCGACTGGGGACCGGCGGCCGCCGACCAGCTCGCCGCCGTCCACCAGGCCCGCCAGAAGCTCGGTCTTCCCCGGGCGGCCCGCCAGCCTGTCACCGAACTCGATTCGGCAGAACCGTGGGTGGCCATCACCCACGCCCCCGATCCGCGCGCCCCACAGCCAGCTTCATCGTGATGTGCTCCCGGACCAATCGGCCCACCGTAAGCGCCTGTTGACCAGCGCTTGGCCACAGCACTGTGAGAACTCCCGGTCCGGGACACGGCTGGCCCCACGCCGCCACACCGACTAACCACCCTGGCCGGGCGCATCCGGCGCCTGGCTCATGGAACACCAGCCCACGACAAGGAGGGGAACCGTGCGGACGATACGTCTTGCCAACCTCAACGCGTACAAGCTCACTCCCGCCACCCGAGGCACCAGCTCTTGGAACGCCCGGGCGACCGCCATCCAGGAGATCGCGCCGGACATCCTGGCCCTACAGGAAGTCGTCGTCGACGAGAACACCACCAGCCGCGATTCCTGGGAGGACGAAGCGGCCGCGATCATCCAGGACCTGGCCGAGCAATGCGGCCTGACCGCCACCGTGGGGGCGAGCGACGGCCACCCGCACGGTACCGCCATGGCCGCGAACTGGCACCGGCCGTGGTGGACAGCTCTGATGTGGAACACCGACACCGTGAATCTGATCGAGCGCTCCTACCGCCCCTTCGGCGCGCCGGACTACTGGCACGGCTGCACCACGGCCCGCTTCGACGTCGGCGCCAGGGAGCCGATCCTCGTGGCCAGCTATCACGGAGACCCCTTCCGCCCCGACTTCCGGTACAACGAGGCGCTCCGGCTGAAGGGCACCTTTCGTACGACAGGTGGCGTCAAGCCCGGATTCTGTGTCGGCGACTTCAACTCGATCTCGGCCGCCGACGTCGATGACGGCGAGGGTGGTCGCCGGCACTACGACGCCGAGCCCTATGTCGATATGCGCCATGACGACCTCGAGTTCCAGGTGCAGGCCGGCACGATCGGTACGACGCAGTTGGCGGACCGGCGGCAGACCGAGGCGCTGCTGCGCAAGGGGTACATGGTCGATGCCGCCGCTCATCTCGGTGCTCCGTGGGAGCCGACGGTCGGGCACTGGGAGGATGGCCGCGGTGATCCCGACCCGTGGGGGCCGAGGCGCATCGACCTGATCCTTGCCAGCCGCTCCGTCGCGCCCGCGCTGACCGGCTACCAGGCTCACCGCAGTGCCGCCGCCGAGGAGGCTTCCGACCACCTGCCGGTCTACGTGGACTTCGTCCCCTCCAAGATAGTCCGAGAGTTCGCGAATTCTGAAGGGTGAACTGGCGTGGACTCACGGAACGTTGGCCCTGGGGCCCAAGGGTGAGGGCGGGAGTTCTGGAACCGGCTGGCTTACCGTACGCCGCGCGTACGGTGGCCGGCTGGCGCGACCGTGGCTCACGAACCCTCCGTCGCCAGGCCCGGTGGGTCAAGAGCGACGCGGTAGCGTTCGGCGCCGGCGATGCTCAGGCCGAACAGGTCGCACAGGCGGCGGACGTCGCCGGTCGCGACCAGCTCGTCGAGGATGCGGTCCTCGCGCAGAGCCTGGGCCGAGAGGCCGAGGATCTTGGTTGCCCAGACGTTGCTGGTTGGGCCGGTGTGGTTGGCCGTCTGCGCGTTGATGAACAGGTGCGCGTTGGCTGTCGTGGGCCACTTTCGGACGCGCAGATCGAGGTAGGCGGTAAGGCGGGCGCGTACCGGCGCGGCGAGAAGGATGGTGCGGTCCCCGCGGCGCAGCCGTCCGTCCTGGACGTCGGTGAGCAGCAGGTGCCGGAGGTCGGTGACCGTCAGGGCGTGGAAGGCGACCAGGGCGCCGAGTGCGGCGCGAACCGGGTTGCGGTCGTTCAAGGTGTCGGCGATGGCATCGCGGTCGACCGGCTGCGGGATGCCCGTGTTTCGCTCCTGGGAGATCCGGGCGGCGGGGTTCTGGAAGATCATCTGGTGTCGCTTGAGGGTGCGAAACAGGCTCCGGACGGCGGTGATCCCGTCGTGACGCTGCCACCCAGCGTCCGGAAGGACATCGAGCACCTCGTTGCGGGTGATCGAGCGGAGCGAGGCGTGGTTCGCAGACCAGGCACGGAGCATCGGCAGGACGCAGCGCACGTAGTGCCGAACGGCTGTGTGCCCGATGGGTCGGGAGCGGGGCGGCTTCCGGCTGCCGTGGTGGATCGCGGTGAACCAGACGTGTACCTCCGCCGCCATGTCCGCCGGCAATGCGGCGGTCTCGGCGTGGAACCACATCTCCAGGGTGTTGGGACGGTCGTCCTCCAGGAAGTCGGCCTCGGCCAGGATCGCGAGGGCGTGACGGGCGGGGAGGTTCACCTCGCGCAGTTGGACGACGGCGGTGGCCTTGATGGGGGCGCCCGGGGTGTCCTGGGTGCCCAGGAGAATGCGCAGGGAGCGTCGGACTGCCCAATCCAACTGGGTGTTCCAGCCCAGGCGTTGCCGGTACTCGACGGCACGCTGGTCGAGGGCTGCGGCCAGCACGGCGTCCGTGGGCTCGGGGAAGCCGCGGCGCTGCCCGGCCTTCAGGTCGCGGCGGACCTCGAACAGCAGCAGTTGCCGGTGGGTGACGGGCTCCACGGGGCGAGGCGATGCCGAGCGGGCGCGGAGTGCGGCGCGATGCTGCTGACGGGTCTCGATCGGCACGGACAGGCCGACCCGGCGGTCCATGTCGCCGAAGTACAGCTGCTGCCCCTTCCGGTTGCCGTCCTCAAGATCCATCCGGGCCTTGGTGCCGCGCTCGCGCTCGGCGAGCGCGGCTTGGCGACGGCACAGGCGGCAGGCGCAGTCCCACAGGGCCGCGGTGTGCCGGCAGATGCGGCACGCTCCGCGGTCGGGGTGCCGCTTGCGGAACATGCGGCAGGCGAGGCAGATACCGCGCGAGTGCTGATAGACGCCCCACGCCAGGCAGTCCGGGCAGGAGCTGGCGATCGTGGGGCGGCCGGGATGGCACCAGAAGCACAGTCCGGCGCTGTAGTAGTTCTCCGTCGTTCCGCAGCGTCGGCATGGCGGCGGGGCGTACGGGCCGCCGGGGCGGCAGTCGAAGCAGTAGCGCGACCGGTTGGTCGCAACCGGCTTGGCCCGACAAGTCGCACACGGGCGCGGTGTCGTGACCTTCATACGGGCGGTGCGGTGCGGTTGCGTCCGAGCCTGGGCACGACGGACGGCCCGTTGGCCGCCTGCTGCTCGGGCTCGGCCGGGCGAAGGGCGGCGACCTTCTCCGGCTCCCGGATCAGCAGGTCAGTCGGCTCGCACTCCAGCACCGCGCAGATCACGTCCAGGTCGTCCAGCCGGATCGTGGTCGGGGTGCCGGTCCACAGCCCCGACATCTTCCCGGCGCTGATCTCCAGCCCGGCCTCCGCCAAGCGGCGGCGCATCTCGGCGGACTTCCAGATCCCGCGCTCCGCGGCCTTCATCCGCAGGTTCCACTGCACAAGTTCACCTTCCTTCGGTCAACAGCCGGGCAGCAACACGGTCGTTGGCGCTCGCCCACGCCCGTTCAACGTGCGCGTCGTGGACGTGGATGTACCGGGTCGTGGTGGACAGCCATTCGTGTCCGAGGACCTCTTGGATCGCCTTGAGGTCCATGCCGCGCATGTAGAGGGAGGAGGCGCAGAAGTGCCGCAGCCCGTGCGGCGTGAGCCGGCCCTCCCAGGCCGGCAGCCACAGGCCGACCGCCTTCGCGAGCCCGTTGCGCAGTGCGTCGTCCCCGATCCGGGCGCACATCCCGGTGTGCGGATCGCGGCGCTCGCTGGGCAGGAAGGGGGCATCGGGGTTCGTCCAGTCGTCGTCGAATTGGTGGCGGACGTCAGTCAGCCACCAATTCACCAGGGAATCGACGGAGTTGATGGCGGAGACCATTCGCGGCTTCGGCCCCCGCCGGCGACTGCCCTTGCCGTGGCGTACGTGGAGTTTGCCGTACTCACCGAGGTCGGGGCGCCAGTACCGCAGGTCGAGCATCCGCGACTCGTTGATCCGCAGGCCGACCCTGCGCCAGAGCGAGGCCGCCATGTAGTCCCGGGCCGCAGTCAGGTACTTCCGCGCGGCCGGCAGCGACTGGCCCCACTGGGTGAACAGCCCGTCGACTTCCAGCTCTGTCGGCGGAACCCGCCCGGCGGCGAAGTCGGGCTTCGCCGGCCGGTTGTAGTCGTCGATCGGCTGCTGGACGGCGACGCCCAGCAGCGCCAGAACGTCGCCCTGGTACCGCTCGATGAGGAAGTCGTAGAACTGCGCGATCCGGTTGGCCTTGGTGTACACCGTGCCCTTGGCCAGACCCATTTCCTTGCGCTGCCGCGCGAGGAAGCGGTCCGCGTCCTCCGGCCCGGCCGTCCAGACCGGCCGCCCTAGGAAGCGGGCGAACTCGAACATCACCGTGCGGTCCGAGTTCAAGGTCGAGTCGGCGACGCCCGCGCCGAGGCAGGCGAGCAGGTACTGGTCGAGGATCTCCTGCTCGAAGTCCTCGATCTCCTGGGGCGTCTGCAGCTGACGCGGAACGCCGAGTGACCGCACCACCGCCAGGCTCATCAACACCTCCAGATCAGGAGATCCGACCGTGCATCGAGATTCTCAGCAGACCGTCAGGATTCCCGACGGAACGTCATCCTTTGCGCTCGATGGAGTGAACCCGTCCCGGCCTGCACCTGGGCCCGGCCTCGGGCTGTGCTACACCGCGCAACTGCCCGCGATCCACGAACTGCACCTCGGCAAGGTCAGCGCGCAGTCGTAGCCCCTTTACCCGTCGCCGCACCAATGCGTGCTGACGACTCCACCCACAACACGAAGACGATGAAAGGCAATCCTGTGCAGATATCGACTGGTCAACTCTCCGGCGGTGGCCGCCCATCCGAGGACCGCATCCTCATCAACACGGACTCCACCCTGGTGGTCGTCCTCGACGGCGTCTCCACCCTCACCGATGACACACCCCGTGGCGGCTGGTACGCCCAGACCCTCGGCGAGGAGATCATCGCCGCGCACGGGCGCAACCAGCACCTCGATCTGCGCACCACGCTCAACGAGGCCATTTATGCGGTGGCCCACGAGCACAAGCTGGTCTGCCGTTCCTCGCCGGCGGCCACCGTGGCGATCGTGCGTCACCGCCCGGACGACCACATGGTCGATGGGCTCGTACTGTGCGACACGCCCGTTGTCGTCGAGCAGCGCGATGGCTTCGAGGTGCTGCGCGACGAGCGCCTTGAGACCCTCGTCCGCCTCTCCCCCGACCGCGAGGTCATGTTCGAACAGTTGCAGGCCGGGCGCGGATTCCAGTCTCCGGAGCACCGCCAGGTGGTTAAGCGACTGCGGGATCACCAGATGCAGCACATCAACCGGACCGGTGACCCGCTGGCGTACTGGGTGGCCGAGGCCGCCACGGAAGCCGCCTGGCAGGCCGTGGTGCGCTCCTGGCCGGTCTCGGACATCAAGCGCATGTGGGTCATGACGGACGGCGCCCAGGCCGGTGTCGAACCCTACGGGCTCTGGTCCTGGGACGCGTTCGCCGACGCCTGCACCGGCCTCGGGCCGCAGCAGGTGGTCGAGACCATCGACGCCTACGAGCGCAACGACGACGCGGACGGGATCAAGCACCCCCGCTACAAGGTGGCCGACGACAAGGCGCTGGCCTGCATCGACTTCGGCACGCAGCGATGAGTGAGCGGCACACTGCCAGGCAGAGCGCCGCACGGGCGGTCTTCCACATGACCGACCCCGGGGCAACCGTACTGGCCGTGCACGCTCACCCCGACGACGAGACATGGGCCACCGGGGCCGCGCTCTCGACGCTCAGCGCGCTCGGCTGCACTGTGCATCTGCGCGTGGCCTCCGGCGGCGAGGCAAGCGAGCCCGGTCAAACAGAGGTCGCCGCACGCACCCGCCGCGCGGGCCGCCTCGCCGGCGCGACCGCAGCCCTCGGTGTACATCAGTGGGACTGGCTGGACGAGGGGCGTTGGATCGACACCGCTGGCCGCCCGTCGCCACGGTCCCTGACCAGCGCACGGGTCGAAGACCTATCCGGTGCCATCGTTCAGCACATAGCCGACATTAACCCCGACATCGTGCTCACCGTTGGTGCCGACGGACTAACCGGACACCCCGACCACATCCTCATCCACCAGGCGGTGCGGCACGCAACGGCCCACCTTTCTGTACCGGTAACGGTGTTCGGAGCGCACCTGCTGCGCAGTGACATCGCACGCGGCCGTGAACTACTGCGGGCCGAACTGGGAGACACCACCATCGGGTCAGGACGGTGCACCGGATCCACAGCCCACAAGAAGCTGCGCACGCTGACCGCCACCGCTCAGGCAGCCTCGGCACGCCGCACTGCAGTGGACCACTACAGCGAGGGACTCGGCACGGAGCGACTGGCCGACCTCCTGCCCACCTACCCCGGGCGTGGTGATTCCCTGCTCCTGCGCGGTGTGCACGACGCCATCGGATGGGGCACCGAGCGATATTGCGCATACGGCACCACTTGAGATGAAGCGCCGGAGAGGCGATCGAGGGCGGGCCGGCTCCCCGCCCACCTCAGACCGACGAGCAGCACTGATCGACCATCGACTGCTCGAAGTCCCTGGCCTCCTGCGGCGCCCGCGGGCGCCGCAGGAGGCCAGGCGAGCGCAACGCCGCAAGAGCCATCGACACCCTACAGATCAGGAGATCCGACCGTGCATCGAGATTCTCATCAGACCGTCAGGATTCCCGACGCAACATCATCATTTCCCCTCGAAGGGCTGCACCTGCACCGACCTGCGTTCTCGCTCGACCTGCGGCTTCGTAACGACGTAGAACTCGCGGGACTTCAGGCAATCAGTGAGGAGCGGTGATGCGGCGCTTCATGGGCCCGAATCGGCTGTGGGGCAGCGAGGACGGGCCGGAGGAGGACTGGGTCAAGCCGCACGTGCTGTGGCTGCCGCAGGACGAGCCGCGGGTCCTCGACTACTTCGGCCGGCTGCGCGAGATCGTCGCCCGGTTCCCGGACGTGATCACGCCGATCGCGGACGAGGACTTGCACATGACGATCCAGTCCGTCCGGCAGCTCAACACCTCCGGTGTTCGCGTGGACGACGAGCAGCTCGCGGCTGCCGCCGCCGCGGTGCAGAGACAGCTCGATGACGTGGACCCCTTCCAGATCCAGATCGGCCCGGCCCGTGCGTCCGGCTCCGCGGGCATCGTGGAGATCTGGCCCGAGGACGGACTGGCGGACCTTAACCGTCGTGTCCGCGAAGGCCTGCTCGCGGCCGGAATGGTCCTCCCGCCGGCCGAGGAGCACTTCTGGTGCCACATGTCGTGCGGGTACGGGAAGCCTCGGGAATTGCATCAGATGGGCGCGTTCGCGCTGACCGCCTGACCAGCTAGCCCCTCGATCTTACTCGTAGCGCACCACGCTACAACCGCCTCACCTGCACACATTGCCACGCGATCCCTTCTGATGCATGATTTGCGCGTCAGGAGGGATCGTTCATGATGCGACAGCCGAGGGTGGAGCTGGCCGGATCGGCCAATCTGGAACTTGTCTCGGGCGCGCTTCGGTTCCGGCCCGAGGACACCGTGTGGGAGGCGATGCTCAGTGGGTGGCGGGCGCAGCAGCAGGCCCGCAACCTCAAGAAGGGCACGTACGAGCCGCGCGAGAAGATGGTTCGCGTCTTCCACACCTTCACGAACGAGTACCCGTGGCTCTGGACTCCTTCCCACATGGATGAGTGGTCGGCTTCGCTGACCACGGAGAAGGGCCTCGCACCTTCGACAGTGCGCGGCTATCAGGGCACGGTGCGACTGTTCTCCGAATACCTCATCGACCCCCGGTACCACTGGACGCTGGCCTGCGAGGAGCAGTTCGGGACGTACCCCGTGGCGATCGCCCACGAGTGGAACACGATCCCGCATCTCCAGGGTTACGAGGGCGATCCCGAAGCTCGTCCGTTCAGCCGTGACGAACTCCAGCGGTTCCTCGACTACGCGGACGACCAGGTGGAGCGGGCGATCCGCAGTCGGCGCAAGGGTGCGCTCGCTGCCTACCGAGACGCCACCCTGTTCAAAGTCATCTATGGGTGGGGACTACGGCGGACCGAGACGTCGAAGCTGGATCTGGTCGATTTCGGCAGGAACCCGAAGGCGCCACGGTTCGGTCGGTTTGGGACGCTCAACGTCCGTTACGGCAAGGCGAAGAAGGGCCAGCCACCGCGCCGGCGGAACGTCCTGTCGGTGATGGACTGGGCGGCCGAGGCGGTCCAGGACTACGTCGAGAACGTCTGGCCGCAGTTCGGTTTCCCGGACCATCGGGCGCTGTGGGTCACCGAACGCGGAGGCCGACTGCGTCCCGGCTCGATCAACGACCGGTTCGAGGAGTACCGCGACGCCCTGAAGCTGCCGAAGGAACTCACACCCCACTCGCTACGGCATTCTTATGTCACACATTTGACCGAAGACGGAGTAGATAGGCGTTTTATCCAGCAGCAGGTTGGCCACGAGTGCGACAGCTCCCTGGCCATCTACACGCACGTCAGCGATGACTTCATGAACACTTCTCTGCAGAATGCCCTGGCTCCGGCCTTCGCCGGGGTGTGACGACGAGGAGATGGACACCGCGATGACCGCCGCCAAGCTCGACTACCAGTGGCACTTGCGCAAGGTGATGGCCGAGCGCGGGATGTTCTCGACCACCGACCTCACAGGACCGCTGGAGGAACGCGGCATCACGCTCTCGTCGAGCCAGGTCTACCGCCTCGTCGTCGAGCGGCCCGAGCGGCTCAGCCTCAAGATCCTCATGGCGTTGCTGGACATCCTGGACTGCCGGATGGACGACCTGATCGAGCCCGTTCGTGCGGCTGGCGCCGGGGCCCGCCCGAAGAAGGCGGCGTCCGGCGGTAGTTCGGCGGAGCCTCCGGCACCGGGGCTGGGCGGCCTGCGGCCCAAGCGGGCCAGGATCACCGGCGGTGATACGTGACAGCAGCCGCCGCCCACGAGCAGGGCGCGGAACCGGAACGCGAGCCGCTCGACGAGCTCGTGGATGTCCTGTGCCGGGTGGAGACGTCCCTCGATCGCGGGGTCGTCCGCGCGGTGACCGCCGACGTTGTCCGGCAACGCGCTCGGCAGCGTCGGCTTGTCGTCGAACTGGACACGGCCCCCGATGTGCTGAGTACCGGGAAGCCGCCTGCGGCCATCATGGTCGGCAAGCTGCTGTTTGCCCTGAAACGCGCGGGCGCCGAACAACTCGCTGCACCTGTCTGCCGGTTGTGCGGGCGCGAGCCGCGTGTCCTCACATTCGCGGGACGCGAGTGGGGATGTTCGGTTTGCGTGGCGACCCCGAGCCCGCGTGTGGCGTGTACGCAGTGTGGTCAGGACCGGGAGGTCCATGGCCGGGATCGCCACGGTCACCCTTACTGCCAGCGGTGCTTCGTCGAAGACGATCTGACAGCAGCACTCGCGCAAGTAGTGATCGGGATTGACTCGGCGGTGACCCCCGAGGCGGTCACCGAAGCCCTGAAGCGTGCGGATCAGCGCCCAGTCGGGCGCCGCCAGATCACAGCCGCTGTCATCGAACACCCGGAGTTGCTCACCGGCGAGGGCGCTTCGGCACCGGTCCAGGGAGTGTTGCGGTTCATCGAGGAACTACACGCAGCCGGCGCTCGGGCGGTGGTGATTCCGCCATGCCCCGCATGTGGACGGCACAAGCCCTTGAGACAGCCTCTCGGCGCGGTGCGCGTGTGCGGCTACTGCGCCGCGAAGGCACAGAGTTGCCTCTGCTCGCGCTGCGGCAAGACGAAGCCGATCAACCACCGCAATGAGGACGGGACTGCCCTGTGCGAGCCCTGCTGGTCCGGTGACCCCCGCAACCGGCAGATCTGCGTCGGGTGCGGCAACCGACGCCGCGTGTACGGACGCACCGATGCCGGACCGGTCTGCCTGCAGTGCCGGCCCCGGCCGGAACGTACGTGCTCGATCTGCGGACGGACGGGCCGGGGAACCATCTCCCGCGCTACGAGCAAACCCCTGTGCGACCTGTGCAAAGGCCGCTGGATCGTCTGCTCGGGATGCGGCGACAGCGGCATTGTCCGCGGCGGCACCCTGAAGGAGCCGCTGTGCGCCCGCTGCGTCAACCCCGACCCGGACTTCTGGAAACGCTGCCACGTCTGCAACACGACCTGGCAACTCACCACCGCCCCCTGTACCCGGTGCAGCCTCGACGCCCGCCTGCGCAAGGTCTTCGCAAACGACAACGGCACCATCGCCCCCGAGTTGGATCTGCTCCGCGAACGGCTCGTCCAGGTCGACCACCCCAACTACGCGATCACCTGGCTCAGGAAGGCAAACGTCCAGGCGACCATCACCGCGCTGGTGCGCGAGCAGCCCGACATCACCCACACCGCACTCGACGCCATGCCCCCGAACAAGACCCTCGACCACTTCCGCTCCATGCTCGTCTCCGTCGGAGCCCTGGCGTTCCGCGACGAAGGGCTGGTGCGTCTCGAACGCGAAGTGAACGAGACCATCGCCGGATACGCGGCCGGTGAGCACCCGCGTGCCCTGCGCGGGTTCATCGACTGGCACCTACTCCGCCGGCTGCGCGGCCGGCTCAAGGACCAGCCCGCCAGCATCCAGCAGATCCTGAACGTCCGGACCCACCTGGTGGCGGCCAACGCCTTCCTGCGCTGGCTGGAGAGCCAGGGCAAAACCCTGAGCAGCTGTACACAGGCGGAAGTGGACCGCTACCTGAGCAGCGCACCCTCGTACCCGAAGCACTGCTCCGCCTTCGTCCGATGGGCCGTACTCCGACGTTATGCCCGTGCTGGCACCAAGGCCCCCGCGACGCGCTGGACGGGGCCTGCCGGTCCACACGACCAGGACGAACGATGGTCCGTCGCCCGGAAACTGCTGCACGACGAGACCATCCCCGCCGCCGACCGCGTGGCCGGCCTGCTCGTGCTGCTGTACGCGCAGACAGCCAGCACCATCAACCGCCTGACCACCGACCGTGTCACGCAGAAGGATGGCCACGTCCTGCTCAGCCTCGGCGCTCGGCCCATCCAGCTGCCGGCGCCGCTGGACAGCCTCATGTTGAACCTTCTCGCATCGCGAGCCGCCAACACCCTGATCCGCCACGAAGGAGACTGGCTCTTCCCCGGACGCTCGGCGGGCCGGCCCATCCACGATTCACAGCTGCACCGACGGATGAACGCGATCGGCGTGAAGTCGCGGCAGGCCCGAGGCGCCGCCTTGTTCGCGCTCGCCCAGCAGCTGCCTGCAGGGCAGTTGGCCAAGATGCTCGGGGTACACGTCAGCGTGGCCGTCACCTGGCAGCGGGCGAGCGGCGGGGACTGGATGGCCTACGCCGCCAGCGTGGCCGCGCGCTCCGCCGCCCGCGCTCGCCCGCCGGAGGACAGCTAGCCGAACGGGACCTCTTCGACGACGTCCCAGGTGTAGTAACCCTTGTCGGGGTGCTGGTACTGGTTGACGAGGTGAACCCGGTCGATCGTGATGTCCACGCGCGGGGGCCGCAGAGCCCGCAAGGCCCCGTTGAGTTGCCGATCGGCGAAATCTTGGCGGGCATACGACAACGATGCGTGAGCCCAGAACCGAGCCTCCTTGGCCCTGAGCTCGATTCCGGGCACCTTCTCCATCGCCGCGCGGACGCGGCCGTTGAGCGCCGCCATCCCGTCTTCCGGGTAGACGGCGACCGTGACGGCGGTGATGCCCGGCCACACCGGGCCGAGCTGGATCTGGAACGGTTGCATCCCGGCGAGCTGGTCGCGCAGGGTGCCCCGCAGCTTGTCTGTCTGACCGTCGTCGAGCGCGTGATGGATGCCCTGGACCGTGGAGTGCAGCCACTCCTCAGGGATCACGCCGAGCTTGTCGCCGTACTCGCTGAGCAGCTCGTGGTGGGCGCGGGCGTACTCACGAAATTCCGGATACTCGCTCAGCAGCACGAGAACGTGAGGGAAGGGGCCTCCGCCCTGCCAGATCTTCTTGGGGACGAAGAAGTTCTCCAACGCCGTGCTCCTGTCGTCTCGCGCGGATTCCGCTCCGGACGGTAGCGGCCAAAGGCGTGGCGCGCGGGGCGTTCACGAAACATTCGAGATCGGAACAGCGGTACTTCCGGCGGCGTGCCGAAGCACCTTTCCCGGCAGGCCGAAAAGCGGTGGCCAGATCTGGTATCGGGCACTGATCGACACGCCATTTTCACGCCAAGTGCGATCCACCCTCCAGGAGCAATTCCAGAGCGCCGGCCCAGGTGAACTACCGGCAGCCGCAGGCAAATCGCTGGGATGCGAGGGCGCGCAAGTCAGGCGACGCGGCCGAAGGATACGGGAAACTGCCAGGTCAGAGGAGATCCGCTAACGCAACTCAGCGACCTACACGGAGGTTGGAACGGTGTTGGCCGGATCGTGATCGATGCGCCTTGGCCCTCGTGATGATCCATCAGTTTTTGTCAGTGCCCGCTGATACACCCATATCAGAAGGGCAGCATCTTCAAGTTGCCAGGTCGCAGGAGGGGGAAAGGCATGCCGCCGGAGGGATTTCACGAGGTCCGTCGCCACATCCGCAGGAATCCACGGCCACGTGGAAAGAAGCTGGGCGGCTGGACGATCGCGGGGATCGTCGCCTTCGTCTGGCTCTGGGGACAGGTCTTCGGGTTCGCCAGCAGCGACAGTGCAGCCGAGACGGACAAGCCTTCCCCCACGCCTTCGGTGTCTGCATCACCGAGCCGGTGATGAGCGGCATGCGGTTTCGTGCGCCGCGCGGCCGACGCGAACGGGTGGCGGCGGTCATCGTCGCCCTGGCTGTGGCCACCATGCTGGTGCAAGCCGCCACGGTGCTGTGGCGCGCGGCAGTGCGCGAGTGGCCGCTCACCGTCGCCGCGGCAGCGGCGGTCCTGCTGGCTGTCGCCTGGTGGCAGGTGAGTCGATTTCGTCTACGGCGGGCCCAGGCCGCACTCCTCGCGGTCCTGCGCCTCCCGCTCGTTCGGATCGACGCTCTCAGCGATGCGGAGTTCGAGTTCGCGCTGCGGGATCTCCTCATCCGTGACGGCTGGTCGGCACAGCAGGTCGGGCAGGCCGGCGACCAGGCGGCCGACGTCATCGGCCGGCATGCCCAGCGCGGGCGGATCGTGCTGCAGGCCAAGCACACCACCGTCGGCGGGAAGGTCGACTCGAAGGTGATGTATCAGGTCAAGGGGACCGCCGGGCCTGTCCACAAAGCCGATATCGCGGTCGTGGTCACCAACGGAGGCTTCACCCGGGACGCCAAAGCATGGGGCGAGCGGCACCAGATCCACTGGGTCGACCGCGAACGGCTGCGGCAGTGGGCCGAAGACGGAGTCCCGCTGCACACCCTGCTGCGACTGCCCGCCCGTCGGCCACGCAGGACTGCGGTACGACGGGCCGCGTAGCGCGAGCCACCGGCTGTCAGGACAGAGGAGGGGCAACGGTGTTCAACGAGGACGGGTCACTGGACTCGGTGCTGAAGGGCATCATCTGGCTGATCCTCGGCGTGGCCATCGCCAAGGTCGCCTGGAAGTGGCTGACGGTGGACGCATGGAACTGGGTGCGTGAGGATGTGGGCGGCTGGTTCAGTGAGGACGTGTGGGGGTGGCTCATGGGGCATCCCTGGTGGTTCGCGCTGATCATCCTGGGCATGCTGGTGCTGCTGTGCTTCGTGGTCTTCTCTGACCGGGGCGGCTACGTCGCCTACGGCGATGTAGCCGATGACAGCCCGGTCGAGAGCAGCGACAGCGAGACCGGCAGTGCGGCGCCGGAGGTCTTGACCTTCCGGATGAAGCAGCTCGCCGCGATGAGCGCGGACGGTTTCGAGCAGGCGTGCGCCGACCTGCTCGCGCGGGACGGGTTCCGGCGCGCCCGCCGGGTTGGCGGATCCGGAGACCTGGGGGCGGACGTCGTGGCCTGGGACGAAGACGGCGACAAGATCGTTTTGCAGTGCAAGCAGTACAGCGGCACCGTCGGGTCCGAGGCTGTGCAGCGATTCAACGGCACCGCGGTGCCCGAGCATCACGCGAAGGTGGCCGTCATCGTCGCCCTGAACGGGTTCACCCGGCCCGCGACGGACTTCGCCCGGCGTCACGGGATCGTCCTCGTGGGCCGTCCGGAGCTCAAACGCTGGGCACACGGCGAGCATCTGTTCGCTGCCGTGGAGGAGGAGCACTCGCCCGCGTAGGCACGGCGTGACGTGTGGACGTTGGTTCAGAGGCTGAGGGCCTCGGCGTAGACGACGTGCAGGCGTTGGCGGAGTTCGGGGTCGGCGATCAGGGCGAGGGCCTGGGGGTGGTTCCCCTTCCCGGCTCAGGGCTGCTGGGTAAACTCATGGCCGCGGTCCGGCCGGAGTTCCGCGTCGATGTGTTCATCCCTGCTCCGGGAGAGCTGATCTTCGGTCTGGGAGCCTGCCGGGTTCCCGAATGTCCACGGCAGCCCCGTACCCGTTCGTCACCACCCCCGAATTCCTGCCACAACACCGAGAACAGCGCCAGCAGTTGCTACAGATCGTCTCCGCCGCCGAGGCCCGCGGCCAAGCACGGGTGGTCGAGATGAACCAGCAGGTCCTGGGCAACCTGGAGCAGATCATCACCACCTTGGAATCCGATCCCGATCAGCCGGAGGCAACTGCAGATGCGAGCTGACCTCGATTCTTCGGTGGGGTTTGGTCGTTGAGCGGCCCGGCAGTTCGCCCGTAATGTCCCTCGCCGTGTGAGAGTGGGCCGTCGCGTGTCGCTGCGGGGTGCGCCGGGTTCCACGGGCCCGGAGACTGCCTGCCTTCCTCCTCTCGGTGTGCGTTGGGGCGGAGGCTGGTCGTCAGGTGGCGGCGGTCAGGTTGTTGATCCGCTTCCAGCTGGTCGTGAACGCCGTCGCCCAGGGCCAGGTCCGTTCGATGCGCAGGTGACGGCGGCGTGCGTGGTGGGCGAGCCGGGCGGGCAGGTGGTAAAGGCGGAAGCGCATCGTGTCCGGCTCGGCGTCGGCGAGGTCCGCCTGGTCGTGGAGGGTCAGCAGCCGCAGCCAGGCGTCGAGATCGGCGGCGAGGTTCGCGGTGAGCATCCAGCTCGCGTTCGTTTCCCAGGACTTGGACGGCAGGTTCGCCAGTCCCATCGCCCTGTTGGTGCGCACGCAGTCTTCGACCTCGGCGTGATCGCGGTGCAGGACGTCGAGGAACTGCACTTGGTGGGTGCCGGCGATGTGGCCCATGTGCCGGATGTTCGTTGCGGTGATCGAGTAGCGCCAGCCGGTCTTCTGCTCGAACGCGGTCAGCTTCCCCAGGTGCCGGCGGGAGGGCTTGACGCGGCGGACGATCAGCCGCATGCCCTTGGGCCAGCCCTCACGAGTGTTCAACCCGGTCAGCTCGGCGACGAAGTAGCCCTCTTGGACCTCGCCGTCCTGTCGCAGGGAGGTTTCCCAGGCGGCTTCGGGGAGGCGGGCGATGGCGCGTTCGTCCTCGGGCGTGATCGTCCAGCCGACGGTGTAGCGGACCGTGCGCCGCGTGGTGTTCAGCGCCTGAAGACGCTTGAGCAGGCCGTGCGTGGCACCTGCGCCGTCGACCCGCACCAGGATCTTGGCCTGAGAGGAGCGGGGTATCTGTGCGAGTGCGGCATCCAGCACCCGCAGGTGATCGGCGACGGTGTTCGCGCCGGCGTTGCCCTCCCTCAGCTCCATCGCCAGGCACTCGTCGGTGTTGGCCAGCCACGCGGCCAGCGGGTGGAAGCCGAAGGTGCCCTTGAACGTGCCGGCGGCGCCCTGTTTCCTGGAGGCCGCGGTGATGATCGTGGCGTCCATGTCGAGCACGATCCAGCCCTTCAGATGCCGCCCCGCGACGGTCAGATACGGGAAGCCGCCGGGCCGCAGGTGCAGCAGCGTCCAGACGTGGCGACGCACCCTCTGTCGTACCTTCGCGATCTGTGCGCGCCTCGTCTCGTCCGTCGTGGACAGCAGCCGGTGCAGCGTGGAGTCCGACACCGCCGGTCCGAACAGGGAGCCGTGGTGGAGCTGGAACTGCTCGGCCTCCAGCACATTCGTGGCGCCGAGCGCGATCGCGACGACGAGGCCGACGAGCGCGGTGGCCCGGTCCCGCCACGACGAGGCCGTGCCCGATGGCAGCACTCCCGCCAGTGCGTCGCTCAGGCCGACGCGGTCGGCGAGCTTGCGCAGCAGCACCGCCCCCGCATGCCCGACCAGCCCTTTCCCATCGGCCGTCACAGACAGACCGCGGTCCCACCCTGTACGCTCGCTCACCAGAAAGGTGCCCTGACTCCTGCGCCGGATTCGATCTAGACACTCGCATCCTTGCAGGTCGGCGGTACCTTTCTGCTGTCAGGGCGTCAGATCGACCAATTCCGCTGAAGAGCCGGGGCTGACAACAGCCAGCACATCGTCGACGCCGCCCGCCGCCGAAGCGAGTACACCCGCTCCAAGGCCGTTCAGGCACTCCGCGCTCTCGATGCCGCGGGCGAACCAGTCACGTTCGAGACCGTCGCGAAACGAGCGCAAGTTTCCCGCTCCTGGCTCTATGCTCAGCCGGACCTGCGAACGGAGATCGAGCACCTGCGGGCAATGCTCGGTCGAGATCCCAGGTCTAGGATCCCCGCACGCCAACGCGCCTCCGATGCTTCCTTGCTACGGCGGCTTGAGGCCGCCAACGACCGCATCCGGCGCCTCACCAAGGAGAACCACCAACTTCGCGAGCAACTCGCCCGCGCACTCGGCGAGCGACGCGCTGCGACAACGGGGCCAGTTCTTTCAGGTCCTTTATAGTTGTGAGGCATGCTTGTCGAAGTCCCATGCGAGCATCCAAGGAATTCATGGATGTTTTGCAAATCAGGGTTGCTACCCCTGATGTAATTCCTTTACACGAAATGGAGTTCCTACCTCTGCAAGGGCAGCGTCCCTTACGCCAGCCTGCGGAGACGGGCGTTACCTCGGTTCACCCGAACCGAGGTAACCCGCGACCGGCCCACTCCGAGGAAGATCGCAGCCGTCTGGCAGTGGGGGATGGACCCCGGACTAGGGCGTGTATTGGGTCGTGATCAATCTGTGGGTTTCGCTCTCGTGGAGCGGGAGGATCGGGTAGGCCGGTGTGTATGACACGGCGGCAACTGACGGATCAGGAGTGGGAGTACGTCGAGCCGTACCTGCCGATCGGCGAGTACGGCCCGTATCCCGCGCGGCTGCGGCAGCAGTTCGAGGGTGTGATTTGGAAGTTCCGCTCGGGAGCGCAGTGGCGTGAGATGCCTGTCGAGTTCGGCGCGTGGTCCACCGTGCACAACCGCTTCCGGCAGTGGCGGGACGCCGGAGTCTTCGAGGCCCTGCTGGAAGAGCTGATCGCGAAGGCAGCCGCGCGGGGCGAGGTGGACCTCTCCCTGGTCAGCGTGGACTCCACCACGGCCCGGGCCCACCACGACGCGGCCGGCATGCGT